>JBIKNA010000207.1:0-11970 GCA_044358965.1 Polyangiaceae bacterium
TCTTCGAGTCGCACGACGACTACAAAGGTTTCGGTCAACCCGACACCAGCAACTCCGTCGACAACGTGGTCGGCAACCAGAACCTCTCGTCGTTCACACTGGAGACCGCGCGCCTCGCCGATGGTGCCATGATGGCCTTCAAGGCCATCACCGTCGCGTAGCCCAGCGCTCCCGCATCATTTCGGCCGCGCAAGGCGAAGGAGGAGGGCGTACCATAGGGGAGTCATGGCCGAAGGCTCCCGTCCGTTCTACGATCGCTTTCTCAAAAAGGCGCCGCAGCAAGGGCGATCGCGTTCGGTGGTCGAGTCCGTGCTGGCCGCCGCCGCCGAAGGCATCGACCGCACCGGCAGCGAAGAAGAGATTCGTTTGCAAGACGTGGCCGAGCGGGCCGGCGTCGGCGTCGGATCGCTGTACGACTACTTTCGCGACCGCAAGAACCTGATGGCGGCGTTCGCGGCGAAGATCACCGAAGACAACCTTCGGTCCTTCGAGGCCGTGCTCGAACGTACGCATGACATGGATCTGCGCGCGGGCATCGAGGCCATCGTCGACCACGCGCTCGAGACCTACGGGCATCGAAAGCGGCTCGCCAGGGTGGCCCTGCGCGTGGCCGTGCAGATTGGCCTGATGCCCGCACTGGCGCACAACCAGAACGTGTTTGCCGAGCGCCTCGAGGCTGCACTTCGCAAGCGCACAGACCTCGGTACCCGGGACCCAAAGTTGTCGGCATGGGTGCTGACGCACGGGCTCATGGGCGTGGTGAACACACTGCTCTGGGACGACGCCCCGCCGCTCGCGGACGCGGAGATCCGCCGTGCCTTCGTCGATATGGCGGTCGATCACCTGTCGGCAACGGGCGACAAACGGCCCTGAACCCGCGCGGCAGGTAGGCTCGTTCGAGCGTTCCGCTCAACCGCCCCGGGGGCAGCCCCACGTGAAGCCGCGGTAACGAAAGAGCGAGAACCGCCGTTCATGGCCCCCGCGCACAGTGGCGCCGCAGAACGCCAAACGCTTGATCTTGCTGATGTCCGCTGCGGGACGCGGCGAGGTACGCAAGTTGCGTCAAGGCAGGGCTCGTCAACACCGAGCCACAAGTGACAGCCCTTCGCTCCTCTACTTTCGCCGCCATCGCCTTTGCGCTCCTCGCTTCCGCCCATACGCGGTCGGCACTTGCTCTGGGCTTTGTGGGCGCGAGCCCCACGTTGGTCGAGGCTGCCGTGGCGCCCCACAGCACGACCCCCGTGCGCTGGACCCGGGCCGAGGTGCAGAGCCAACAGGCGGCGTTTGGGGCGTACATGATCATCGACGCCCATGCCCGGGTCGATGTGGCGTCGGAGGCCTGGCTCGACGCACTCGACGAGGCGACCGCGCCCCGCGTTCTACCGCCCGCGGTGCCCGGTGCGTGCGATGTGCCCAAGCACATTGATGTGGTGCGCGATGGGCCCGAGGGCGCCATGGCCAAGCTCACCTTCGCCGACGCAGTGTCGGACCGCAGCGCCGCCAACACGCGGTTTCGGAACATGGGCTTGGGCGAACCCTTGGCCCCAAGCCCCGTGTTCGAGGCCGCCCGCCTTGGGGGAAAGAAGATCTTGGTGTTGGGCTTTGCAGCGGCGCCCGGCACCGTGCGGGTGCCCACCCTTCGGGTGCAAGAAGCCTCCGAGGGCGAGACGGTGTTCGCCTTCGACAACACGAATGCCACGCCCACGTCGCGCCTGGTGCTGTTCACGTTGGGTCGCGAGCACGTGACGCCGGAGCACGCCATTGCCCTGCCACCCGCACTCGTTCACTGGTCCCCCTCGGGCAGCAACTACGCGGACGCCCGGTCGCACTTTCTGTCGCTCTCCCCAGGCACCTTCGCCCTCGAGACGGCAAGCCATTCGTCGCTCTTCTTCGAGGTCCCCGTGCCGGGCACCACCACCAAGATCCGACCGGCCCTGGCACGCTATTTCGCCATGGCCGCGGCGCAGAACACGGAAGCCACCAAGGGCGCTGCGTGCACCGCCGAAGTCACCAAAGCGCTGGTGCAAGGAGCGCCTGTGGCGCCGTCGTGCGCCATGGGCAAGGTGTACACGACCGATGGCCTCTGCCCCGAGCCCCCCGCTGGCGCTTTCGGTGCAGACGTTCTGCGCTGCGGCAGCGCCAACGACGCGGCCTTGTTTCTGTCGGGACTGGTGCCCGGCCGCACGAGCTTGGTCCGCAGCGTTGCCGCCCTTGGCGGTGTACCGCAGCACACGGCCTTGCGACAGGTGGACCGAGCCCCAAAGTCGCCCTGGGTCCAGGCGACCAGCACCGTGTGCGAAAGCCCCGCGGTTGACCCCCAGCGTGATGCCCCGCTCCCCAGTACTGCGGGGCCCAGCTACCCCTCCCCCACGCCAGGCAACGAAGTCGTGTACGAGCATGGGTCCAGCAGCGAGTCCTGCGACGGAAGCGGAGTCATTCTGTTCGCGGACCTCGCCAGCGATGAGTCTTGCAGCAGCAGCGGTCCGAGTGATCCCGGCAGCAGCGACGAGGACTGGAGCGACGACACGAGTGATTGGGGGAGCAGCGACGACGACAGCAGCAGCGATGACAGCGATGACAGCGATGACAGCGACGAGGACTGGAGCGAAGACAGCGATAGCGACAGCGAGTCCTGGCGTACGCACAAACATCGGCGAGGAAGCACGCCCGCGGTGCTCCCCAGCAAGCCCGCCAAGAGCCGTAGCCCGCTGTCTCGCGGCATGTTGCTCTTGGCCCTGCTCGCGCTGCCGCTACGTCGCCTGACGCGACGCCCGGGCGCTGACGATGCGCAGTAGAGCTGGTTAGGCCCGCGGCGTGACGTTGCTGCGAACCCAGTTGATGATCTCTTCGAGCTTGGTGCCCGGCGTGAACACGCCCTTGACCCCAGCGCTGCGAAGCTTCTGCACGTCGTCGTCGGGGATGATGCCGCCCCCGAACACCACGACGTCGTCGGCGCCCTTGGCCCTGAGAGCCTCCATGACCGCAGGGAACAGCGTGTTGTGCGCGCCGCTCATGATGGACAGCCCCACGGCGTCCACGTCTTCTTGCAGCGCCGCATTGGCGATCATCTCCGGCGTCTGGTGGAGCCCGGTGTAGACCACCTCGAAGCCGGCGTCGCGCAGCGCGCGGGCCACCACTTTGGCCCCGCGATCGTGACCATCGAGACCGGGCTTCGCGACCAGAACACGGACCTTGCGGGCTTCGCCTTGCATCGCCTGGTTATGAACGAAAAGTTGGGCACGTGTCAAACCTACGTCCCAAGGAAAACCGCGAAAGTCCTTGAGACTGCTAAGCTGTTGCGCGCCTTCGCATGTCGACCCTCTACCGAGACCCCCTGGCCAGCCTTCGGGAGCGAGTGGCCGAGGGCCGCGCAGACGTTCAGCGCAAAATGCCCAGCGCCGCAGAGCGCGACATGCTGACGGACGCCCAAGATGCGCACCTGGGCGAGCTCGAAGCCGCCGTCAAGAAGCTCGGAAGCGCCGAGCCCGATGTGGCCTCGCTCACCGCAACGGAGCAGGCGTTGAACGCCTTGGGCACGGCCTACGACGATAGCCTCAAGTCCCTCGCGACCATGTTGCGATTGCCCCTGGTGGTCGACGCCCCGGCCAATGTTGGGTCGCCGCCACCGTGGGTGGCCCTGGAGGCCTGGCACCACCGCTTTGCCAATACGTTGCAGCTGTTGCTGTCGGAGACCTCCGTAGAGGTCGAACTGCATCGCGTGGGCGACCAAGCGTACATGGCGCGCACCACCTACGACGATGCGCCGTTTTTTGCGCGCTTTGCGCTGCGCATCCCCCGCGGGTTTCAGTTTGCAACGGAGCTCTACGCCCTCGATGTCATGCCCGTCGGCACCTCTCTAGAGGTCATCTTGCGCACCAGTGCGCCCGAGGCCACGCCGCGCATCTTTTTGCAACATGCATCCTTGCTCGACCGAGCCAAGTTGCTCGTGGGCCTCATGCACGAGGCCAAGACCAATGACCAAGCGTTCGACGACGCATTTTTGGTGGATGCACCGGAGCCGCTGGCGCAGTTCCTCTTTACGCCCAAGATCCGCGCGGCGTTGCTCGGGGTGCCCGAGGGTAGCCTGCTACTGCAACATGGCTACGTCGAGGTGCGCGGCATCGTGTCGCACATGCCTACCTCTACAGAGCTACGCAAGTGGGTGGGGCTGCTGCTCGACTTGCGCGACCGCTTCACCGCGATGCGCGCGGATGTACGGAAGCGGCGCGGGGGCCATGGCGAGTAGCGAGGCCCGCCACCGGGCGATCACGAAGCTCCATGGGGCCCCCAAGCCACCGGGCGTCAAAGAACACCGAGACGGGCCCGCTCTTGTCGCGCATGAACGCATCGACGATGGGTGCATCTTTGTCCGGAGAAAATAGCCGTGTGGTGATGCGCGGCACCTTGCGGGTGGGGTCGACCGCGTGTTCGTTGTCGACCCAGACCAAGTGGTAGCCCCAGGCCACTTCCGGGGCTCCCTCGGCCGGAAAGTCAAAGGACAGGTCGGCGATCATGCCCAAGCGCGTCCATCCGTTGACGCAAACCAGGCGGCGCTCGCCCGTGGGCAACGGCGGAAGCGGCGCGTGGTACGACTCGCCTTGGTTGCTGACCAGATTGCCGAGCGAGGCGAACACCGGCACCGATCGGCCGTCTTTGGTGCTGGCTGCGCGAACCTCGGACACCACGTGTGGGTGATGGAACACCACGGCGCTGGCACCGGCTTCGGCCAGCTCATCGGCCATCTCTTGCACGCCCGGGCGCTGGGGCAGGTACTCGTCGCCCGCATGGGCGATGGCCACCACGGCGGCGCAAGAGCGTTTGGCCTTCTGGATGGCCCGGATGGCTTGTTGGGTACCCGCGTGGCGCACCGGTGCCCGGGCCAGATCTTTGCTCTTCGCGCAGATGGTCTCGGAGTTCACGATGCTGGTCCACGCAATCGCGCACACACGACGGCCATCCGGCGTGCTGGCGATGGTGCGCGGCTCCCACGGGTCTTCGTCGTCCACGCCGATGAGTGGTAGTCCCGCAGCGTGGGCTGCGCGCTGGGTTTCGGACAGGCCCGGGCTGCCGCCATCACAGGCGTGGTTGTTGGCCCCGGTCACTGCCGTCACGCCGCGGGTACGCAACGCCGTGAGCCATTCGGCGGGCGCGCGATACACCAAACGCTGCGATGGGTCCGGCGTGCCTACCGCCGCCTCGAAGTTCACGACGAAGGCATCGGCGGCACGGGCAAAGTCTTCGAGCGGCGCGAGGGCCGCTTCGATCTGGTCCGCCTTCATCAGCATCGGTCGGTGCGGGATCACATCGCCGGCGATGAGCACGCGGAGCTTGCTCGCCTGGCCCTTGGGGGCCGGCGGCGAAGGGGGCGCGGAGGGCGCGGGCGCAAGGGTTACGGGAGCAGGCGGCTCGACGGGGGCAGGCGGTGCCTTCGCCTCACAGCCAAGCAACATCGAGCTCGCGACGGCGAGGGCGTGCCAGAACCGGGAGGAAAACGACATGTGTGCATGTGTCGTACACCTTAGGGCTTCTGGCCAAATTTCATGGCTTCTTCGGGCACATCGACGGTGACCAGGACCACGGACCCGCCTCGGAGCACGCGGCCCGAGATATGGCGCTGGTGCCGCTGCAGCGCGGCCGCGACGATGGCGACGCCGCCTTCAACCGTAGTGACGGGCGCACCATCCACGTGCGTCACGATGTCTCCGTCTTGCAGCCCCGTGCCCCCAACGCCGCTCAGGCGTACGCCCACCGGATGCCCCGATGCGTCGACCGCCGGATCCGCCGAGCCGCGTGGTGGCGAGAAGGCGCGACGCACCACCGGCGCCGGAATGTGCAGATAGAGCGTCTTGGCGCCGCCATCGGCGGCGGGCTGCTCGACGGCTACCGGCGGCGGCGGAGGCTTGCCTTTGCTGTGGCGCTTGCTGGGGTTCGATGCGCCCGCGTCCGTGCCCTGCTCTGTGAGCTCGTGGCCGGCGTGCCCCTCGTCGTCGCCGGCCTTGGGCTCGGCGGGGGAGCACCCCAAATCGCGAGACACCGCTGCGGCCCGGGCCACTGCGGCGTCGCCCAGTCGGTCCGCAGCGCAAGAGCGCCCGAGCAGCACACACAGAAAAGGCACGAGCAGCGCGAGCCGTCGTGCCTTCTTCGTGGTCAGCTTACGAAGCCAGACGATGTTCACCCCGCCGGCTTGCCGCTCTCGGGCGCGTCGTCGTCGTCGTCGTCATCATCGTCGTCATCGTCATCGTCGTCCGGCAGATCCATGGCGGAGCTGGACTCGGGCGGGAGCACGCGGCCCTCTTTTTCGGCCAATTGACGCTCTTTTTCGCGCTGAGCCTTGAGCTGCGCGACCTTCTGCATGACCTGCGGCTTGGGCGCGATCATGACGGTCATGGCGCGCGCCTCCATCATGGCGCGGGTCTCGACGTTGGCCAGATCCTCGGTCTCGCGAATGAGGATCGTGAGCTGCTCTTGGGCCTTCTCGGGGTGCGTGATCTCGCGACCGCGGAAACGGACCGTGAACTTGACCTTGTGGCCAGCCTCGAGGAAGCGACGCGCGGCCTTGGCCTTGAAGGCAATGTCGTGGTCGTCGGTCTTGGGGCGGAGCTTGATCTCTTTGACCTCGACGACGGTCTGCTTGCGCTTGGCCTCGGCGGTCTTCTTCTTCTCTTCGTACTTGTACTTTCCGAAGTCCAAGATCTTGCACACCGGGGGCTGTGCCTTGGGGTCCACCTCGACCAAGTCCAGGGTCTGCTCCTGCGCACGGCGCATGGCCTCGTGCGTGGGCAAGACACCCAGCATCTCGCCGTTCGAGTCGATACAACGAACCTCGGGAACGCGAATGCGGTGGTTGACACGAATCTGGAAACCGCGTTGTTGCTGACGCGGATCGAACCTGGGGCGACCCATAGCCATAGGGCGAGCTTGACCTCCTGATGTGCCGACCCGCCAAAGGTGCGGGCCGCGGCGCGATGATGGCCGTGCGCGCGCGCGGGGTCAACGGTCAACTGCTCGAAAAGGGCGCAAAATTGGCCCCCCAGTACAGGTCAACCCGTCATTTGCGCGGGTTTTCGGGGAGCATGGCGCCGCCGGGGGGCAGATTCACCGGCCGCAGGGCGCGGCGTCCGTACACTCGCTGCTCTTCACCAACCGCCCCACTTGGTCGCTCTCGTTGTCGTAGCGCACGGCCCGCAGCGCTCCCGTTTCGAGCGCTGTCACCACCGCACGCCGCGTATCGCTCTCGCTGCGCGAGCGCACACTGCCAATCTGCCGGCCCTGGGCATTGTTGTGAAAGTCCATGTCGGACTGCACCCGATTGGCCGGCGTGGCCCGGTTGTCGGCGTAGCCGTTCTCGTGTGCATCGGCCCAGAGCTTGGCGTGGGTTGCCCCCACGGCCCGCACCATCAGCGCGTTCCAATACGTGTGCCGGAATGCGTCGATGCGTCCGCCGACGTTGCCGTCGCGGTACTGCGCCTGCGCGGCGCCGCGGGCGCGAAATCCCGCAAGTAGCACCCGCACGCAAACGAGCCGCGCGCCTTTGCAAAGTGCCTTCTCTTGCCCGTTCATCTTGACCAGATCAGAGTCGTAGGCCGACTGCAGCCGGAGCTCCGAGAACCGCGGCGCGACACTCGCGCTCTTTGCCTCGCGCAGCACACGAAGACTCGCGGCCCGTTCCACGGCCTCGGGCGTATCCCCGCGGGCTTCCCGGGTGGCAGCTTCGCTCTCCACGCGCGACAGCGCCGCCTCATCGAGGCGCTCGACGGCCCCGTCGAAGCCAATGCTCGACTCCAACGCCGACAGCTGGGTCGCTTCGGCCTCATCGTCGTCCGGCTCGACGGCACACCCCGCAAGCAGCGCGATAGCCGAAAGAGATGCCACGAGTCCGGGGCCGAAGGAGCGCATGGCTCCCATGTATGCACGCACCTTGCCGTGCCGTATTGCCGCAAAATACCGCTACCGACGGCGTCTCCTGGGGGTGAAACTTGGATCCTGGAAGCCCCACCCCCCGGGAGGGCACGTGGCCGCCGCACCGCGCGGGCGGGCGGCGGGTTGTGGCGGCGGGTTGTGACGGCGGGCTACTGGATGGGCGCGCGGGCCTCGGCGCTCAGCATCTCGATGAACTGCGCGACAGGGATGGGCCCAAGCTCGCCGCGCTCGCGCGAGCGAACACCGAGGCTTTGGCTTTCGACCTCTTTGCCGCCGATGACGGCCAGGTACGGGTAACGCGCAAGGCGGCCGTTGCGGATCTTGGCGCCGAGCTTGTCGTTGGACAGATCCAAGTCCACGCGGAAGCCCTTGGCGCGCAGCTCCCGGGCCACGTTGTGCGCGTACTCGTCGAAGGTCTCGGGCATGACCGTGATGAGCATGACCTGCTTGGGGGCGATCCACGTGGGGAAGTTGCCGCCGCAGTGCTCGACGAACACGCTGAAGAAGCGCTCGAGGGAACCCAAGATGGCCCGGTGCAACATGACCGGGCGGTGTTGTTTGCCGTCTTCGCCAATGAACGACAGGTCGAAGCGCTCGGGCAGGTTGGGGTCGTACTGGATGGTGCCGAGCTGCCAGCCGCGCTTGAGCGCGTCTTTGACGTGGAACTCGATCTTGGGTCCGTAGAACGCCCCCTCGCCGGGCAGCACCTCGAAGGGCAGCCCCGCGGCTTCGAGCCCCTGCGCCAGCGCGCGCTCGGCGATGTCCCAGTATTCGTCGGTGCCCACGCGGTTGTCCGGGCGGGTGGCGAGCTTCACGGCGATGTCCGTGAAGGCGAATGCATTGTACACGCGATACAAGAACTTGATGAAGCTCTCGATCTCTTTGGGTACGTCTTTGGGGTCGCAGAAGATGTGAGCATCGTCTTGGCAGAACGTGCGCACGCGAGACAGCCCGTGCACCACGCCACCACGCTCGTAGCGGTGCAAGCGACCAAAGTCTGCGACGCGCCAGGGCAGCTCGCGGTAGCTGCGGAGCCTGGAGCCAAAGATGATGCAGTGGCTAGGGCAGTTCATGGGCTTGAGCCCAAAGGCCTCTTCGCGGAGACCCTCGTACCACTTGTCGGTCTGGGGCACGTTGCGCGAGTTGGGCGCATCGGCCGGACCACCGAGCGTGCCCGCCAGGGCGTTGCGCTCGATGTTCTCGAGGCCCTCGATCTGGTCCTCGGTCCACATGCGGTACATGTTCTCGGCGTAGTTGGGCAGGTGCCCACTGGTCAGGAACAGCTTCGGGTCGAACGCCTGCGGCGTGATGACCTCTTCGTAGCCGAACTCGTCGTACAGACCACGGATGTACGAAACCAGCTGGTTGTAGACGAACGCGCCCTTGGGCAAGAAGAACGGCATGGCCGGCGCGACGTTGTCGAAGAAGAACAGGTCGAGCTCTTTGCCGAGCTTCCGGTGATCCCGGGCCTTGGCCTCTTCGATTTGCTTCAGGTGTGCCGTGAGCGCCTTCTCCGACGGAAACGCCGTGCCGTAGATGCGCTGGAGCATGGGGTTGCGCTCATCGCCGCGCCAGTACGCCCCGGCAACGCTGGTGAGCTTGATGGCCTTGAGCATGCCGGTGCGCGGCACATGCGGCCCTTTGCAGACATCGAACCACTCGGCACCGGGGGCGCCATGCTTGTAGAGGCTGACCTCTTCGCCCTCGGGGAAGCCTTTGATGATGTCGACCTTGAAGGTCTCGCCCATCTTGGTGAACAAATCGATGGCGGCTTGGCGATCGATGGGCTCGCGCACGAAGGGCGTATCCCCAGCAACGACCTCGCGCATGGCGGCTTCGATTTTGGCGAGGTCCTCGTCGGAGAACGTGCCCTTGGCCTTCTGGAAGTCGTAGAAGAAGCCGTCTTCGATGGCCGGGCCAATGGTGACCTTGGTGCCGGGGAACAAACGCTGCACGGCGTCGGCCATGACGTGCGCCGACGAGTGGCGAACAATATCGAGGCCCTTCGGATCGTTCACGCGCACCAGTGTCATGGTGCTGTCCACGTCGACGGGCGTGTGCAGATCCACGACCTGTCCGCTGATAAGCACGGCAACGACGTCGGCGGGAATGGGGCCCTTCTCTTCGAGGAGCGCTCGCGGTGTTTTTCGCTCAGCCATGTGTGCGCTCGTAGCACACTTCTGGGTGGGCCATCGACGTGGGGTCTGGTCTGCCGCCCCCTGGACGCGGGCGCGTTCAGGTCTCGCCCGGACGTTCACCCCCGACGAGCAAATTCCCAATCATTTCAAGAAGGCATCCCTGGCATCGCCCATGCACTCCTCCCTGCCGTCGGCGGGCAGACAGGCTGTCCGCACCTTTCGGAGGGTTCCCCATCATGTCGCTTTCCCGCGTAGCGCTTCTGTCGTCGGTCTTCGTTGTTTCGCTCGCCGTGTTTCCCGGCTGCAAGAAAGACGAAACCTCGTCCGGCGAGACTTTCGGTACCTCCGAGGACCTTCTCGTGAGCGACGCCGAGGCCGACGACGAGGATGAGCAATCCGACGAGGCCGCTGACGACGCCCTCTCGGGCACCGCCACCGAGGCCGAGGCCGACCAGGGCCCCGAGCCCAGCGAGGCCAGCGGCAACCTCGAGGCGCACCTGACCAAGGTCCGTGAGAACCCAGGAAAGTACTTCACCCCCGCAGGCTGCATCACCACCACCATCGAGCTTGGTGGCGGCGCGCGCGTGGCCACCCACGTGTTCAACGGCTGCACCGGTCCTGGCGGCAAGAACAAGTTCACGGGCACCATCAAGGCCACCTGGACGGCCCCGGGGGCGGGCAAGTTGCAAGTGGTGCGCGAGGCCAATGGCTTCAAGATCGAGCGCATCGACGACGGCGTCGTGCGCACCGTAAACCGCACGGTGACGGTGGAGTTCGAGAAGAACGGCAACGTGTTCACCAAGAAGCGCAAGGTGCAGATGTCGGGCACCTCAAGCACCGGCAAGAGCGTGTCTCGCACGGCAAACTGGACCGTCGCCTACGACGCCGCGGCCAAGTGCGTGACGCGTGACGGCTCTAGCGTCGTGACGCACGAGGGCCGCGAGCTTACGCGTACGGTGTCCGGCTACAAACGCTGCGGTATTGGTGCGCTCGGCTGCCCGCAGAGCGGCACGTTGACCATCACGCGCACCAAGGGCCAAGGCGATGCCGAGAGGGACATCACGCTCACCGTGGAGTTCACCGGCGGCCGCGGCTACACGGTGACGCGCCCCAACGGCGTGAAGAAGAACAGGCAGATGCTCTGGTGTCGCGCCGTCGGCGACAAGTAAAACGCGCTCACGCGTCCGTCGCGTTCGCCCTGGGCGTGCACCTCGCAAGGTGTGCGCCCGGTGCGTTTTGTAGGCCCCGCTCTCGAACGACCGCGCAACTGGAAGTACGACTCTCGCCCCAAGTTCCCGCCTTGGTGAGGCCTTGGCGAAAGCATGGATGCACGGCGTGGCGAAGGCACCGCCCGAGCGAAGCCGTGGACACTACCCGGGCGAAACGCTCGTGCGGAGCGTCGCTCGGAGCGCCCTGACCGTGCAAGCAAAAGAGCGAGCCCCCAAACGCCGTCCAAGGTAGGTTGGAGTTCCCTGAACGCTTCGCCGCAGGATCGACTTCATGCAAGCTACACCATTGTCCCGCGCCGGCACCCAAGGGCCGCGGCGAAGCACCAGCTGCGCGCGCCTGCCCTTTCGTGCGGCGGCGTTTGTGCTGGCGCTCGCAGGCTGTGGCGCACCTGCCGTCGCCCCTACGGTGGCCACCGACAAGCAGCCGTCCCCCGAAGCAAAAGCCCCAGATGCCGGGGCTTCGCCCACCGTGGCCACAGGTCCTGGCGCTGCTACAAGCACGTTGGCCCCCGAAGCAGCGACGAAGCCTCCCAGCCAATCGAAGTCCGCGGAGCTTAACGTGACGGCAGGCATGCGAATGTCGGGCAACATCGACGACAAGCGGCTTGTTGCCGCTGCCCAGGCGCTCCACTCGAGCCTGAGCCCGTGCGCAGTCATCATTCGGAAGACCGACACGGCGACCG
>JBIKNA010000618.1:0-3566 GCA_044358965.1 Polyangiaceae bacterium
ACGACGTCTGCGTCTTCGCCGACAGCGCACGCAAGACGCAGCTCGCGAGCTTTCGGTTCCTGCGTCAACAAACCGTGCGCGAAGCTGGCAAGCCCCAGCAGTCGCTCTCCGACTTCGTGGCCCTGGCAGGCGCCGGTCTCGCCGACCACGTCGGAGCGTTTGCCGTCACCACGGGCATTGGCCTCGATGCGCTGGTCAAAGAGTTCCGGCAGGCGCACGACGACTACAACGCCATCATGGCCGAGGCGCTGGCGGACCGACTGGCCGAAGCGTTCGCCGAGTACCTGCACGAGCGAGTCCGGCAAGAGTGGGGCTACGGCAGGGGCGAGGGGCTCTCGCCGGCGGACCTCATCGCCGAAAAGTACCGCGGCATTCGGCCCGCAGCGGGGTACCCCGCTTGCCCCGATCACACGGAAAAGGGCCCGCTGTGGAAGCTGCTCGACGTCGAGAAGCACACGGGCATGCGCCTCACCGAGTCCTTTGCCATGTGGCCGGGCTCGAGCGTGAGTGGCTTGTACTTTGCGCACCCCGCGGCGCGCTACTTCACCCTAGGCAAAATCGGCCGCGACCAAGTGGCCGACTACGCGGCGCGCAAAGGCATGACCTTGGGCGAAGCCGAACGCTGGCTCTCACCCAACCTGGGCTACGAGCCCTCGAACTGATCGCCACCGGCAGAGCCCACGCAACAATCTGGGTCTGTGCCAGCGCAAGGCGATAGCCTTTGTGCCATGCGCCAGCTTTGGCTTCCGTCCTTGTCGTCCGCCTTGCTTCTTGGGCTGCCCGCAGTGGCCCACGCGCAAGACCAAGCCGCTCCGGCCCCGGCGAGCCCTCCGGGCGACAGCCCACCGGGAGAAACATTGCCCGTGGCCCAAGACCCGCAAGCCACACCGGCCAATGCGGCGCCAGCACCGGCAAGCTCGGACGATGATCCGCGATCCCGGGCTTCGTACTGGTTCATGCCGGGGCTCTTGCTCTCGGGCACCGTCGGAGTCGTGCCCGCGTTGGGCATCGGCGCCGAGGCCAGCGCAGTGCGCGTGACCAAGAGCCCGTTGACCACCTTTGGCGTGTTCGGCCAGGCGCAGTCGTACGCCGGCGAGTACGGGCGCTATGCCGGCGGCGTCGAGATGGGTTGGGGCTTCGGTGCCGAGCTGGGATACGACTTTCGCGAAGCGCACAACGAGTTCGCCGGCACCCACGGGGTTCACGTTGCGGCGTTCGCCTCGCTCGGGTTCGCGAGCCTGGCGCTGCGAAGCACCGTACCCGTGGCCAAGGGCAACAGCTTGGGGCGAAACCAGGGCTTCGAGATGGGTCTGGCGCTCACCATCAAGATCCCCGTTGGCAACTACAGCGAGGATCTCCCATTCAGCATCGGCCATGGTCGGCCGCCGCGCCGAGGGCAGACCGCGTTTCGCGGGCGCAGTGGGGGGTACGCCGCCCAGCTGTGGCAAGAGCGCGCCACACACGAGCTTGCGTCCGTAGCCACCTTCGTCGCGCTCGCGCACGATCTCGCGATGCACGGAGCGCCGCTAGCCCTCACGGCGCGTGCGCTCCACGCAGCCCAAGACGAATGGGCACATGCCATGGGCGCCGCACGCGTCGCTGCAGCGATGGGCGGCAATGCCACGTTTCAAGCGTCGTCGTTCGCACAGACCGGCGCCTCCGTCGACGTGCTGGTGCGGGAAGCGGTGACCGATGGGATGGTGGGCGAAGGCGCTGCGGCGCATGCGCTTTGGGCCGCCGCCGAGGATCACGGTGCGGGTGCTCTGCGCGACGAACTCGCCCGTGTCGGGGGGCAAGAGCGGCGCCACGCAACGCTGGCGCACGACGTCGTAGGATGGGCACTTCGCACGTACCCCCGCGCGGGCCTCGATGCGGTGGCCCAACGGGCCCTTGCGCAAGCCGCCCGAGAGCTGCCAACAAGCCACACCGAGCGCCGCTTGCGTGCGTCACGGAGCGCCGCGCGCAGCGCCGGCCTCCACCCCTTGGCCCACGGCGCACGGGCCGCACGACAGGCAACGGACCGGGCCGAGCGCGCACTGCATGCGCTCTGCCGCCGCACCTAAAGCACGAAGCGGAACGCGCGGTCCGTTTGCCGAATCTCGACGCAGGCGCAGGTGAGCGCTGCGCGCCTTGACTCCTTGCCGAGCGCAATGGGACCATGGCGAATGCGTCGCTTTCCCCCCCTTCGCCCCGAAGTTCTGGCCCTGCTCGCCGCCACCATGGCATCCCCCGCGTGGGCCGGAGATCCGGCCAGTGCCGCCAAAGGCGCGGCGCAGACCGAGCCAGCAAAACCGGGCGCGCCGCAGCGGTTCCTTGGCGACAAGAGTTCCATCGCGATCCAGGGCGGTGATCTCGTCATCCACGACAGTTCGACGCTCACCATGCTGCGCCTGCACCCCATCGCCGCGGCCGTGTTTCTTTTGGCCGATGGTCAGAAGCCCCTGGCTGCGATCCGGAGCGAAGCCGAGACCAGTACCGGATTGCCGGTAGACGAGGCCACGTTGTTCGCCGTGCTCGACGCCCTCGCCGACGCCAAGCTCCTTTCTGCCCGAGTCACCCCGCCGGGCAGCGGGGATCTCTCGTCGTTTGTGCTGAGTGACGGCACCCTTGGCTCCGCCCTCGTCGAGGCTGGCGCCGCGCAACCCGAAGCCAAGCTCAAGCTCCCCGAGGCCAAGGCCAAGGAGTCCGCGGCCAAAGACATCCGGCGCTCACTGCGCTTGCACGAGTCGGCGCAAAAGAACCAGACCGAGTTCCTGGGTCGCGCGGCCAAGACCACGAACATGGCCCGAGAAGAGCTCAAAAAGGTGCAAGAACGCTGGCGCGATCGCGAGGCGAAAGCAAAGGTCGTTCGGGAGGCTCCCGGTGCGCAGGCATCCGACGAGGCCATGATCCCCGTGCTCAAGCAAAGGGCCGAGGTGCTCGCCAAGTCCGAGTCCGTGCTCCGAAAGCGCTCGGAGCAAGAGGTGAAGCAGCGCTACCAAACGGAGAGGCTGGCGGGCGAGGACGAGGCCACGGCGCGTAAGCGCCAGGGAGCCACCGAGGCGGAGTACAAAGTCGTGCGCCCGCTCACGAAACAATAGGCCGGGTCCCTTCGTTGCAGCGGAGCTGCCTGGCCGTCGAGCCGCGAATCTTTCGCATCGAGAACTTCATCAGCGCCGATGAGGCGGTCAACCTGCGCGCCTTGCTGGATGCCCAGCCCGGCCGCGACACCGAGACCGGGCACGTCTCCGAGCTCCCGGAACACCCCGGGCTCGAAGACATCAAGGCCCGCATCGAACGCGAGGTCGGACTCGAGAGCCACGTTCGCTCGCTTCGCTACCGACGTTACGCCGAGGGCGACGGTCACCCGCCGCACCTGGACGACTACGAGATCGACGGCGCACTTCTGGTGGCAACGGCAATGCTTTGTGTGGGCGAGCCCGAGGCCGGTGGCGGCACGGAGTTTCCCCACGCAGCGCCCTACGCGCTGCGCGTCGAGGCAACGTGCGGCGCGCTTCTGCACTGGCGCAACGTGCGCACCGACGGGCAGCCCGAGCCTCGGTCTTCGCACCGTGGTGTCCCCGTGC
>JBIKNA010000208.1:0-11874 GCA_044358965.1 Polyangiaceae bacterium
TCGTGCCGGCGCTCCCCACGGGCCCCGACAAGAAGCACCTCGACTGGACCATCGCCGCCTTCGACGACTTCGCGAGCTTCTTCGCCGCGCTTGCGCCGCACGCAACCACGCCCCTTGCCTACCGCAGCACCGGCATCGAGCTTCGCTTCATGCGCTCGCCCAAGGCCCGCACCCCGTCGGCCTACGCGCAGGGTTGGGTTGTGGCCTACAACCTTGCAGGCTCGCTGCACACCAGTGCCGCGGCCGTGCGCGAGACCTTGTTCCACGAAGTCTTTCACCTGAACGACGCCGCCCACGGCGACTGGTCCATCAAGACGCTGGGCAAGAGCTACGACGCCATCGTCAACAAGTGTGGCGCCAACACCGCGTGTCTGTCGCGCTTCGCCCCCAACGACACCATGGTACGTGGCGGCACCTACTACGCGTTCCAGCCCGGCAACGACGTGCGCGAATATGCCGCCGAGCTTTCCGTCCGGTACCTGAAAGAGCAGCGCGCACGCTTGGACGGCAAAACGGTGACCACCCCATTCAAGTGCGGCGCCGAAGCCAACGGAGCTGCGTGGAGCGCGTTCGTTGCCGAGTTCATGGGCGGCGCCGACCTGGTGCCCGCCTGCAAGTAGCGCCGCCCGGGGCGCACCGCGCGGTTCGCCCAGTTCGGCGGCAGCGCGCCGAGGCCAGAAGCGAGTTTCTTCGTCTCCTCCGGGCGACACGCCCCGCACAAGCAGATCCATGCGCGCCCCTCGGACGCGCATGTTTCACGTGATTCGCGCTGCTTCTAATGCGGCACACCCCTTGCTGACCGTAGAGCCATGCTCTCTGCGCAACGCATCGCCTCACTGGCATTGGTCACCTTGGCCACCGCCGCATGCACCGGACAGACGGCAGACGACGCCGACGCCGACGCCGACGCCGACGCCGAGACCTCGCAGGCCGCCACCGTGGCCAAAGAGACGGTTGTATTCGTGGGTGACTCGGTGAGCATGGACAGCTTCGGCGTTCAGATGCAGCGCTCCTTCTTGGGCGACGCCCGCGTGGAGGCCCTCGACTTCTATGCGGGCTGCGGCACCAAGCCCGGCAACTGGCTCCGCAGCGTCCGCGGCAGCAACCCCTACGTGACCAAGTGCGGCTACTGGGAGAAACACCCCGACGGCTCGCAGGTTCGCAAAGAGTGGAGCCGCTTCGGAACGCCTTCGCACGCGGTTCCGTACCTCGAAGACATCCTGGCGCGCACCAAGCCCACCTTGGTGGTGCTTCAGCTCGGTCTGAACATGATGGACACCGAGAACCCGAACACTGCGCCGAGCGAAACCTGGCTCACGGAAGAGTTCACCAAGACCCGCCGAGCCCTCGAGTCAACGGCCCCATCGGCGTCCCGTCTATGCGTCTGGATCGCCCCCAACGAAACCAAGCTCTGGCCGAAGCCCGTCCAAGACACCCTCGTGCGGGTCCTCAAACAGACCGTCGAGCCTGCGTGTTTGGTCATCGACGGCCGCGAGCTCACCCAAGAGTCAGATGTCTCGGGCGACGGATACCACCTGCACGGTCGCGCCGCCACGCGCTTTGCCGAAGATGCCTTCGGGCGCATCAAGCTGTACGTGAACAAGCAACGCGGCCGTTGATTCGGGCGCTGGGTGACGGTGCCGGATGACGACCGTGGGCGCCCCTCGCGTCACACGAGCGTTCGCGCGAAGCGAGCCAGTCGCCCCCGACCGGCCAATTGTTCTTTTTGGTCTTTGGACAGCGCCTTGACGGCGAGCTCCAGGCGCAGCGCAGCGCCCTTGTTTGGGCACCTGCGCGTGGCCAGCACCACGAGCGGTCCGCGGCCTTTCGTGTACCGCGCGCCTTTGCCCGCATTGTGTGCGGCGATGCGGGCGTCTACGTCTTTGGCAATTCCCGTGTAGATGGATCCGTCGGCGCATCGTGCAACGTACACGAACCAGTGCTCCACGGAGGTGCCCCGGCGGGCTTGGGATGCTGCGGTCACGACGATGCGTCCAGATTGTCGACTTGGCGCAGCTCTCGAAACGCCAAGGCCCACACGATCACGACGATGCACGTGCCAACCCCGCCGAGCACCACGGCGGCCACGGGCCCCAGCCACGCCGCCGTGGCCCCCGATTCGAACTCGCCGAGCTCGTTGGAGGCGCCGATGAACACGGCGTTGACCGCGGAGACACGCCCGCGCATCTCGTCGGGGGTCTTGAGCTGCACCAAGGTCTGCCGCACCACCACGCTGATCATGTCGGCCGCACCGGTGACGAACAGCGCGGCGACGGAGAGGGGTACGTTGCGCGAAAGGCCGAAGACCACGGTGGCCAGGCCGAACACGAAGACCGCGACGAACATGCGCACGCCGGCCCGACGCCGCAGGGGCCGATAGGCCAAGTACAGCGCCATGAGCGCGGCGCCCAGGGCCGGAGCGCTGCGCAAGATGCCGAGACCCACGGGCCCCGTATGCAAACGGTCGTGGGCGAACACGGGCAAGAGCGCCACGGCGCCGCCCAGCAGCACGGCAAACAAATCCAACGAAATGGCGCCCAGCACGGGCTTGTTGGACCACACGTAACGAACGCCCTCGAACAGCGTGGACAGGGAAACCGCGCGCTTGGGGCCCAGGGTGTCTGGCGCGTGAGGCTTGAGCGCAAACAAGAGGCACACCGAGACCACCAAGAACGCCAGCGTGGCTGCGTAGACGGGCGCCGGCCCCCCGGCTGCGAACAGGACGCCCCCCAACATGGGCCCCGCGATCATGGCGCCTTGCCAGGTGGACGACCCCACGGCCACCGCCGAGCCGAACAGGCGCGGGGGCACCAGCGTGGGCATCAACGCCTGCGCCGCCGGAGCGCCGAAAGCCCGGGCCACGCCCACCAGCGCCGAGAGCAGGTACACGAGCCAGGCCTGGGGCGGCCCGGCCACCGTCATGACCAAGAACCCCACCGCGCCCAGGGCAATGATGGACTGCGACGCAACCAATATCTTGCGGCGCGGAACGCGGTCCGCGACGAGCCCCGTGACAAGGGACAGGCAGATCTGTGGCAGGAACTGTGACAAGCCCACGAACCCGAGGGCCAGCGGGTCGGATGTTGCCTTGTACAGCTGCCAGGCGACGGCAACGCTTTGCATGCTGACCGCAAGCAAGGCCAGAACCCGGGAGGACTGGTAGGCGACAAAGTTGCGCTCGCGAAGCAACGCTCCCACGCCGGTGGGGCCCGTTTGTCCTGGGTCTTGAGCGCTCTCGCCGGCCTCGTCCATTCGCGCTTGGCCCGAGTTACCACAGGACGAGCGCAAAGCATGAATCTGCTCTATCCTAGAGGTGCTCTTACTGCCATGCGCTCTTACCGTGCGATCAAGGTCGCGACTCTGTGTCTGCTTGCTGGATGCGCGCTCGCGTCCATGTGGTCTTGCGACGACGAGGCCCCCAAGGCCGTGCGTCGGCCCGGCATCGATGCCGGCGGCGTCGTCCCCGACGACCCGGACTCGGGAACCCTTGGCGCCCGCGCCGAGGCCGCGTTCCGGCTCATTCAGCCCGAGCTGCTCGACACTTGCGGCGCCAGCTGCCACGGCGACACGGCCATTTCCGGCAACCCTTGGCTCAAGGGGCCCGATCCGTACGTGGCCGTACGCAACTTCCCTGGCGCCATCACACTGAACCCCATCGAGAGCAAGCTGCTCACCAAGGGCAAACACGCAGGGCCCAAGTTCGATGGGCCTTTGCAGGGGCTCCGCGACGGCATGATCCGATGGCTCAATCTCGAAGCCGAGATCCTGAAGAGCCGCGCCATCCCCACATCGCAGCCCTTTTCTCTCGTGCTGGGCGACAACCAAGTCGACATTGGCACCCTCAGCAAATCCGGCGGCACCGAAGGCACCACGCTGCGCTTCGTGGCCGCGCGCACGGGCAGCATCGTGACCATCAGCAAGCTGCAGGTGAGCGCTCCCGGGGGCACGGGCATTCGCCTGAAACGCCCGGTGTTCATCATTGTCGCCGCCGACAACAAAGAGACCATCGACCCGGTCGACTCGCTGCAGCTGGTCGACCAAAAGGTGCCCGCAGGCGCCACGGTGCCGCTCAGCACCTCACAGATGTTCTTGCAGAACTGGGCCGACACAAACCGCCTCAAGCTCGGCATCGAGCTGCTCGAAAAGGCGCAGGTCAACCCCGTCGATGCAAGCACGCCCGACGGCGAAGACCCGGGCGATGGCTCGACCGATGGTGGCGACGGCGCAAGCGACGCGGCCAAGGGCGGCTAGAGCTCGGCTAGAGCCTGTCCATATACTTGTCTTCCCCGTAAGCGTGCCCGTGCCCGAATTCGCACAACTTCGAGGCATGGCGTCAATGGATATAGCGTGCAGTGTGCACAGTATATTCCGGTCACCAAAGATTCGACCCGTAGCCACGGACCGGGCACGGGCACGCTACGGGCACGCTTACGGGCCAAGAAACGTAGGGACACACCCTGCCAAGGGCGCGCGCAACCCGTCGACGCTACGGCGTTGCGGGGCAGCCCGGCCCCTGGGCCACGATTTTGGGCAAAGCCTGGTCCCAGATGGCGCGCTCACTAACGTCGTACTCGAACACGGCTTTGACGAAGCACCCTGGGTCGTCTTTGGCCTTCCACAACTTTCCGTAGAAGATGTGCCCGGCCTCGGCATACGACAACGCGTAGCCGTCGCCCTTGATGGAGCTGACGGTAAACGCGACGCCGGGGTGCTTCTTCTGGATGTCTTGTTTGTCGTCGTCGAACATCTGCGCCAGCGTTCGTGTGCCGCAGCTGGGCGAGAGGGACATCTTCGAGCGGCCATTCTGGCTCCGAAACACCTGGTGGCCGTGCTCGAGACGTTCGGTACTGTCGGGCTTGAGGTACGGCGCGGGGTACAGCACGCAGTAGGGCACCTGCTCGATGTTCCTGGCGAGGGCCATGTCGGGCGGCACAACAGATGCCAGCGTCGCGCTTGCCGTGGCCGTTGCCCGCGCGACGGCCGAAGGCGGCGCGACAGGGGCAGCGGCCGACACAGAAGCAACGTTCGCCACGGGCACCGCGCTGGCACGAACGGTGGCGCTGGAGGCAGAACCTTCGGCCCCAGGCGGTGCTGGCCTCGTGCACCCAACGCAAAAAATCCCCACCATGCCGACAAACATGCGCATTTGCAGGGAAACTATATGTCACCCAGAAGAAACAACCCAGCAACCCCTTGGCTGGGCCTGGCATCGTAGGTTGTGCAGCGTGGAGTTCCGGCTCCCCTGCCCGCTGTTCGCTGCGGATGCGCCTCATCCCCCCCAAGGGCGCGTCCGCGGCGGGCAGCCTTATTTTGTGCTGCGCAGAAGCGCCGGCAGTGTGGACATCGTGCGCCCAGGATGGACGCACGCAGCTCGGGATTCCGCCCGAGGCCGGGCACGGCACGGTCTCGGGTGAAAGAGCTGAGGGGGAGCCTTTGCTCGCCGGCGGAAACTCGTTGACGTTGCCGCGACGCCCGAGGAGGCCGAATGCGCCCTCACTCTTGTCGGGCGGCAGCTAGCCGACGCCCAGGCGCTTGAGCATGGCGGTGATGTCGGCGTCGCGGCCCATGAAGGTGCGGTACAGGGCCTTGGGGTCGTCGCTGTCGCCTTGCGACAGAATGGTCGAACGGAAGCGGGCGCCGGTGCTGGCGTCGAGCACGCCACTCGCCTTGAACGCGCCGAAGGCGTCGGCGTCGAGAAGCTCGGCCCACTGATACGAGTAGTAGCCCGCGGCGTAGCTGTAGCTGCCGCCGAACAGGTGCGAAAACGAGGCGATCATGGCGTAGTCGTCGGGCAGAGGCACCGGCGAGAACTCCTGAAACACGTCGCGTGCGTAGGCCATCAGGTCTTGATGCCCCGGCTCGAAAGATGTGTGCAGCAAGAGGTCCACGCTCGAGAAGCCGATTTGCCGCATCATGAAGTTGGCCGCGCGAAAGCTGCGGGCGCGCTCCATGCGCTGGATCAAGTCTGCGGGCATGGGGGCGCCGGTCTTTTGGTGTTTGGCAAAAAGGGCGAGGGCCTCGGGCTCCCAGCACCAGTTCTCCATGATCTTGGACGGGAGCTCGACGAAGTCCGCCACGACGCGGGTGCCCGACAGCGAGCGCACCTCGACGTTGGAGAGCACGTGGTGAAGCATGTGCCCGAACTCGTGGAACAGGGTCTCCACTTCGCGGTGGGTGAGCGTGGGATCATCGCCCTCGTGTTTGGGGGGCGTGACGTTGGCGACGACCACAGCGATGTTGGCCAGGTTGGGCGCGCCCACCTTGTCGACGAAGCCGCCCATCCAAGCGCCATCGCGCTTGGACTCGCGGGGGAACAAGTCCAGGTAGAATCCGCCCAACATCGTGCCGTCTTGATCGCGCACGTCCCAGGCGGTAACGGTTTTGTCCCAGACCGGAGCGTTGGGGTTCGGCTCGATGCGCAAGCCAAACAGCGATCGCGCGACGGCAAACAGACCGTCTTGCACGTTGCGCAGGCCGAAGTACGGACGCAGCGCCTCGTCGTCGAGATCGTAGCGCTCCTTGCGAAGCGCCTCGGCGTAGTAGGCGATGTCCCAAGGGCGCAGCGAGCCTTCGGGCACGGGCTTCGCAGCCCGCGCCGCAAACTCGGCGAGTTCTTGGTTCTCGCGTTTGAACGCCGGCAGCAGCGCGTCTTTGAGCTTGTCGACAAAGGCCATGGCCACCTTGGCAGAGCCCACCATGCGGTCCGCGGTCACAAGATCGCCGAAGTGCGCGAAGCCCAGCGTGCGCGCCTTGGTGCGCCGTAGCGCCAAGATCTGCGAGATGAGCTGCCGGTTGTCCGTGGCTCCGCCCGTGGCGCTCCGGGTGACATTGGCGCGGTAGAGCGCCTCGCGCAGGGCGCGATCGTGGGCGTAGGTGAGAATGGGGATGTAGCTTGGCCCTTGCAGCGTGAGCCGGTAGCCCGAGAGGCCTTTGGACTTGGCGCTCTCACGCGCGGCATCGACCACCGCTTGCGGCACGCCGGCCAGGCGCGACACGTCGTCGATGACGATCTCGAAGGCATTGGTGGAATCGAGAACGTTCTGCGCAAACTGCAGCGTCAACCGCGCGAGCTCCACGTCCGCGTCGAGCAGGGCCTTCTTGGGTCCGGGTTCGAGCTCGGCGCCGTTGCGACGAAAATCGTCGATGGTCTTTTGAACGTAGCGGAGCTTGGGGGCCGACAATGTCTTGGCTCCGGGGCCCTCGGCGAAGGCCCGCAGCGCCTGGAACAAGGGACCGTTGGTGGCGATGCTGGCATATAGGGCGCTCGACGCCTCTTGGGCCGCGCCGTAGGCCTTGCGCAGCGCATCGTCGCTTTGCACCGACTCGAGATGGGACGCGAGGGACAGCGCGTAGTCGAGACCGAGGGTCGCCGTATCCAGGGCGCCGAAGGTGGCTTCGTACGGCGCATCGTTCGTGCGCTTGCTGATGCTGTCGAGGGCGCCCTGCGCTGCGTCCATGTGCGCGCGCACGGCGCTCTCGATGTGCTCCGCCCGAATGCGATGCCAAGGAATGGGGAGCTCGATGCCAAGAAGAGGATTGTCGCCAGCGGCCTGCGTCATATTGCCAGCCAGTGTAGCGCTTTCCGGACCGTCGCGCGGGCCGTCGCTCGGACGAGAAACATCAGGTGGCGCTGGGCCGGCCCACCGGGGCCGTGGTCGCTCGGGCGCAACGTTCGAAGGCAGCCCCGGGCGCGCTGCCTTTTTGCGTGTATCCTTGTGTCGAATCACCCATGGACTCGCCTCGATCTCGCCTCGGGCGTCGCGCCATGGCCCAAGGCGCCATCGGGCTTGGGCTCTTTGCCGGCGCCCATCGGGCATTCGCCGCTGAGGCTACCGAGACTTCCCCGTTCGAGCGCAGCGTTGCGGGCCGACGCGTGCTCTTTGTGCCCCCGCGGCAGGCTTACGCCCCCACGCGCCCCGTGGTGCTGCTGCACGGGCTTGGCGAGACGGAGAGCCCTGCGCTGGGTACCCGCGCATGGTTCGACCGCTACGGCTTGGCCACCGCACTCGAGCGACTGCAGGCACCGCCGTTGGCCCGCACGCTGCGCGCCGAGTACTTCACTGCCGAGGCGTTGGCCCACGCCAACGGACTCTTGCGCGCCCGGGCGTACCGCCCGCCGCTGTTTGTGTGCCCACACATGCCCAACATCCAAACGGCCCCGGAGGCCAAACGCTATGGAGTGTGGCTGCGCGATGCCCTGCTGCCCGAGGTCCGCGCACTCATGAGTGCCGGAGCCGATGCCGGGATCGGGACCGCGCCGGTGCTGGGGGGTTGCAGTCTAGGCGCCTTCGTGGGGCTCGAGGTGTTCTTGGATGCGCCTGAAGCCTTTGCGGGGTTTGCGGGGGTGCAGAGCGCGTTCTTTGCAAGCTCCGCGGCAACCTACGCCGAGCGCTTGGCCAAAGCCCTAGATGGCGCAGGCCACAAGCATCTGTACTTTGCAACCAGCACGCAAGATCACTACCGCGGGTCCACCGAGGCATTGTGGAGCGAACTCTCGAAGCGGCTTGTGCTCTACACCGCGAGCATGGAGCCGGGCCCACACGACCAGCCCTGGCTGCGCGAGGTGGGCACCATCGAGTTCTTGTTGTGGCTGCACTGTTTGCCCCCCGCATAGGCCCACGGCTGCTGCAGGTGCTGGGCCCGTGACGGAGTCATCCCGCACGCCACAACAGCTCGATTTCGAGAACGAGCTCCTTGCAGCCATTCGCGTACGACGCCGCAGCAACAAGCTACGGAACTTTGCGAAAAGCCCTCCACTTGGGGCGGCTACTTCATGCACCGCTCCCAAGCCTCTTTGGACTTGGAGGCAAGGGCGCAACGCACCTGCTCGGCGCTCGGTGGCTCGCTGGTGCACGGATCGCCGAGCTGCCCCGTGGCCTGGCTGCGGGCGCTCTTGAGCAGGTCGGCGCTGACGCCCTTGAAGCGCGGGTCTTGGGCGACGAGCAACTTGAGGTAGTGATCGATGGACCGCTCACACTCCGCACGAGACGCCGAAGGCCCGTGTTTGCCGCCGGGCGAAGGCGTGATCCCGGGCTCGGCCTCGTGGGCCTCGTCGGCAGGCAGAATGCGAATGGGCAGGGCACCGCCATCGGCGGGGGCAGGTACCGGCGTCTCGACGGTCGCGCTGGCAGCGCTTGGGTTTGGCGCAGGCGGCGGTGCACCGGCGTCGGGCTCGATGGGGACCATCTCGATGGGGCGCCGTGGGGTCTTGGGTGCAGGCTCGGCCACACACGACAAGAGTGGCGCAATGGCCAACGCTGGTCCCCACACCAAGCCCCAGCGCGCCCTCATGCGCGGCCCTCGGCAGAGCGCTGCGTGGCCGGGCCCTTGCGATCGCGGGCCGGATCGTCCGCCGCGAACACGATGGTGAAGAGCACGAACGCGAGCCACAGCCCCGCAAAGTGGAAGAGCATGATCTCGCCCCCGAAGCGCGTGAAGAGCTGGCTGGAGATGGGCGGACCGAACAACATGCCAAGGGCGTAGAACACGTTGTAGATGGCGTTGGCGCGGCTAAGGGTGCTCTTGGGCAACACCACGCCTTGCAACGCAAGGCTGATGGGCGAGATGGACGCCAAGGTGGCCCCGGCGACGAACACTGCAGCGCACATGGAGACGAAGTTGGGCAGGTACACGAAGCCCAAGATCATGACCGTGCCGATGCAGGCGAGCACGCGCATCACCAAGAGGTGCCCGAACTTGTCGGCCATGCGGCCCAGGTAGTTCGAGAACAGCAGCATGCCCGCGGCAAAGAAGGCCGTCACCAAGATGGTCTGGCTCTCGGCGATGCCCTTCTTCTCGATGAGAAAGTGCGGCAAGAAGAGCACGACGGAGGCTTGGAAGTAGCCATAACCAAAGGTCGCAAAGCAGCTGGTCTTGATGCGTCGCAAGATCTGCCATGTTCCAAGCTCGCTTGGGCCTTCGGCCTCTTCGTGCGCCGCAGCGCCAGCACTCGAGCGCCCCCGCAAGCCAAAGAAGGCCACGAACGATCCCGTGAGCGCAAAGGAGCTCGCCGCCACGAATGCCATGACGCTGCCCCAGTGCTCCACCAGCGGCTTGGCCAGAATGGGACCCAAGATGTAGCCGATGGCAAAAGACATGGCGTACAGGCTGGTGACGAAGGCCTTGTTGTCGGGCCGGGCTCGCTCGAGCAGCAGGGTCTCGCAGGAGACCCAAACGCAAGCGCTGGACGCGCCGTCGATGAACCGCACGCCAGCGATGGCGCCCAGCGATCGCAGAAACGGAAACACCGCGAGGCATCCGAAAAACGAGAACAGGGCGATCACCAGCACCGACCGCGCACTGATCTTGCGAACGAGCACCCCAGCCGGCAGGGCCATGCTGGCAATGCCGAGCGCGAAAGCCGTGGCCAAGAGGCCGATCTGCGGCTTGGTGATGCCAATGGCGCGAAAGTGCACGGCGAGCACGCTGGTGGACGAACCGTAGGCGATGCCCACGAGCAACATGGCCACGTAGACAACCAGAATGGAGCTGTCCCCGATTCGTTTCAGCACAACGATGCGCAGCCTAACGCACCATGCGCCTGGGGTTCAGCGACAAATGAGCCCAACCATGATGCTTGGGCGCGCACAAAGCGCCCTTGCAACGTAGCCGAGCACCCGTTCGCCGTTCGGCGTACGCTGCCTGGCGAACCCAATCCGCAAGGAGTGCGAGGCGCATGGAAGAAGTTCGAGGCAAGCGGTCGCTGATTCGTTTCGAAGGCAAAAAGTGCATCCACTCTCGCCAGTGTGTGCTCGGTCGCCCCGACGTATTCGTTCCCAACGTCGATGGCGAGTGGATCCATCCGGACGCCGCCACTCCCGAAGAGCTCACGGCGCTCGCGCTGTCGTGCCCCTCGGGCGCCATCGTGCACGAGCCCCTCGACGGCACCACCGGCGAGACGGCCCCCATCGTGAACCTCGCCCGCGTGCGTGAGAACGGCCCCATCGCCATTCACGCAGAGCTCGAGCTCGCAGGTCACGCGGCCAAGTACCGCGCCACCCTGTGCCGCTGCGGCGCGTCGAGCAACAAGCCCTTCTGCGACGGAAGCCACACGGCCGCCGGCTTCACCGCCAGCGGGGAGCCCGCCACCCAAGACTCCACGGCCTTGGCGTCACGGGACGGCCGGCTCAAGATCACGCCTGCCAAGAACGGCCCGCTGTTGCTCGAGGGCAACCTGGAAATTGTGTCGGGCACCGGGCGCACCATCAACCGCGTGACCAAGACGGCTCTCTGCCGTTGCGGGCTGTCTTCGAAGAAGCCCTACTGCGACGGCACCCACAGCAAAGCGGGGTTTCAGGCCGAGTAGCCCGACGTGGAGACCATTCTCTTCTACACCCCCGGAACGTGCTCGCTCGCCGGCATCATTGCCCTCGAGTGGCTGGGCGAGCCGTTCCACCTCTGCCGTGTCGAGAAAGAAGACCGGAGCACGCCAGCCTACCTGCGCATCAACCCCCGGGCGCAGGTGCCCGCACTCCGCGTCGACGGCAAGCCACTCGTCGAGGCCAACGCCATCCTTTCGCACATTGCGGGTCGTCGCCCCGACGGATCGCTCTTGCCCCGAGGCCCCGGGCCCGAGGCCGACCTCGGCAACCAGTGGCTTGCGTACCTGGGCAGCGGCTTTCACCCCGTGTTTTGGCCGTACTTTGCCCCGCAAAAGTACACCACCGACCCCAACGCCGAACCCAGCGTGCGAGACGCTGCTGTGCAGGCCATCCGAAGGGAGCTCACGGTGGTGAACGCACACCTCGAGCATCGGCCCTTTGTGTTGGGCGAAACGCGCTCGGTGCTCGACGGCTATCTTCACGCGATGGACCGCTGGGCCAACAAAATCGTCGATATGCCCAAAGAGTTTCCGAGTGTCTTTGCCCACCAAAA
>JBIKNA010000013.1:0-38782 GCA_044358965.1 Polyangiaceae bacterium
AAGAGGGGGAGGGGAGAGGGGAGGGAGAGGGGAGAGGCCGCTCAAGATGGGGCGGGGCGTGCGGGGAGCTGTGGGGATCGAGACGGAGGAACGCTGGGTTCGAGGGAGCGGCGCTTCGGGCGAGAGGTTGGGGGAGGAGGCATCGCTCACGAGGGGGTTACGCCCGACACGTGGGGCTGGATCGAACCTGAGCGAAGGGCGCGGGGGTTTAGGTGCCGCTCTTGGGTTTGCCTTGGACGAGGTCTTCGGGGCCGGGTTGCAGGGATAGCTCGAGGACGGCCTTGCCGAGTTTTGCGTCGACTTCTGGGGTGATGGTGACGGGCTCGAAGGGACCCACGGTGGCGACCACGAGCTGGTCCGAGGCGACGCCCAAGGCGACGAGCTTCTCGACCACCTGGATGCTCCTTCGGGCGCCAAGGTCCATGGCAAGCTGCGCGCCGGTCTTGGTTTTGGGGGTGTCGTCTACGTGAGAGATCACGAAGAAACGGCGACCGCTGCCCACGGGGGCGGCGGCCAGCATGGCCTTGGCAAGCTCTTCGGTGATCTTGTTTCCGAAGGTGCCGAGCTCCGCCTTGTTGCCGGAGAACATCATGGTGCCGCTCAGCAGCAACGACAGCTGCCCGTGCCTGGTCTCGAGGCGCATTTGGCCCGAATCCAAGAGGGCTCGAAACCGGCCGGCGATGTCCCGCATGATGCCCACTCGGGTCTCCGCCGCGGCCTGCGCGCGGCGCAGCTCGTCGAGGCGCGCTTTGGCATCCTCGAGGGCCTTGGACATGGTGCCCTTGTCCTTGAGCATCATGTCGACATCGCGGCCCAGGCGACCAAGCTCCGCACGGAGTTGGTCGTTCATGGCCGTCGCCTCGTCGAGGGCGGCCTGCATGTTGTGGCGTTGGGTGCCCAGCTCGCCCAGCTTTTGATCACGCGCCTGCGTGGCCTGGGTGGCCGCATCGACGTCGGTCTTCAGGGCTTGCAGCTGCGCCGTCAGCGTGCGGATCTGCGCCTGATCCGTGCTCGCTTGATCGCGGGAGGTGCGGGCCAGGTCGTCATATTGCTTCTTGCTGACGCACCCCGTGGAGAGCGAAAGGGAGAGCACTGCGGCGAGGGGTAGGACAAAGGGGCGGAAAGGCGCCATGTGGGCACTCTACACGAGGGTCATTTCTAAGGCGATTTCGTGGCGTAAGTCGTGGTGCTCGGCCCTGCGGCGCCCTACCACACCGTACCCATCAAGTACGCCTCGCCGCGGACAAGAGGTGATCCGCTGCACGCAACTGACATACCCTTTGGTTGAAGTTGCGCCTCGCGAGCTGCTGCGGCGCCCTTCGCACGCTTGGCATTCGGGGACGAAATACACCAATGACACGCTTCTTTTCGCGGGCTTCGTGGTTGCCCTTGGTCGCCCTCGGCGGCCTGTGTGTTGCGGCCTGCGCCGCCCCTTCCGATGACAGCGCCGAGGGGGCCGAAGACGACCTCACGAGCCTCACCGCGCGACAACGCGCGCTCACCTTCGAGGGGGTCGTGTACGTCCCCGTTGGTGCGTCCGACGAGACCATCACCGAGACCGCGCGCAAGCAGACGCAGACCGCGTTCGGAGCGCTGCTCAACCAAAAGATAGGCGTGCAGTCTCGCGAGCTGCAGGCCATCGATGTGCGCAGCTTCCGCAAGCGGGCCATCACCGTGTTCGATACCGCCGCTCCAGGCAGCGCTGGCGTACCCATGACCGAGGTCCGGTACATCTACCGCGACAACGCCGTGGTCCCGGTAGAGAACGCCCGGCGAACCACCTTGCCCTCGGCGCTGCTGGGCACTGCGCACACGGCGTCCATCAACAAGATCGTCGAAGCCTGCACCAAGAACGACAAAGAGGCCCGGGAAGACGCTGCCGGAGGGCTGCTTTGGTACGACTTCGACCCGTCGCGTGCCACCTGCCGTCGGCTGATGGAGGCAGAGCAACGGGCCATCGACGCGGACACGGCCAAGCTCGAAGACCCGCGCACGCAGGTCAGCAAGTCTCGCGTCGACCGCCTGATGTTGCCCACCACCATGCGCCTCGCCCGTGCCGAGAACGCCACGGCGGCCACGTACCCCGAGTATGACAAGCTGTTCTCCGGCGGCGTTCGGGCCGATACGCTCACGCTGGCTCTCGTGGTGGGGCGGCTCAATCACAAGCGGGTCGAAGCCTACAAAGATGGCGGCTATTACGAGTGGATGGCCGCCCTCGAAGAGATCTTCCGGGCGCTGCCGGGCTTCGAGCTCAAGCAAGTCGAACCCAACGAAGCGCTGGACCAGGTCACCATCGCGGGGCGCAAAATCACCGAGCTTTCTTTCGCCAAGTTCGTCGAGTGGACGGTCTACGACACGGGCTGGCCCACGGGCGTCACCGGCGCCGACCGCACGGAGCTCAAGCAGAAGGTGGGCGCCAAGCTCGACAACCACTGGCTCACTTTCGAGCGCAAGGTCAAGGTCACCATCGGCAACGGCGCCGAAAAAGACTTCACCCTGCGCATCGAGACGCTGTTCGGTGTCGAAGAAGACCAAGCGCCCCACAAGCGCGCGCTGCGCGGCGCCGACGTCGTGGTCTACAACGGGCACTCGTACATTGGTTACGGCCCGCTGGACCCAAGCAACTTCACCCGCGAGAGCTTCCCGTCGACCTACCAGCTCTTCTTCTTCGACAGTTGTGTATCTTACAACTACTACGAAAAAGACTTCTTCGCCTTCAAGCCTGGGGGCAGCAAGACGCTGGACCTCATGACCAACGCGCTAGAAGCGCCCGAGTACCTGAGCGGCGAGGCCGAGGGCAAGCTCATCGCCAAGTTGCTGTCGGGCAGCATGCCCAGCTACCAAACGCTGCTGGCCACGGCCAAAGACACGGACTCGCTGCGCGTGGTCGATGGCGAGATCGACAACAGCTTCCGACCGGACCGCGTCACGATCCGTGTCCGCACGCCGTGATTTCTGCTCGTGCGTTCCAGCGGCTTTGTAGCTTTGCGCTCGGCGTGTAAATGTCGGGACTTGCACACATTTCCCCTGGATCCGTCTCGCTTGCGTCTAGCAAAAAAGTGCCACTGACCGAGGCCGCCGTCCCAGCGAACAGTAAGGGTGTGCGAACCCCCCGCCTGCTGATTGGTCTTGTTGCTGTTGTCGCCACTGTTGCCTGCTCCGCCCAGCCTGCGCTTAGCGAGTACAACAGCGACGGCACGCGCAAGAACAGCGGCAAGAAGACCGGGTCTAGTGGCATCCTTGGCGAAAACGGAGATGACCCCAGCGAAGGCGATGGCACCAAGGTGGTGTGCGCGCCCAACCCCGCCAACGTCGAGGTTCCAGGCAATGGCTGCGACGACGACGGTGACGGAACCGTCGACAACGCGCCGGTGTGTGACAGCAGCGTCGCCGGGTCGGCGCAAGACCCGAAGGACTTTGCGAAGACCTTGGGCCTCTGCAAGTTTGCTGATGCACAGAAGGCCGACGACTGGGGTGTCGTTGCGGTGCGTTACACCAACGGCTTTGGCTCGGCGGGGGCGCCGGCGGCGGCGCAGTACAGTTCGCTCGGCAAGTTCGGCGACGTGCTCAAGCCTCGGGAGGGGGGGCGCCTCGGGGTGCTCAGCACCGGCGTCGCGCAGGAGTACAACGGCGCCGCGGGGGCAACGTTCAAGCGCGCCAACATCGGTGAGCGATCGGGCACTGGCAGCCTGCCGCCGGGGTTCCCCAAGGCAACCGGATCCTGCGACGTCGCAAGCGACGTGCATGACGTGGCGGGGGTCCACATCGAAATCAAGGTGCCCCGCAACGCCACCGGGTTCTCCTTCGACTTCAACTTCATGTCCGGCGAGTGGCCGGAGTTCGTGTGCAGTCGCTTCAACGACGGCTTCATCGCGTACCTGCAATCGGAGAAGACGAAAGACAACATCTCTTTCGACAAACAGGGCGGCTCCGTCAGCGTCAACAACGGGTTCTTCGACCGCTGCACGCCAAACACGCAGACCGGATGCGCAGGAAAACAAACCAAGGTGGCGGCATGCCCCGGTGGCGCCGACGAGCTCCGAGGCACGGGGTTCTTTGCGCTGGACGACTACTGCGGGGGCAAAGAGAGCGTGGGTGGCGGCGCCACCGGCTGGCTCACGTCCAAGGCACCGGTTCGCGGGGGCGAGACCATTCAGCTCGATTTCTTGATCTGGAACACCGGCGATTCGGACCTCGACTCGAGCGTCTTGCTCGACCACTTCACCTGGCTCGCCGATGGTGTGCCGGTGTCCACGGGCACCGACCGATCGCCCCCGGTGGTCGTGAAATAAGGGTCCCAAGAAAAGGCCCCGGCACGTGCATCGAGCGGTGGCCATGCGCGTCAAACACGGCGACAATCCCCGCCCTTGACCGTGCTGTTTCGCATCAGTACCTGGAACTGTTTTGGCATGGGGCAGGCGCTGCCCGACATCTTGCGCTGGCGAGCCAGCTTGGGGGCACGCTTGCGGCACGAGACCGTGGTGGCCGCGTGCGCCGAGCCCGATGTCCTGTGCGTTCAAGAGCTGCTCTCGACCTGCGCCCAAAGCCTCTTCGATGGTCTGCGGCAGCGTGGCTTCACCAGCACCGTCCGCGACGACAATCGCGTGTGCTTCGCGCCGACGACGTTTCGTGGCACCGGGCTAGGCATCGGCTCGCGGTTGACCCCCACGCACACCAGTGTTTGGCACTTCACCGGCGGGGCGGCGGGGTGGGACCGCTTGGCGCGCAAGGGCGCTCTTTACGCGCGCTTCGAGCTCACGCCAAAGCTTGCGGTCCACGTGCTCACGGTGCACCTGCAGGCTGGCGCAGACCCACTGGCCCGAAGTGTTCGGGCGCGACAGGTGCGCGATCTTTCGGATCTGGTGCGGCAGCTCGGGGCCGACGGCAGCCCGTTCATCGTCTGCGGCGATTTCAACATCGATGGCCTCGCAGCCCGGCGCGACGAAGTCGAGTATCAGGAACTCTCGCGGGCCATGCGCGGGTTCCAAGACCTTGGTGCCGAGCGCGACGAGCCCACCCTAGACCCGCACCCGGTGTCCAATGCTCTCGCGCATCGCTACGAGGCCGACGCCGACGCCAAGCGCCTCGACTACATCTTCTTTCGCGAAGGGCGGGGCCCGTCATTCCATCCGCAGGGCACGCTGCGCGTGCTCGACAAACCCTTGGATACGGCCGCGGACTTTGCGTCGGACCACTTTGGACTGAACGCTTCGTTTGCCTACGACGACGACGATGCGCGCTGATACATGCGTCGCTGATCTTTCACGCCCAGATAGCCCGCGCCGGAGCTGTCCGGAGCGAACGCTCGCTCGTCGATGCCGATGCGCGCGCGCATGATGTGTTCGTAGGCATCGATGCCGATGCGCGTTCGGTTCGCAAGGCGCTGGGCGTGGGCGCCGCGCTGCACCTGCCCCGTGGCGCCGCTCGCGACGGTGCCTCCGAAGAACTCTGCGCACGAGCCGCTACCGTAGCTGAACAGGCCCAAGCGTTCGCCATCGAGGCTCTTGGGCGCGCAGGCCAAGGTGCTCAACAGCGCGAGGTAGAGTGACGCCGTGTACACGTTGCCGATCTCGGCCGGGAAGGTGAGTCCCGGTGCCACCAAGCGCTCGAAGGACGTTTGCCAGTTCGTGTCTCCCTCGGTGGCGCGCAGCGCGGCGTGGGCCTTCTTGGCCATTTTGGGGTATGGCACGTGGTACGCGATGGCGGCAAACTCGTCGCTGGGCACGCCGTGGGTGCGTTCGTGCCCTTCGCGGTAGGCGCCGTAGGCTGCTTCCAGCCCGCTCAGGTAACACGTCACCGAGTAGTGCCCATCGACCACCGCGTCTTTGCTTCCAAGCGGACGAAAGAAGTCGAACACGTCGTTGGCATAGACCCCGGTGAAGGGGTCGATGTGCAAGAGCCGCGGCGCCGCAGAGACCACAAGTGCCACGGCGCCGGCGCCTTGCGTGGGCTCGCCGGGCGTCATGAGGCCATAACGGGCAATGTCCGAGCCCACGACGAGGGCCTTCTTGCCAGCGGCGCTGCCCGAGCGCACCCAGTCCAGGGCGAACATCAGCCCGGCGGTTCCGCCGTAGCACGCGTGTTTGGTCTCGAAGACCCGACAGCGCGGAGGCAAACCCAGAAGCCCGTGCACGAAGGCCGCCACGGGCTTGCTGTGGTCCACGGCCGTTTCGGTGCCCACGATGCACATACCGATGTCGCTCATGGGGACCCCGGCCGCGTCGAGGGCGTCTTGGCATGCGCGGGTGGCCAGCGTCACCGTGTCCTCATCGACCGGTGGCACCGCCATGCGTTTGGTGCCGAGTCCCTCGATGTACTTCTGGGGGTCGATGCCCCGGGCCCGGGCCAGGTCCTCCATCTCGATGTACAGAGAAGGGAAAGCCAAGCCGATGGAGTCGATGCCTGCGTCCAACATAGGCAATCGAATGCCAGATGGGCTGTTTCACACAGGTTTCGCGCGGCGCCGGGCGCGGCCTTCCGTGTACTATGAGCTCCACGCTTCCATGATGAAACTCTACGCCTCGGGGCCGTCGCCCTTCGTTCGCAAGGTACAGGTCGTGGCCCACGAGGTCGGGCTCATCGGTCAGGTGCAGACTGTGTTGGTGCAGACCTCGCCAGTGGCACCCGACGCGGAGCTTGGTCGCAAGAACCCGTTGGGCAAAATCCCCGCGCTGGAGCTCCCGAGTGGCGAGGTATTGTACGACTCCCACGTCATCGCGCTGTATCTGGCAGAGAGCGCCGGCAACACCGGTCTGCTGCCGGCGCAGGGGGCCGCGCGTTACACCGCCCTTCGTCTCGAGGCCTTGGCCGATGGCATTTTGGATGCGGGCATCTTGGTGCGCTACGAAGGCCTGCTCCGCCCGGCGGAGCTTCGGTGGCCGGCGTGGGTCGACGCGCAGGCCAAAAAGATCTACGCGGCGCTCGATGCGCTCGAGGCCGAGGTCTCGGGCTTCGCAAACCGCGTGGACCTAGGAACGCTCAGCGTTGCGTGCGCCCTTGCCTGGCTCGAGTTTCGCGCGCCCGTGCCTGGCCTTCGCGATGGGCGCCCAGCGCTCTTTGCGTGGCACGATCAGTTCTGCACGCGCCCATCGATGCAGGCTACGGTACCGGTTGCATGAGCCCGCTGCCCTCTTCCGAAGACGTATTGCTGTTCTGGTTTGGTTCCCTCGACGCGCAGGGCCTTGCGGCCGCCGAGACCATGAAGCGGTGGTTTCAGAAAGACCCGGCCTTCGACCAAGAGGTCAAAGATCGCTTCTTGTCGCTCTACGAGTCCATTGTCCGCGGCGAACAAGCGGCCTGGCTGCGCACCGTTCGGGGGCGTCTGGCCACGGTCATCGTGCTCGACCAGTTCTCGCGCAACATGTTTCGCGACACCAAGGCCATGTACGCCGCAGATGATCTGGCGCTCGCTTCGGCCCGAGGCCTCGTCGACGACGGCGCCCACCTGCACCTTCCCAACGCCGAGCGCAGCTTCTGCTACATGCCCTTCATGCACAGCGAGGCGCTGCCCGACCAAGAGCAGTGCGTCGCCCTGTTCGAGCGCATGCTCGAAGGCACCACGGGCGTTGTCCGGGAGCGAGTCGAACTCAATGTGCGATACGCCCGAGCGCACCTCGACGTGGTGGCGCGCTTTGGTCGATTTCCTCATCGAAACGCCATCTTGGGCCGAACCAGCACCGGCGACGAGGTTGCGTTCCTGAAGGAGCCAGGGTCGGCGTTCTAGTTTGCCCGCACGCTTGCTCATTTGAAGCGATCGCCCTGTTGCGCCGTCATACGACCCAACGGAGCGTAAGCCCTGCAGACCTCGATGTTTCGTGACGACCGCGTTGCCGGCAGATCCCGCATCGCCGCATTGGAGAACGAGCTTTCGGCCCTGCGTGCGCAGACCGCGCCGCCCGACCAGGCTTTGCCTCGGGTGGGGCCTACACGGCGGGTGCTCGCCGGAGGCCTCGCGCTGGTCATCTTTCTCGTGGCAGCGGTCTTCCTTTTGGGGAGGCCGTACAACCAAACGGTGTTGCAGCACAGCACCGGGCACATGCTCAGCGTTGTCTTTTGGGTCCCGGTCACCGACGTCACATGGGAGCATGAAGACACCCACGGTCAGCTGGAGCCGTTCACGGTGCCGGCCACAGACCTCGCGGGCACTCCGCTTGGCAGCCGCGCCGCCACTGTCATGTTGCCCCCCTCGGCCGTCAACCAGGCCGGCGAGACCAAGCTGATCTTGCGCTATCGCGCGCTCGGCTTTCAGCGCAGGGCCGACGTGCATTTCGACGTCAACAAGACCAACGTCGAGTTCGCGCGCAAGGCCCTGGGTGGCCTCACGCCCTGGGTAGCCTTTCGGCCCGCAGGGTCCGGCGCCACGAGCCTCTACTTCACCACGTTGCTCGTCTACAAACCGGCCATCCAAGAGATCCGCTGGGGCCTGGGCGACGAACCCCTGCATCGTCGGGTGCACTTCTCTCCGAGCTCCAAGTTGGGCATCGACAGCGACGACGAGATAGTGGTCAACATCCCTGGTGGCGTCGACCACGTGCGCGTGCAGCTCGTGTTCATCGACGGCACACTTTCACCCGTCCGCACCATCCTACGGAGCGATGCCGAGGTCCGGTAGATCCGCACCGGCGTTCGCCCGTGCCTTTCGTGGTAGACCCAGCGCATGGGCGTAAGCGTCGTTCGATGGCAGGACGTTCCGAGTCGCTGGGTCCCGGCGCTCTGGCTCTTTGGTGGCATGTTTGGTGTCCCGCTGTTCGCAGGACTCGTGGGTGCATTGCTCGCCTCCATCGATTCGCCGCTTGCCATCGTCGCCTTTGCGGCGGTGCCGTTGTCGTTTGTGGGCACGGCGATCTTTGCGGCGATCTCGCTGGCCTACGGGCGCTCGACGCTGAAAGCCGCCGAGAACCTGGTGTACATGGGCGACCTAACCGGCGCGGCGTCCAGTGCGCGCAAGGTGCTTCGGGTGGTGTTTCGGGCCGACTATCGAACGGCGGCCGTGTACGTCTTGGCGCTCGGTGCCGAGCGCGCCGGTGCGTTTGCCGATGCGGCTCAGCTGTTCTTGCTTTGCGTTCGCGCGGTACCGGCCATGGCCGCAGAGATCCCTGGACGCCGGGCCAGATCGCTCATGACCGCCCATGCGGCACTCTGCTTTGCGGCTGCAGGTCAGCTTGATGCCGCCCGGAGCGCGCTGGCCCATTGCCATCGAGAGCTGGGAGCCCCTCCTTCCGGGGGCGGCTTGCGCGACTTGCTCTTCATGGACGACTCTTCCTTCGGCGCCATCGGCTTGAACGCATGGCTCCGCGAGCTCGAGCGCGGTCGGGACCCACGGCCAGTGGCCGTGCTCGCGGGCTCCCTCTTGGCGCTTCGCGCCGGCGACGCTTTCGCCTGCGCAGACTTGGTCACTCGCGAGGGCGGCGCGTTTCTGCACGGTCTCGCCGCACACGAACGCGCGCTGCTCGCCCGGGTGCAACACGAAGCGCTACGGCAGATCGCAAGCAGCGCCCCGCACCGCTCTCCGTCGCCCCTCAGCATCGAGAGCGGGCCACACCCCTGGGTTGGGCTGGTATTTCCAGGCTAACCCCAACTCCCGTGCCCTTGCGCTTTGAGTGAAGGAACTCCCTCTCCCGCGGCATCCGTGTGAGCGCTTGCGCTACGCGCGGCTATGCAGCGCGCAGGCCGCCAAAATGCTGCCGGCCACCGAGACATTGAGCGACTCCACGGCGCCGGAGCCTGGGACTTGCACCATGGTCTCGCAGGCGGCGGCCACGCGGGGCGCGAGCCCCTCGCGCTCGTTGCCCAGCACCAGCACCATGGGGCGAGGGAACTTGAAGCCGAAGCACTGCCGCGCGCCGGCCATGTCGGCGCCGATGACGTGCACGCCCTCGGCGCGCAGTCGCTTGAGGGTTTCGGCAAGGTCCGTGGTGCGGCAAAGCCACTGGGCGTCGGCGCCGCCCTCGGCCACGCGGACGGCATCTTCTGGCAGCGCGGGGTGCGGCGCCGGGGCGCCCAAGATGGTTCCGTCGAGTCCTAGAAAAGCCGCCGAGCGAAGCAGCGCGCCAATGTTGTAGGGGTTGCGCACCCGGTCGAGCGCCAGGGCCACGCCCTTGCCGGCCTTGATGTTGCTCGCGAGGTCTCGCGCGGGCAAGAACACCCGGGGCGCCGTGCGAAGGCACACGCCCTCGTGGTTCTTCGAGCCCACGAGTTTGGCGAGGTCCGCCTCGGACATCTGGCGAACCTCGGCCCCTTGGGCCTTGGCACGCTGCACCATGGCGCGGACCTCGGGCGGCATGGGCCCGGCCGTGGCCACGCCCAGCACGGACGCCGGGCGCTTGTCGTACGTCGCGAGGCTGGCCCGCAGGCCGTAGACCAGCTCGTCACTGCCGCCGCTGTTGGTGACCGGGCGTTTGGCCTGTGTCATTCGACGACCACCTTGTCGCCAGCGCCACGACCAAAGACCTCGGGGCTGTACATCTCTTCGGCCTTGGGCGGTGGCACCACAAAGGTGCCCGGCGTGGTTGCGCGTGCAACGTACACGTATTCGTGGACGCCGTCCCACAGCAACGACGCAAAGGCCTCGACGCGCTCGTCGCGCATGTTTTGGTGCTCGTACCACGTGCGAGACCACCAGTAGCGCCCGCCGTTGCCGGCTGGATCCTTGGTGTCTTGTGGGATGGGGCCCGTCACCGCCAAGGCCGGATTCATGGCCTCGAAACCTGCGGGCATGGGGTCTACCAGGGCCACATGATGCCGTCGGGCCGGGGCCACCATGGTCACGCGCACGCGGACCTTGGCGCCAGCCTTGACGTGCACGGTGCCGTCCTTGTCCGCACGCACGTCCGTCTCGTTGTCCACCGCTTCGTAGCGGCGCGAGACCACAAAGCCTCGGTCCATGGGCGGCGGCCGCAGGTCTTCCGGCGCGTATTGCATGCCCACGCGGTAGTACAGCCGGCCCGGGCCATCTTTCGACACCACCAGGTTCGCGTCTTTGACCTCGGCCAAGAGCTGCATGGGCACCTGGATCTCGTGACGATCGGTGCTGCGGCCCTTGTAGGCTTGTTCGCCCGCGTAGCGATCGCCGAGCCACACCTTGGCCACAAAGTCCGGCGTGGTGCCCTCGTACTTGGCGAAGTACCGGTCGAGCGCCAGCAACACGAAGGCGTTCTCTTGGGTGCTGCCCCAGCGGCCAGCCTTGCGATGCCCCAGCAACCCCGTCACCAGCTTGGGGATCAGATCGCTCTTGGGCTCGTCGCCGATGATGGATTCGAGCAGGATGCCGTCGGCGCGGTGATCGGAGTGCAAAAGCAGGTAATCGCCGTCGCCGTAGCTCGTGGCGAAATGTGCGGCGCCGGCAGTCTCGGTGACTCGGTTCTGTAGGTGCCGCCGGATCTGTGCGATCTCCGCTTGAGACCCCTTGTCGTCGCTGAGCGTCGGCATCAACCAGCCGATGGTCTCGAGGCTCGTTTTGTCGGCGCCGCCGCCCTCACGGAGCAGTGCGCGAGCTTTGGCGGCGTCGGGCTCTCCCATGCGCTTACGGACGTAGAGGGCGTAGGCGATGATGGACCTTCGCGCTTCGGGGCCGTAGTACGCCGGGATATAGCTCTCGATGTTCTTGATGTGGCTCATGGCCCGCGCAAGCATCTGCGGGTCCACGGCAAAGCCCTTCTCCTTGGCACGCACCAGCGTGTGCGTGACGTGCACCGAGAGGTAGGGCCAGGGTTCGGTGAACCAGAAGCCCCAGCCCCCCGAGGGGTGTTGCCGTACCCGCAGGCGGTCGAGGTCCTTTTGCACCGTGGCCGTCAGCTCTGCGGGGGGCGGCAGCCCCTCGGCCTTGAAGGCGCCAAGTACGTCTTTGAGTGCCGCGATGGCGATGACCCGTGAGGCCACTTGCTCGTTGCACTCGTAGGGGTAGCGGACCAGGTACAGAACCGCGTCGGTGAGCGCCTGCAGTGCCGTCGATGAGGTGGTGATCTCGAGGCCACCAAACTGCGTGACCACGCCGTCGGGCATCTTCACGCGCTGTGCCGTGGCGCCTTGGTCGAGCACGCCATATGTGGCGAAGGCCTCGGTGGTGGCTGGGGTCCAGACCGGGAGCTCGATTTGGCTCGCGTCCGCAAAGGTGCCACTCTCGGCGCCGATCTGAAAGCGCGCGATGCCGGGCTTCTGCGCGGCACTCGGCAGACGCACCTCGACGCGATCATTGGCCGGCACCTTGACCTTGCGGCCGGCGGGGCCGTCGATGCTGGCGTTGAGCGCCCGGGCAACGACGTTCACTTCCATGGGGGCATCGGTCTGGTTCTGGAGCACCACCGGCAGCTCGAAGCGGTCTCCGAAGTTGAGGAACCTTGGGGCGCTGGGGCGCAGCATCAGGGGCAGCCGCGCGGTGATCTGTGCCTCGCCGGCGCCGAACATGTTCTCCCGCGATGCGGCAACCGTCATCACGCGGTACCGCGTCAAATTGTCTGGCAACTTCACGGGCACGTCGGCGTGCCCTCGCGCATCGGTGGTGACGCGCGCTGAAAACAGTGCCAGTGCCGAGAAGTCTGTGCGCACAGCGATGGGGGTGCCCGGCGGCGGCGGTGGTGGCGGTGGGGCTCCAGGGGCCTCGGACTTTTTGAGTTCTCGCATCGACGCTGACGCCGCCGGCATGGGGGCGGCTTGCGGTTTGGCGGCCGCTCCCGCCGCGAACCCATCTGACACACGCACGTTGCTCGCTTCTTTCGGGCTGTTTTCGCCGCCCTCTTCTTGGCGTAGCCGCGCGAGCACAATCTGGGCGCGCCCTTCGAGCTCTGCCACCCGGGCGTCGCGCATCGGATAAAACGTCTCGATGGGGCTCGGGGTCTTGTAGCCGCTCAGGGCCAGCACGGCCTCGTCAACTACGTAGACAGCCATGTCTGCAGAGGACACGGCCTGACCTCGGTTGTCTTTGACGTCAACGCCAATGACGGTGCTTCCACCGGGCCCGATGGCCTTGTCTTTGGGAGACACGGCGACCTTGAGCGTGCGACCCAACGGTGGAATCTTGAGCTGGATCTCGCCGCGGGCGAAGGCGGGCTTGCTGCCAAGGCGCTCGCTGGGCTTGCCGCTCGCGTCCTCGCGTAGGCGGCTGCCGGCGAGCGACACGGAGATGGTGACCCCGGGCAACATGCTCTCGTCGAGCTTGACGGGGACCGTGTCCATGTTGCCGTTCATGCGGAAGCGCTGTGCGTGCACGATGCCGGCGCGCCGAACCGTGAGCAAGCCCTCGGCCGGGGCGAAGGGAGAGCGCACGAGCACCTGGGCAGTGTCGCCGGGCGCGTAGTCGGTCTTGTCGCTGACAAGCTTGGCTTCGTCGCCCCGAAGTTCGCGGTCCGGGGGCGAGCTGCCGCCGGTGACCCACATGCTCATGGTGGTCTGGCTGCGGCGTCCGCTGTCGTCGGTCACCACGGCGGTGATCCGATGCCGTCCGCCGTCTTTGGTCTTGAGGGTGCACCGCGTGGGGGCGTCGCCAGAGACCAGCGCGCAAGTCTCGACGTCGCGCTCGACCTCCTCGTAGCGGTCGCCTTTCTGCTCGTACTCGATGCGCGCACTCGTAATGTTGATGCTTCGACCGGCCACACTGCGACCTTCGAGGTCCACGGCCAGGGCGTCGAGCTGCATGGGCTCGCCAGCGCGCAAGAAGTTGCGCTCGGCCTTGAGCCCCGCATACACGGCTGCGGGGTGCACGAGCAGTGTTGTGTTGCCGTTCCAAGCCTGGCGGTTCACGTCAGTGACGGAGCCGTTCACGTTGAGCGACATCGGGTAGGCGGGGTCGAGCGCGTCGAAGTCCAAACGGATCCGGTGCGCTCCTCCGGGGTTGGTCTTGCCCTCCCACGTCTCTTGGGTGGGCTTTTCGGTCTTGCCGCTGGGCATGTAGCCGCCGCGGTGCCAAGACCAGGGGTTGTATTCGTAGTCGTGTTTGCCGAACACATACGATGACTGGTTCGGCGGGCTGAAGGAGCCGCTCGAGCGGTTGACGCGCCAGTGCACGTCGGCGTTGGGCAGACCTCCGCCAGCGTAGTACTTGGCCTCGAGGGTCATGACCGCCGAGCCCCCCACGAAGTGTGGGCCTTCGGAGCCGCGCACGCCCACCTCGAACTCCGGGCGCCGGAATTCTTGGACTTGGAACGAGTGCGAATGGTGTCCGCTGCCGTCGATCTGGAACGACACGTAGGCGTTGCCCGTGTTTGTGTTCTTGGGCAGGGGGATCTTGGCGTCGAAGCCGCCGTTGTCGTCGAGCGTTGTTTCGCCTTTGCCCATCTCGGCGCCGCGGGGGTCTTTGGCCACCCAGCGCACGCTCTTGCCTGCGAGCTGGGCCAAGCGCACGTCGCCGCCTTTGTCGTAGCCCAGCTCCCGGGCCCAGCCTTTCAGGCGAACCTCTTCGCCGGGTTTGTACATCTTGCGATCGTCAAAGACGAAAAGCCGCGTGATCGGGCTGGAATGCGACGGGAACGAGAGCGACTCGCCGTACGCGTTGGACAGAAACGCGCTGTCGGGACCCAAGCGCGCCACCAGCAAATCGCCCGCTGCGCCGGCGATGCGCCCAAGGCCGTCTTTGTCGGTCTTGCCGCGACCGCCCTTGAGCAGCTCCAGGTCCACGTTCTCTAGCGGCGCACCGGTGCCGAGCTGCGATGCCCAGCCGAGCAGGCCGTCCGGGTCGAGCTGCGCGTGAAGGCCGATCTGTGTGGACTGCACCCAAACACGGATGAAGTCTCGGTCCCATTGGTTGCGTTGGGGGCGCGTGGTGTCGACCAGCACAACCGCGTGCCCAAAGCCCTTCTGGAGTGCGGGGCTAAGGTCAACGCCAGTCTCCGTGAGCTCGTCGGCCACCCCGTTGGTGCTGATGACCTTGTCCGTGACCAGTCGACCCGGCGGTTGCGTGGCCTTGCGGTCGTAGTCCCAGTCGCGACGGTAGCGCTGATAGGCAGCGAAGTCCGTTGGTGCGACCTGGTAGACGCGCACGCGGAGCTTGGGCTCATTGATGGAGAAGACCGCGTATTTGCCCTGCGATGCCGGGTCCGCGACGATCATCGGGTGATCCTCGGCGAAGAGTGCGGGCTCGGCACTCTTGAACATGAAGGTCGCCTGCACCTCGCGGCCCAGGGTCTGCCCAAAGGTATCGGGCAGCCCGCCGCCGATGGTCACCGTGTAGGTCGTCTGGCCCTTGGTCTTGCCAGAAATGGCGAGGTAGTTCCCGTTGGCCTCGATCTTCATGCCCGGGATCTCTGGCGAGACCCGCACGAGCTGGCGATCGAACTTGTCTGCCGCGATGGGGTTGTTGAACTCCATGCTGATGGTTTCCAGCGGGGAGCAGCGATCGGTGACGCGGCAGTTGCCCCGAACGAAGCGCATGGCGTCGTAGGTCTGGAACGAGAACTCTTGGTCTTGAGCTGTGCCCTTGGGGCCCTCGGTGCCTGTGGTGCCCTTGGGGATCTGCACCCTGATCCTCGAGGCCACCGGGAAGGGAGCGTCAGGCTTGAAGGCCAAGAAGCGCCCGGCCTTGGCGCGCCGCGCCACCTGGCCCGCGTGGGCGTCGGCCTCGAGCTCGGCGTCCGTGGCCGCGTGGATGCTGACGGGGGTTCCACCTGCGGTCACGCGCAGCGCGGCGAGCAGGCGCGCAGGGTCCATGGCTTGGTCGAACTCGGCGTACATGAGCACGTCCGTGCGCTGAGGCCCGTGGTTGGGGTAGCTGCCGATGAGCTTGGGCGCCGGGGTGCTGAAGGTGAAGCTGGTGGCTTGCGCGAGCTCGGCGCCGCTCTGGGCTTTGGTGCCCGCGGGAATGGTGACCGCGTAGTCCGTGGCCATGGGGAACCGCGGATCAGGCTGAAACACGGCGGTCTGCGTGCCCACCCAACGCCACTCGCCTTTGGGCACGGGGCGGAGCTGCACCGGTACCGGGATCTTGGCGAGCTCGGCGTGCGACGTGACGGGCACCATGGGGGCGCTGAAGGTGACGGACAGGTAGGGCGCCAAGTCCACGTTGCCCTCGGGGGCGTAGCGCAGGACCTTGAGCGGGCCACTGGCGACAGCCGGGGCCGGGCCGTTGTCGACCGGCGGTGGGAAGGGCGCGGCGATGGTCTTGCCCGCCCGCGGCGCCGGCGGGGACTTGTCGCGCATGGCGAACGGCTGGGCGAGCGGGGCGCCCGCCTCGAACTTGGGGAGCCGCCCGAACACCCTCGCGGTCTCCGGATCGGACAACGGGGACGCAACGGCGGCAGGCGCACGCTCGCCATCTGGTTCGCCATCCACGTCGCTGATGCGAAACCCAAGGCCGGACTTGGAGGCCTGCCACTTGACGCTGCCAGTGAGTGGAGCCGCGACGGGCACCTTGGGCGGATTGTTGGCGCCAGGCTTGTCTCCGGGGCAACCAACCAAGATGAGCGTGAAACTGACGAGGGCGAGGCCACGGAGGCGGCGCGGGGTGTTCATGGGCATGCGCAGGGTACCGATTTTGGAAGTCCAAAGGGGCATACGGATGAGCCTCTCAATGGATCTTTTCCGAGCGCACCCGTGGCGCGGGGGCCGGCGCTCCCCGGCGCCCAAGGCAGGCAGAAAAGGGGCGTCGCGAAATGACAAAAGGCTCGTGCAGGTCTGCACAAGCCTTGTCCCCGTGCGGCGCGCGGCCCCGCCGAGTCTATTTCTTGGACGCGTCGATGACGAAGAACGCGTCGCCGGCGCTGGTCTTCAGCTTTTGCACGAGCACACCCCGGCCGCCCGTGGCCGAGAACGTGGCATCGACGCTGGGGTCGAGCAGTTTCTGGGGGCAGCTCCACGCGATGTCCAACGTCTCGCCCTTGGCTGCGTAGCCGCCGTTACCTTCGATGGTCAGGTTGAGCTTCTCGGTGTCTCCGCGGTCGCTGGTCAGCTCGAGGTCTACGGCGATCTGAATGCGCGTGGCCTTTTCGTCGAACACGCCCCAGGCCTTGGCCTTGCCGCCGGACTTCTTCTCGCTGTACTTGAGGGCCGCGGCCTTCGGCAGGTAAAGCGTGGCCTTCTCCGCCAGCCACGTACCCTTCGGGTCTCCACCTTGAACTTTCGGGGGCTCGCCGCCCATCACCACCGTAAGGGGTAGCTGCGTGGCCGAGGACGGCACTTCGCCCGCACCACAACCCAGCGATTGCGGCTGCACCGTCGAACTCGACGAAGAAGAAGAGGAAGAGGAAGAGACGGGCTTGTTGGGGGTCGGCGTCGAGTCATCTTCGGACGCCGGCTTTTGATCGCTTTCTTCGTTGGTTCGCGCCAAACCGTCGTCGCAGCCGACAGTCGCGAGTCCCAGCGTCATCGAGAGCAGCCCAGCAACAAAACACATCGCGGATTTCATTTTCGAATCTTCTCTCCCAAATCAAAATTGAGTGGACGCGTCAGCCAACGGTTAGAAGATGAGGTCGAGCAAGCAGCCCTGGCAGAACGCCGAGAGGGACACGACCAACAGCGCAAGGCCCACAATCGATTTTTGGTTCGTCTTCATGTTTGGTTCCGCGATTAGAAGATGAGGTCGAGCAAGCAGCCCTGGCAGAACGCCGAGAGGGACACGACCAACAGCGCAAGACCCACAATCGATTTTTGGTTCGTCTTCATGTTTGGCTCCGTGATTAGAAGATGAGGTCGAGCAAGCAGCCCTGGCAGAACGCCGAGAGGGACACGACCAACAGCGCAAGGCCCACAATCGATTTCTGATTCGTCTTCATGGTGTTTCTCTCACTCCTCGGAGAAGAGCTATCGCAAGGGTCGGGCCAAGGTTCCGCGATACCCGAGTTCATAAAGACGCGAGTGTTTTGATGGTGCGACATCGTGCGCAGGCCTAAAACTCGGTGGTCCATGGACGGCCGCCCGTAGATCGCGCGATCCACCCGACGCCATTTTCCCCTGCGTTTTCTCGATGATTCGCGCGCAACACCTACATCTCGGGTGCGTTCACACCCGGAACTTCATGCACGCCACGCCACGCCGCGCCGTCGCGGGCGATGGCCCAGGACGCGTGCCTTGCCTGGCGCAAAGGCGAGCGCCCGCCTCATCGCACGTTTCGTCGCGGCGTGATGTGGCCCGCCATGATGTGGCCGATATTGCCGCCCGCCCATGATGGGTCGGGCCCGGTAGCTACGGACACTCGGGCAGCGCGTTCAGGTACACGTCGGCTGCGCACTGGCCGAAAGCCTTGGGGCAGTCCCCGTTTTTGCCAGGCAGAGCGTCCCCCGTGCACGTTGTGCGAATCTTCTCGGTGATCGCGTCGGACAGCTCCCAGACGGCGATGAAGGCGTCGGTGACGCCCTTGGTGCCCTTGCTGGGGTCGTAGCTCGTGACTTTGCCGGCGCAGGCGACGCCGGGCGTGCATGTGGCGCAGTAGTCCGCAACCAGGGCCTTCTGCGCCGCCGTCATGTCGCTCGTCTTGTAGAGCCTGTAGCGGCAGTCGGCGCGGGCGTCGCCGTCGCAGTTCTTGAGGCACACCTTGTCGGCCGCCTCGTAGACGGCACTGTTGGTCTTGGTCTGCAGCGCACACCAGGCATCGAACTTGGTGCCGCACTGGCGCTCGTTGTCGCAGGTGTCCATCTTGTCTTTGAGCGCGGCGCACCACGTCAGCGTTCCTGCGTCAGGGTCTGCGGCGCCGCTGTCTTTGCTGGGGCTTGCGTCGAACGCCGCAATGCCGCCGCCGTCGGTCCCCGCGCCGCCGCCGCCGCCGTCGGCCGCCGGCTCGGCAATGGACGTGTCTTGGGACGAAGAGCAGGCAAGCCCGGTGGCAAACAGGCACAACAAGACAGCTACGTGGCGGTTCATGGGGTCAGAATGCCAGATAGCGCGAAAAGGAGGCCCAAGCTACGCTCGGCGCACTCGCCAATGAAGATCGCTGTCCTCGGTACAGGCATGGTCGGGCAAACCCTCGCAGCCAAGCTCGTCGCGCTCCGGCACGAAGTGATGATGGGGGCCCGTTCGCAAGACAACGAGAAGGCCAAGGCCTTCGCCAGCAAGAGCTCACCCTTTGGTTTGGCCGGAGACTTCCGTGCCGCCGCCGCGTTCGGTGAGGTGATCTTCAACTGCACCCAAGGCACCGCGTCGCTCTCGGCGTTGGCGCTCGCCGGCGAGGAAGCCCTCGATGGCAAGGTGCTCATCGATGTCTCAAACCCCTTGGACTTTGGTCACGGCACCCCGCCAACGCTCACCGTGGCCAACACCGATTCACTGGGCGAGCAGATCCAGCGCACGTTCCCCAAGACCAAGGTCGTCAAGGCGCTCAACACCATGTGGTGTGGGCTCATGGTCGACCCGCGCATGTTGCCCGAGGATCACGCGGTGTTCTTGGCGGGCAACGACAACGAAGCCAAAGACCTGGTCCGGGTGCTCTTGCGTTCGTTTGGCTGGAAGCCCGCCGAGATGATCGACCTCGGTGACATCACCGCGAGCCGCGGCACCGAGGGCATGTTGCCGCTTTGGCTTCGTATCTGGGGCAACACCAAGAACGGCGCTTTCAACTTCCGCATCGTGAGTTCCTGAACCCCACGCTCGCGCCACCATTCGTCGATGCATGGTCCTGAAAGAGGTCTAGCTTGAAGCGCGCGCACGCAAAGAAGTTGCTTGGCCGCACCCAAGCGGTGCTGGGCAGCCTCAAGACGAGCAATCTGCTCGACGATCTGGCCTGGCCGCGAAGTGTCGAAGAAGACTTCTTTCGCCACAAGGCGCGAAGGCTGCCCGCGCATACGTACGCCATCGATACCGATGGGCTAAGGGCCGACACCCAAGCGCTGACGGCGCTCCAGAAGAGCATCGAGGGCGACCACGCCATTGCCTCTTGGCTGCGTGGCGTGGCCCAGGGCGCCATCGATCGCAATCGGCTTGTGTCGGCGGTGGGCACCAAGGCTTTCGGCAGGTTGTCCAAGAGCATCTATGGCGGTGCGCGCTCGCGGTTCTTTCAGCTGCCCGTACGCAACCTTGATTTGGCGGAGCACTTGCTCAAGCGCATCGCCATCCACGGCTGGGACGAGGCCAAAGACGCCTCGCAGCCCTTACTTGGCGACGAGGCCTTTGCCCAGGAGCTGCGTCGGCGCATCGCCAAACACCGACCGGGCATCCAGGTGCGGGTGCTGGTGGACCCGCACTGCACCTCCAAGGCCATCGCGGGCATGCGCCGTCTGCGTATTCGCCAAGGCGCCACATTTGCGCCGTGGGAGGCCGACGGGCTGTTCTGCCACGAGGTCGAGACCCACGTGTTCACCGCGCACAACGGCGCGCTGCAGCCCTTTGCACCGTTTCTCAAGGCCGGTGGTCCGCGCTCCACACCCACGCAAGAGGGGCTCGCCGTCTTTGCGGAGCTGTACAATCGTGCCCTCGGCGTGCCCCGGCTCGAGCGGCTGGCGTTGCGGGTCAAGCTCGTCGACATGGCCGAGCAGGGCGCGAGCTTCTTGGACGTGTACCGGCACCTGCTGGAGCGGGGGCACGCGCCTCGTGACGCGTACCTCGATGGCGTGCGGATCTTTCGCGGTGGTCTCGCGCAGGGTGGCGCGCCATTCACCAAAGATGCCTGCTACCTGGCGGGGCTCCTGCACGTTTACGCGTTCTTGTCGGCCTTCGTGCGCGGTGGGTTCCGCGACGAAGTGGAGCTCTTGGTCTCCGGGCGCATCGCGCTCGACGACATCGCCGCCCTCGCCGAGCTGCGGGCCATGGGGCTCGTCGAACGTCCGGTGCATCGGCCGCGCTGGCTCGAGCGTTGGAGCACCTTGCTGCCGTACTTCTCGTTCACTTCGTTCATGGACGCGGTCGATCTGAAGCCCGTCGAGGCCCACTACCAGTCGGTCATTGCTGTGGCACTCTCCGCCAAACCCAAGGGGTAGCCCGTGCCCAAGACCAACGCCGCGCGCCTGCTCGACCAGCTGGGCATCACCTACGAACTTCGCGAGTACGAAGTGGATCTCGAGGACCTCTCGGCTGGCAACGTGGCCGCCAAGGTGGGCCTACCGCTCGAACAGGTGTGGAAAACCCTGCTGCTCCGGGGCGACGATCGCAGCCTTGGCTACGCGGTGCTGGGCGGAGACGCGGAACTCGACCTCAAGGCCTATGCGCGCGCCGCCGGCGTCAAGTCCGCAGAGCTTGTGCCCTTGCGCGAGGTGCAACCCCTGACGGGCTACGTGCGTGGCGGCGTGACGGCGCTCGGGGGCAAAAAGCCGCTGCCCGTCGTGGTGTGCGAACTCATCGAGCTGTACGACGTGGTCAGCGTGTCCGCCGGGGCCCGGGGCACACAAATCCTGCTCGCTCCGGCCGATTACCTGCGCGCCACCAACGGCAAGCTGGCGCCGCTGTCGCGCTAACCGGTGCCTCGGGGCCAATCGTTGTACACTCGGCGTCCGTCCATGGCCCTCAAGAAGCCCAAGCTCGAACTTCAGGTATCCACCCTCTGGGACTACCCGTCCCAACACTACGGCGACGAGGAGCAGGGGAGCCAACGCTACCGCGGGGCCACACCGTCGTATGTGATCTGGAACGTGGTCACGCGGTTTTCGGAGCCCAAGGCCAAGGTGCTCGACCCTTTTTGCGGCAGCGGCACCACCCTCGATGTTTGCAAAGACACAGGGCGCGAGGGCATTGGCTTCGACCTGGTGGCCCAGCGGCCCGACATCAAGGTGGCCGACGCGCGCAGCCTGCCGCTCAAGAACAACGCCGTGGACTTGGTGTTCATGGACCCGCCCTACGCCGACAACCTCGAGTACTCCGACGACCCGCGGTGCATCGGCAAGCTAAAGGCCGACGGCCGATACCAGAAAGCCATGCGCAACGTCTTGAGCGAGGCCGCACGGGTCCTTCGAGACAATGGCATGTTGGCCATCTACGTGTGCGATGTGTTCAAAAAAGATCGCGGGTTCTTTCCGCTGGGCTTCGAGCTGTTCGAGATGGCCCGCAAAGACTTTATCCCGCACGACATGATCGCCGTGGTGCGCCACAACAAGACCTTGGCCATGGGCAACTACCGAAAGGCCGCCGACGAAGGGAACTTCTTCTTGCGCGGCTTCAACCATCTCATGTTGTTCCGCAAGCGCAAGGCAGGGGATGCCAAGGCCGCGGACCCGAAAGCGACGCGCTAGTGCTGCGAAGCCATGCACACCTTGGTTCTTTGTGCTGTGGGCGCCTGCCTCGCAAGGCGCAAAGTGCTCGAACAACGACGCGAGGCAAGATGACCGCACAGCGAGCATCCACCCTCTTCATGAATGCGAGGCACTGATGCCCGGCCGCGCGTCGTTCCAGACCACGCAAGCCTTGGCCCTGCACGCCAAGAGTCTGCGCGCGCACTTCGATCAGCGCTTTGCAGATCCACGCCGAAGCACCCGGGACCGTTTCGTGTGGGACTACTGGCACGTGCCCGGGCAGTACACGGCGCTGCGTACACCGGCCTTCGAATACTTCCCGAAGGCCATCTACGAGCGCTTCCACCGCGCGTTGGTGCACTACGGGCGCACGGTGCTCGGGTGTCACGATGTGTCGCCGCCCTGGATGAGTTGCTACGTCGAAGGCTGCCGGCAAGAACTCCACGGCGACTTGCCCCATGGGCCATTTGCATTTGTGTTCTCGCTCACCAACTGGAAGCAGCGCGTGTTCCGCGGCGGCGAGACGCTGCTGCTCCGCGATCAGGTGCTGGATTTCTGGTCCAGCTTCATCTCCGTGCGCGCCGTCGAAGAGCCGGCGCTGCTGCACGCGGTGCCCCCAACCTTCGGGCGTCTCACGGTGTTCGACCCGCGGGTGCCGCATGGTGTGCGCACGGTCACGGGTACCAACGACCCTAGGGAGGGGCGCTTGGTCATCCATGGCTGGTTCGTGCAGCCGCGACCGTTCATCGAGGGCTCCCTTCACGAAGACGCGGTCGCGCACATGGTTCAGGCCGTCACCGCGCGCATCGAGCCCTTCTTTGCGCAGGGGCTCCCGCTCGCGGGGTTGCTCAGCGTGCGCATCGCCGTGCGTCGAGGTCAAGTCACGGCGGTAAGGCTCTTGTCCGACACGACCCGCGTGCCCGAGGCGTACGAGGCATCGCGGGTGTCGTTGGTGCGCGCTGCCCTTTTGGCCTTGCGGCGTGTACGCCTGCCTGGCGCGCGCGGCAACGCAACGGTCACGTTGCCCATCGTCTTCGACCGAGACTAGCCGTTCGAACGAGGCTATGCTTGCGCCATGCCTCGGCTGCGTGGGTTTGGGTGGTGCTTCGCGGTGCTAACGCTGCCAATCGCGTGCAACGTACGGGACATCGATGCACCGCCCCGGGATGCCGGACCGAGCGTCGATTCCAATGCGTCGTCAGTCGATGGCAGCTCTCCCGACGCGACGCCTCCGGCACAAGACGCTGGGCTCGACGCTCTTGCCGATGCAAGTCCTCCCGATGCGAGTGCCGAAGCGGGCGACGGTGGGCCGCGGGTCGACGCAGGCGCTGATGCCGCGGCAAGTGCGGGCCCCCGTTGCATGATGCTCGGTCAGCGTTGCGCGTTGGGGCAAGCATGCTGTGCGGAGCAATGCGGTGCGCCCGCGCTCTTCCCCTGCGACGGTCCCGTCAACGTGTGGAACTGCACGGGCCGCAGTAGCTGTGGGGCCGGGCAGGTCTGCCAGAAGCAGGCCACGAGTACCATCTACTTCAAAAGCGTGTGCGTCGACGAGGCCACCGCGGGCGCGGCCACCTATCTATGCGAGTCCAACGCCGACTGTCCCTTCAACTCCAAATGTGTCGGCAATGCCGGCATCTACTCCGCTGGCGTCTTCGACTGCGTGCCCTGACCGCGATCGGGCGGCCATGCTGCGCGGAAGCTCGTAACCACCAATCAACCACGTCGCCTTGCCCAGGGCCTCGGCCCCCGCGGCGTCGTCGGCTCCATCTGTTCTCGCAATACCAAAGACGAGGCGCAGGCGGACTACGCGTACACCAGCGAACTCAACCTGATGCTCGACAAGATGCGCGTGGCCTTCGCGAAGTAGTCAGCCTCCTTCTACGGCACACAGGGCCTGCGCGAGATCTTCGCGCAGGTCTTCTTCGTCTTCGAGGCCCACGCTGAGCCGGAGCAGGTTGTCGGGCGTCTTGCTGTTGGGGCCTTCGACGCTCTTGCGATGCTCGACCAGGCTCTCGAAGCCTCCTAGGCTCGTGGCGTTGCAGAACAGTCGAAGCGCGCTGGCAACACGGAGCGCGGCAGCTTTGCCTCCGCGCACCTCGATGGATACAACGCCGCCAAATTTGCGCATCTGCGCCCGGGCCACCGCGTGCTGCGGGTGGGAGGCTAGACCCGGGTAGTGGACGCGCTCGATGGCCTTGTGGTCCTCGAGGAATGTGGCCAGTGCGAGGGCGCTGCGGCAGTGCCACTCCATGCGGCAGGCAAGCGTGCGAATGCCGCGCAGCACCATGTATGACGAGAACGGCGCCGCCGTGGCGCCGGTCACGCGGCGGTCTGCGTCGACTTTGCGCGCAAGATCCGTGTCTTGTGCAAACACGAGCGCCCCGCCCAACACGTCGCTGTGACCGCCCAAAAACTTGGTGGTGGAGTGCATGACCACGTCTGCGCCCAGCGCCAGAGGCTGCTGGATCACCGCTGGGGCAAAGGTGCTGTCCACGCACAGTGTGGCCGAGCGCGCCCGCGCGATGTCGGCGATGGCCCGCACATCGCTGATGGCGAGCAGCGGATTCGAGGGCGTCTCCACCCAGATGCACCGTGTGTCTTTCGTGCACGCCGCGCGCACGGCCTCCGTGTCTGTGGTGTCCACCAGCGTGGCTGTCAGCCCCCAGCGCGGAAAGTACTCGAGGGCCAGTCGACGCACGGCAAAGTACGTGTCGTCGCCGAGCACCACGTGGCTTCCCGCAGGCAAGGCTCCGAACAGCGCCGCGGCTGCCGCCATGCCCGTCGCGAAGACTTGCGCTGCCGCGCCGCCTTCGAGCGCGCACAGGGCCTCTCGCAGGCGATCGCCAGTGGGGTCTTGGTAGCGGCCGTAGATGTATCCTGTGCCTTGAGCGGCGTCGGCGGGGTGCTCGTACGTCGTCGAAAGATGCAACGGAGGCGCCACGGCGCCGGTGCTCGGATCCACAGTGCCGCCAGCGTGCGTTGCCAGTGTCGCGAGTCGCATGGGGGCATCCTATACGCACCCGACCCCGATTGCGTTGGCGCGCCTATGGCGCTGCAGTTTGTGTAGACTCCGGCGCCATGAACCGACGTGAAGCCATGTTGGGAAGCAGCGCGTTCGCCGCGACGCTCGCCCTCGGAACTCTGTCTTGTGCCCGCGACGCGGTGGCGCAGTCTGCCGCCGGGGCGCATGCGGGCCACCACATGGGGGGCGATCAAGGCCTCCTCGATGCGGTGCACGGTTGCCTCAAGGCCGGCAATGCCTGCATGTCGCACTGCCTTGGCATGATCGCAGCCGGTGACACCACCATGTCTGGCTGCGCGCCGACGGTCTTCGACATGTTGGCGGCCATGGAGGCCGTGTCCAAAATTGCGGCCCGCGGGGGCCCCAAGGCCACGGCGTTTGCCAAGAGCGCGCTCGTGTTCTGCGTGGACTGCGAGGCCGAGTGCAAGAAGCACGCGGACAAGCACCCTGTGTGCAAAGAGTGCATGGAAGCCTGCCAACGCACCATCGCGGCCATTCAAAAACTCTCGTAATTGCAGCGAAAGTCCCCGGGCGCGACGATTTGTCGCATGGTGCAAGGCATCAAGGCGGCCTACGACCCATGGGGTGTACCTAGGTCTGCGGATCCTCGGGCGTTGCGCGGGGCTGGCGTTGGGCGCGGCCCTTGCGCTTGCCCCGGCGCGCGCGCAGGCGTGTGCCGCCTGTGGCTGCGGGGACCCTACGCTGACCATGTTCGGGGTCGAAAAGCCCTTTGCCGGGCGTATCCGCACGGGGCTCGAGTTTCGCACCCGGCGTGATGTGCTGGGCCGGGCCAACGTGGACGAGGTCCGGCTCCAAGAACAACGGCTCGAGTTTCAGGCAGGCTGGTCCCCGGTGTCACGGGTGCAACTGGGGCTCGCGGTTCCCACCATCGCGAGGCAGACCACCTATCGCAACGAGCCGCAGGCAGCCACGCCCGCGCTGGGTGACGTCGAGCTGCGCTCCCGCGTGGTGCTCTTCGCAGACGGGACACACCTCGTCTCCGTGCATCCGGCGCTCAAGCTGCCCACGGGGCTGTTTCGGCGCGATGATCAGGGGCGGTATTTGCCGCTCGAACTCCAGCCTGGCACGGGTTCGACGGATGCAGGCATCGGTGCTTCGTACGGTTGGTTTGAACGCCCTTGGTCTGCCTATGTGAGCGCCGGGGCCCGCATTCCCATCACGACGCGTTCGGAGCTCGAACCCGGGGTGCAAGGGCGGGCCACGATGGCGCTTCAGCGGCAGTTGCTGCCGGTGCTAGCCCTGCGCGCCGCGGCCGAAGGGCGCCTCGACGCCACATCGCGTGAGTACGGGCGCCCCGCGCGGGACTCCGGGGGCTTCATCGGGTTTGCGGGGGCAGACATTCTTGTGTCGCCCGTCACCGATCTCACGCTGACGGCCTCCGCGCGCCTGCCCGTCGTCAACGCCCTGGCCGGGCGTCACGAAGAGGGCCCCTACCTGGCTGCCGCCGTCGCGCTCGACTGGTAGCTGCGACCTTTTGTCACACGGCCAGGTGGCCATCGGCTCGCTAGATTGCATGGCATGGCTTTCACCGTGCACAAAGGTATCTCCCTCGCCGCGTTGTCCTTCGCCTTCGTTGGGTTCGGCGCTGCGGCCTGTGACGACTCCACGCTCGACACGCCCAAGACCGACGCGGGCAGCGTCTCGGACGCTGCCGTGGCCGATGCTGCGGCGCCGGACTCCGGGACGGCGACGGACGCGGCAAACACCGAGACGTCTACGGACGCGGGCAAAACGGGGCAGCATGTCATGCTCTCGTTCGGCGCCAAGGTTGGCGACGAGGCCTTTTCGTGCAGCAAGAGGTTCACGGGGCTGGGCACGCAAAACACCACGGTGGAGTTCTTGGACTTTCGCCTCTTCGTGCACGACGTTCGTCTGCTGAAGAGTGGCGGCGGCGAGGAGCCCCTGGCCCTTGAGCAAGACGGCAAGTGGCAGCACCAGAACGTTGCGCTGCTCGACTTCGAAGACAAGACCGGCTCTTGCAGCAACGGCACCACGGACACCAACGTGATGCTGCACGGCGAAGTACCTCCGGGCACATACGTGGGCATCAAGTTCCGTCTGGGCGTGCCGCTCGCCCTCAACCACAACGACGTCGCCACAGCGCCATCGCCCCTGAACCTGAGCGGCTTGTTCTGGAACTGGAACGGCGGCTACAAGTTCCTGCGGGCCGATACCCGGGCGGTGGTCGACTCCGGCGCGGGCAACGTGTTCAACCTGCACCTTGGCAGCACCGACTGCGTGGGCCAGGGGGGCGGCACCACCTGCACCCGGCCCAACCGGCCCGAGTACACGCTCGACAACTTCGATGCGTCCAAGAACAAGATCATTTTCGACTACAAGACGCTGATCGCTGGCAACAATCTCGGCGCCGATACCGGTGGCGCACCAGGTTGTATGTCGGGCACCACCGATCCGGAGTGCGCGCCGTTGTTCCCCAAGCTGGGCTTGGATCTCGCGTCCGGGGCCCCCAGCGCGGCGGGGCAAGCCTTCGTCCGAATGGAGTAGACTGAAGGACCGTGAACACCTGGTTTGCCGCCACAACGCTGCTGGTTGCTGCTGCGCTCGCCGCGTGCGGCAGCGCCGGCGAAGCCCCGGTGCAACCGAGCGCCGATGCCGGCGTGCCCGGGGCCGATGCTTCGGCCGATGGCGGCGTGTCGCCGGTGCCGGTGGTCGTCGTCGAAGGTGACTACACCTGGAGCATCCCCGCAGGGTTTCGCAAGCCCGTGGTCCCAGGAGACAACCCCATGTCCAAGGCCAAGGTCGACCTTGGCCGCCACCTGTTCTACGACAAGCGCCTGTCCGAGAACCGCACGCAGTCGTGTGGCTCATGTCACGAGCAGAAACGTGCGTTCACCGACGGTCGAGCCCGGGGCCTTGGGTCCACCGGGCAGTTGCACCCGCGGGGATCCATGGCATTGGCCAACGTGGGGTTTGCCACAAGGCTCACATGGGCCAATGATCTCATCGATTCGCTCGAAGAGCAGGCGCTGCTTCCGCTCTTTGGCGAGACCCCGGTGGAGCTTGGCTTTGCCGGTCGCGAGGACGAGCTGCTTCGGCGGCTGCAAGACGACGCGAGCTATCCAGCCAAGTTCGCCGCGTCGTTCCCCGGCGAGGCGAATCCGATTTCCGTCAAGAACATCGTCAGGGCCATTGCCTGCTTCGAGCGCACGCTCATATCGGGCAACTCTGCCTACGATCGCTTTGCCTACGGCATCGACAGCACGGCTTTGTCCGACGCGGCACAGCGCGGCAAAGACCTGTTCTTCTCCGAGCGCCTCGAGTGCTTCCATTGCCACGGTGGCTTCGCGTTTGCCGACTCGGTCACCCACGAGGGCAAGACCATCGTCGAGTCGGCGTTTCACAACACGGGCCTGTACAACCTGGACGGGCAGGGCGCGTACCCCCAAGACAACCGGGGCCTCATGGAGGTGAGCGGCAAGCCCTCGGACATGGGCAGGTTCCGTGCGCCGTCACTCCGCAACATCGCGCTCACGGCGCCGTACATGCACGATGGAAGCATCCAGACCCTCGAAGAGGTGCTCGATACGTATGCCCGGGGCGGGCGCTTGATCGCGTCAGGGCCCAACGCCGGCGATGGCGCCAAGAGCCCCCTACGTTCGGAGTTCGTCCGCGGCTTCGCGCTCTCCGAGGGCGAACGCGCCGATGTCGTGGCATTCTTGAAGAGCCTCACCGACGATGCCTTCCTGAGTAACCCCGCGCACGCCGACCCGTTCGCGCCGAGCCCCTAAGGCACCTCTGCCATGAAGCTCCTGACCCACGCCCTGCCCAAGCCGGTTCCAAGCTCCGAGGTCTTCGGGGCGCACTGGCTCGTGCGCCTGCGCTGGGTCATGATCCCCCTCGAGGTGCTCGGGCTCCTCGGAGGGCTCTCGCTGGTGGGGGCGCGCTCGGGGCAGTTCGTTGTGGGCATTGCAGCGCTGCTGCAGCTTGCCAGCAACGTGTGGCTCTGGTCGCGGGTGCGCAGGTCTGTGGCCGGCGGCAATGCCCACGGCGCCTTCGCCGTACTCATGCTCGATGTGCTGGCGCTCACGGCTGCGTTGCATGTGGCTGGCGGGCCCATGCACCCGTTCTCGGTCTTCTTTTTGGTCTACGTGGCCTTGGCGGCGCTGCTCCTTGGCCGCGGCCAGGTGCTGGCCACCACGCTCACCACCGGGCTCGGCTTCGCTTCGTTGTTCGTCCAAGAACAAGACGAACTCATGCGGGCCATGCACCAAGGCGACGCCTTCCTGTGGCACTTGCGGGGGATGTTCGTCTCCTACGCCGTCGCGGCGGGATTCATCGCGTACTTCGTGGCGCAAGTCGTGGCGGCCCTGCGTCAGCGCGAGGCCGACGTCGCGGTGTTCGCCCAGGCTCACGCGCGCAGCAGCGCCTTGGCCACGCTGCACGCGCTCTCGGCGCAGGCTGCGCACGAACTGGCGACGCCCCTCGGCACCATCGCGCTCGTGGCCGCAGAGCTCGAGCGGTCGGCGGCCCAGGGCGGCGTTGCCACGGATGCGAGGCTGTTGCAGGCCGAGGCCGCCCGATGCCGCGCCATCTTGGACCAGATGATGGAGAGCGCGCAGTTGTCTCGCGGTGAAGCCACGGGGGCTTCCCGCGCCGAAGACGTCTGCGACGAAGTGAAGCGCATCTTGCCCGAGCGCGCGCGCGCGCAGGTTCAGTTCACCGTTCGCGGCGACAACGGCCGGGTATCTGTCCCCAAGGCCATGTTGGCGCGGTCCCTCGCCGACTTGGTGCTCAACGCCTGGGAGGCCACGGAGCGCGCCGGCAGCCAAGACCCCGTGCAGGTGCTCGCGCAGTCCCAGCCGGGGGGCATTGTCTTCTCGGTGTCGGACCACGGCGGCGGGGTGCCCGGTGCCGTCGCCGCGCGACTCGGGGAGCCCTTTGTCAGCAGCAAGGACGGCGGCATGGGCCTTGGCGTGTTCTTGGCCCGTACCCTCGCCGAGGTATCGGGGGGCACCCTGGCCATGGAGTCATCCCCCCAGGGCACCGTGTTCGAACTCCGGTTGCCCGCCGAGGTGTCGTGAACGCCACATCGTCGCCCAGCATCCTCATCGTCGACGACGACGACGTGTTCCGGCAGCGCCTGGGACGGGCGTTTCAAGATCGCGGCTTCGAGGTCTTTCTGGCCAGCAGCGACAAGGCCGCGCTCGAGCTGGCCCGGGCCGAGAGCCCCGAATTCGCGGTCATCGATTTGCGCATGCCTGGCGACGGAGGTCTCGCGCTCTTGCGTGCGCTCATCGAACTCGATGCCACCACCCGCGCAGTCTTGCTCACGGGGTATGGCAGCATTCGCACGGCGGTGTCGGCCATGCAACAGGGCGCCGTCAACTACCTCACCAAACCCGCCACCGTCGATGCGATCTTGGCCGCGTTGCGTGGCGAAGACGCAAGCCCCGAAGCCGAAGTCCCAAGCCTGGCCCGCGTCGAGTGGGAGCATATCCAGCGCGTGATGACCGATTGCGATGGCAACATTTCCATGGCCGCCCGAGCCCTCGGCATGCATCGACGCTCGCTGCAGCGCAAACTGTCGAAAGACCCGGTCCCCAAGTAACCGCTCCCGGGCAACGCATGAGGTGCCGGGCAATACGTCGTACAGGCGGTCGTTGCCCTTGCCAGTACATCGCGCGCTGAGACGCATGGCCCGGTTCTGTGCGATCATTGATCCCAGTACTGCAATGTCTTCGTCCTGGATTCAGTTTCGCGGCATCGCCAAGGCCTTTGGGCCCAAGGTGGTCTACGACGGCCTCTCCCTTGGCATCCACAAGGGCGAGACAGTCACCATCTTGGGGGCCTCGGGCACCGGCAAGAGCGTCATGCTCAAAATGCTCATCGGGCTGCTCAAGCCCGACACCGGTGAGATCTTGTTCGACGGCAAAGATGTGGCCCCCATGTCCGAGCCGGAACTCGTGATGGTGCGTCGCCGCGTGGCGTACTTGTTCCAAGGCGCCGCGCTCTTCGACTCCATGTCCGTGGGCGACAACGTTGCCTATGGCCTTCGCGAGCAGTACTGGCAGACCATGGCGGACGGCGAGATCCTCGCACGCGTGGCCGAAGCCCTGGCCTCGGTGGGCCTGCCCAACATCGAGCACATGATGCCCGCGGACCTGTCTGGCGGCATGAAGAAGCGCGTGGGCCTGGCGCGGACGTTGGCCTTGCGGCCCGAGGTCATCTTGTACGACGAGCCCACCACCGGGCTTGATCCCATCAATACTGCGCGCATCAACAACTTGATCACGCACATCAAGCGTACCCATGGACTCACGAGCGTGGTGGTCACCCACGACATGAGCACGGCTTTCTCGGTGTCCGATCGCATCGTGCTCCTGGGCAAAGGTCGCGTGTTGCTCGAGGGCGAAAAAGAACTCTTCCGCACCACCCAAGACCCGTACGTGCGGGACTTCATCGACGGCCGTGCCAAAGAGGCCGAAGACGTCCAGACGCTACTGACCACCTCGTGAATTCGCGAAGGTTGCGGTAACGTTCTTGGCCGACCCTCATGTCTCGTAGTCTTCGCGTAGGGATCTTCGTTGCGTTGGGCATCTTGGTGTCCGTCGCGGTCATCTTCGTCATCGGCGAAAACCGCCGGTTTTGGGACCCAAAGCTCTCGTACTTTGCCGAGTTCGAAGACGTCGCCGGGCTTCGCGCCGGGGCTCCGGTGCGCATGGGGGGCGTCGACATCGGCACCGTGGCCGAGGTGGCCTACGACCGCGATCCAAAGAGCGCCAAGATCAAAGTACGTCTGGCCATCGCTCGCTCCGAGGCCAGCCGCGTGCGCGCCGACTCGGTGGTCACCGTTGTGAACAAGGGCCTCTTGGGCGACAAGATGATCAAGATCACCCCCGGCGATGGCAAGCTGCCGCAGCTGGGCGACATGTCGCAGCTGCAAACGCGCGAGCCGTTGGACCTCGACCGTTATGTCGACAAGGTCGAGAGCATCTTGCAGAAGACCGAGAAGACCGTAGCCAACCTGGAGACGGCCACGCACACCGCCGCGGACCCCAAGCTTGGCGAAGACCTCAAGGGCGCCGTGGCCAGCCTCAACACCATCTTGGGCGGTGTCGCCAACAACAAAGACGGCGTGGCCTACCGTGTCTTGTTCGACCCCAAGACCGGCGAGCGCTTCGACCGCTTGCTGGGCAATGTCGACGGCATCACCGCACAAATGAACGCCGTCTCCTCGGACCTGCGCGACATGACCTTGCAGGTCAAAAATGGTCCGGGGCTCGGGCATGCCGTGCTCTACGACGCCAAGCTCGCCGGTGATTTGGCCGGTATCGCCTCGGAGACTCGCCAAGGCCTCGAGGCCATGCGCACCGGCAAGGGCATCGCCCACAGCGTCATCTACGGCGATGCTGACGCGCAGAGCGCCATGGTCAGCTTGGGTGCCACGATGCAAGACGTTCGGTACATCGTGGGGCAGATCCGCGCGGGCAAGGGCACCCTTGGGGCCTTCCTGGTCGACCCCAGTGTGTACGAAGACATCAAGCAGCTGGTGGGCAACGTCGATCGCAGCCAAGTGCTGCGGGCATTCGTCCGGTATTCGATCCGCGAAGACGAGGCCAAGCGCAAAGACGGACCGGCCCCCAAGGCAACGGTCCCCGAGCCCACACCACCCAAATAAACTGCCCCCACCCGAAAGGTACGGGCAGGGGCAATGTGTCGCGCGGGCTATCTGTGCCGCGCGATCTGCGGCGCTAGCAGCGGTTCGATCAGTGCGCGCCGGGGAGGCAGAGGCCCGTCATCGGGTTGCACGAGTTGCCCGGGGCGCAATCTGCAGCAGACTGGCAGGGGAACGCGCACTTGCTGTACTGCGTGTTGCACTTGCCCAAGCCGCACATGGCGTCGCTCTGGCACGGGAGCGCGAGCGGGCCGGGCACTGCCATGGTGGGCGTGGGGGCCGGGGCCGGTGCAGCGGGCGCCGTGGGGAAGGGTTGCGGCTGCGCCTGCGGATAGCCCGGTTGCGGCTGCGGCTGCGGGTAGCCCTGTTGCGGGTAGCCCTGCTGCGGATAGCCGGGTTGCGGCTGTGCCTGCGGGTAACCCTGCTGCGGGTAGCCTTGTTGCGGGTAGCCCTGCTGCGGCTGCCCCTGGGGATAGCCCTGCTGGGGGTAGCCCTGCGTCTGCGCCGTGGCCGGGGGAGGGGTCTCCTCTTTTTTGCAGGCGGCGACGACGAGACCAAGACCAACGAGCGTGGTCATCAATGCAAGCTTCATGGGCAATCCTTGGGTGGTGCGCGAGAGCGAGCCCCCGCGAAAGTGGCTCTCTTGGTGCTATCACGCCCGGAGGCGCGCTTCCAAGCCTCGATGGGCGCGCGGCTATCGCGAGGACAGCAGCGCAAGCCGCAGGGCTGCCGGGTCGGTGATGGTGACGCGGTTGGCCGTGAAGTCGACCTTGATCTCTTTGTACATGTTGGTGACCTGATGGATGGCAAGAGCCGCCGGTGCGCCCAGCTGCGCGTCCATCTCGCGGCAGGTGTCCGTCCAGGGGGCGAAGGCCTCGCCCTGGGGGCCACGTTCGCCCCACGCAGCCAGGTGCGCAAAGAGCTGCTTGGCCACGCGCACAGGGTTTGGGGCGCCCACATGCGTGACGCGATTGCTGGCGTACAGATCCCGAAAGCGTGACGCCAAGGTCTGGGTCACGCTGCGCATCCAAGGTTTCATGGATGCGAGCTCTTGATCGAACTCTTGCCGCGTGACCACGAGTGCCGTGGTGTCTTCGGTGGCGAGCACCGTTGCGGTGCGGGGGCCCTCGGTGAGCACGGCCATCTCGCCGAACACCTGCCCGGGCCCGAGCTTCTGCATGACGCTCGCGGAGCCGTCGATGACCTTGAGCACCTCGCACTTGCCCGAGACGATGATGTACGCGCTGTCGCCGGGCTCGCCCTCGCGCACCACGTACTCGCCCTTCTTGAAGCTCGTCTGCGGAAACTCGGCACCTCCGCGTATGAAGCGCAGCAGATCTTCTTTGATCTCCGCAGGGCCGGCGTAGCGCTCGCTGCGCTGCCGAGACAGCGCCTTCATGGTGATGCGCTCGAGCTCGCGTGGAATGGTCGTCTCTGGGCGCAGCGTGGTGAGCTGCGGGTACTCTGCACGGAGCGCAAGCCCGATGGTGTCTTCGAGGGAGTCGGCCAGGTACGGGGGGCGTCGCCCCAAGATCTCGAACAAGAGACCTCCCAACAAGAACACGTCGGCCCGGGCGTCGAGCGCCGCGCGATTGCCCTGCGCTTGCTCCGGGGACATGTAGCTCGCGGTCCCGATGACGGACTGGTCCGTCGCGTCGGCACGCCCGCCGCCAGCGGCAAACGGCGGCGGGATGGTTCCGCGGACCTGCGGGCCCGTTGCGGCGCCCATGACCCGGGCGATGCCCCAGTCCATGAGGTAGACCTGGCCGTAGTCACCGACCATGACGTTGTCGGGTTTGATGTCGCAGTGAATGACCCCGCGGCTATGCGCGAAGGCAAGGGCGTCGCAGACTTTGATCACGACGTCGAGCAGGTTGTACAGCGTGGCGTAGTCCCACGGGCCGTCCGGCAGCTCCTCGATCATCCGCTTGAGCGGCTGCCCCTCGACCCACTTCATTGTAAAATACAATGTCTGCTCGGCGTCTTCGCCGATGTCGTAGACGGGGACGATGTTCGGGTGGTCGAGCAGGGCGTTGACCCGCGCCTCGCGCAGGAACATGCGCAGCAGGCTCGGTTCGAGTTGCAGCGCGCGATGGATGGTCTTTTTGGCCACGCGCCGGCCTAGGAGCTTGTCCTCGGCCATCTCGATGGTGCCCATGCCACCCTGGGCGATGGTTCCACCGAGTTCGAGACGATCGGCGGGCGGTCCGCGGAGCACGCCGTGCAGTTCGCTCACCAGGCCCGGGTCGAACACCGAGCGCGGCTCGTCGGGGGGCAGCTCGGGCAGGGCCGTGCCGCGCATCGGCATGGGGCGCTCGATGATGGTGGCCTGTGGCTCCCCCACGACGGCGATGCGGGTGCCGACAATGGGCCCGCTTTTACCCTCGTTGCTCACGAGAGGAAGTATACCCCGCGTTTGGCCCAGAACGCAGAATACCGGGGGGGCGGTGAGCTTGCGGGCGGGCTTTGGGGCCCGTGAGGGGGCGCGGGGAGGGCGCGCGGGGAGAGGGGAGAAGCGGGACGCGGAGTCGGGGGCGGTCTCGGATGTCCTGGGCCGGGGGCGCGTGGGGCTTCGGCATCGGGCACGGGCACGGGCTCGGGCACGGGCTCGGGCGCGGAGGACTGGGAAGAGGGGGTTGCGCTACTCGGTGGCGTCGGGGGCGGGAGCCTCGGGCCGGGGCTTGCGCAGATGGCCGCCGGCGGGGGCGGGGTTGTACCAATAGCGCTCGGTGTCGCCCTGACGGTTGACCGTGAGGCGCAGGAGATCGATTTCGATGAGGGCCACGAAGCCGCGGGCCGGCGGATCGCGGCCGTCGATGCTGAATAGGTCGGCGCCGAGGGCGAGACCGAGGCCCCAGGGGGCGCCAAAGAGGCCTTTGACCTGCACGGGGAATTGGCCGTACTCGCCGTTGCGGTAGAAGCGACCGCCGACGCCGAGATCGAAGCCGAGGCCGAAGCCGCCGCGGGCGTAGGAGCCCTGGACCACCCGCGCCGCGAGGCCCAGATCGGTGCCTTGGCGGAAGTAGGTTGTGGTCCGAAACACGCCGCCATAGACCATGCGGCCGAGCGGCGAGGTGCCAACGCCCAGGGCCAAAGACATGGCTCCACGGTGTGCGTCCTCGCCGATGGTTCCATTGTGTTGTAGGCCGTAGCCGCCGCCCACGGAGAAGAACGAGCTGGGCTCAGTGGCGCGCGCAAGGCCCGGCGCCACGAACGCACCCGTGCCCAGCAAAACTCCGAAGAACAGCGGCCACGCTCGACGCATCACCTTGTCGCTACCACGAGCCCAAGGGCGTTTGGCGCAAAACTTGAGGCCTGGGCACCCAAGGGCCGTGTTTCCCCGGTGCAGCTCGGCCTTTGGTGGCCGCGCGATGGCTGGCTATTTCTTGCAGGTGCGGATGCGGTGCACCACGGCGTCCATGGATTCGCGGTCGTAGAGCAACGAGTTGTGCCCACGGCCGTGCAGGAGCACCACATCGCCGAGCGGGAAGACCGCGCTCTCGGTGGGCACCACAACTGTGTCGCTGCCGGCCACGATGGACGTGTGGGGAATGTCGAACTCACCCGCGCGGCTACGCAGCCGGTGCAGCGTGGCGCTGCTGGTCGTGAGATCGCGCCCCACGAAGATCGGGATCACGTCGGCGTGTTTGGTGCCACCAAAGGGGCTACCGAGCGAGATGGTCTGCACCACGCGCCGGTGTCCGCCCAGTTCTTGAACGTAGTAGCGCGATACCAGACCGCCCAGGCTGTGGCCCACCAGATGGACCCGCGTGTCGGTGGGGAGCTCGTCGACCAGCCGCTTGAGGCTCTTGGCGATGCGGGCCACTCCAACACCTGGCGCGTGGGTGAACGAGGCCACCACGGCGCCGGTCTCGCGCTCGAGGCGCTGCTTGAGCGGGCGAAACACGCCGGCGCTGGCAAAGAACCCGTGCACCAGCACCACGACGTCGTCACCGCGCTTGGTGGTGGGCACCACGGCGGACAAATCCCGCGGCATGAGGACGACCTCGCGCAGGGTGGCGATGGTCTCTTTGACGGCCATGAATTTGTGGGCGCGCTGGGAGTGCGGGGGCGCCGGATGGTGTCCGGCGTGGCCAAAGCGCCATGCGTGTGTCATCGCCATGGAGGAAGGATGACCAAAGAAGCACATTCCATGCGCGACGTCAGATTTTTGGGGTAACGCCAGGTCCACACATTGTCGCCACCGAGAGACGCATCCACATGAACGAGTTTTCCCTGCCCGTAACCGTCATGGACGAAGACGTCGATGTGCTCGGGCACACCAACAACGTTGCGTACTTGCGCTGGGTTCAAGACGTGGCCGTGGCCCACTCCAGCGCCGTTGGCTTCGATTTCGACGCATACCGGTCCATCGGTGCAGTGTTCGTCGTGCGTCGGCACGAGATCGAGTACCTGCGTCCAACCTTTCGCAGTGACACCCTCGTTGTGCGTACGTGGGTACCCAGCGCCACCGCCGCCACTTGCCTGCGGCGCACCGAGATCTCCCGCGGCGACGAGCTGGTCTGCACGGCCCAAACCGTCTGGGGCTTCGTCGACTTGGCCGCCGGGCGCCTGCGCCGGATCCCCAAAGAGATCATCGCAAGCTTCGAAGGCACAGAGCAGAAGATCCTGCGCGGCACGCAGCTCACGGCCTAGGGAGCGGTTACCGTTTGGGGCCGCGTTCGGGCGCGGGGCGGGACTTCGGCTCGGGGGGCGAACGCGCGGCTACCGCTCGAACACCCAATGGTGGTGCACGGTGACGAACTTGCGCGCGCGCATGCGCACCCATGTCGTACCCGCCGGCAATGCCACGCGCTGCAATGCCCAGCAGTCGGCGCAAGGGCGCGTGATCTGCGACGCCGTGGCGCCCTCGAGCTCGATGGCGTCGTCGTCGCCGATAAACCGCGTGTATAGTGCAGTCTCTGTTCCGCGGCCGGGCACGCGGAACGTGTGGCCGCACTCGGGGGCCAAGATGCGCCCGCCATCGAAGCGCGTGCCAGTGCCGGTGTTGCGAAGGTCCGCCCGGGTGAAGCCAAGACTGCACGCTGTGGGAGCGTAGCCCCCGGCGGTCTCGCTCAGCACGTCGGCCACGTCGAGCTCGGCCACGGCGGCGCCGGCGTTGGCGAACATGGGCAAGCGCTCGCCGGCGGCGCCCAATGCACTCCAGTCGGCCTCGTAGACGCCTTTGGTTGTGCCGCCGCAGATAACGTTGTGATCGATGGTGACGGACCAGAGCTTGCGACCGAAGTGCTCGGCGGTGATCGGAAACCAGTTTGCATATAGCGCGAGGTGCGTGGGGCGCTGGTTGCCAGGTACGTGCTCCATCATCTCGAGCATGGATGCCTCGCCGTGGGGCGCAGCCTTGACGAAGGGGAAGCCGTGGTATCCGCCCAGGCCCAGCGCGTCGATGGCATGGCGCTCGGACAAGTAGGGCAGGGCGCCGGCGTCGCCCACCAACAAGATCGCGTCGGGCTTCGTGTGCTGGCGCAAGAACGCCGCCGTGGGTACGTGCTGCGCAGCGATGTTGGCCGATGCCTGGACGAAGAACTGCACCTGCTTGGGCGCCGCGCACGAAGCCCCCACGGCCCAGATGCCAAGAAGGCCTGCGGCAAACCATGCGCCCCGGCGCTTACGGGCAAGCGCCGCCGCGCCCAGGGCCGCCACCAGCGCCACGAGCAGCGCCGCGGGCACGTAGTAGCGATAGTTCTGGTAGCGCGCAGCACCGTTGTACGAAACGAGCGCGGCAAAGAGCGCCGCCCCCACGAGACTCCAAGTGCCCAGTGCGCGACTACGCTGGTGCCACAAGGCGGCGAGCACCAGGGCCGCGGGGACGAGCAAGAGTGTCCGTGCGGTCACGAGCTCTTGATCGACGATGCGCCACTTGAACATTAGCGCGTTGGTGATGAGCTCTTTGCTGCGCGCGGTCCCCGTCAGGTACGGATTCGACGACAGGAGCTTGAGCTGTGCGCCGGCCGCCTGGAACGAGCCCGTGTATGCGCGATGCAGAAGCCCGATGCCCAGCGAGCACGT
>JBIKNA010000620.1:0-3541 GCA_044358965.1 Polyangiaceae bacterium
TGCCTACGACGAGTTGTCCCGCGAGGCCTCGGCGCTGCGGGCATTGTCCAAGACCAACGGAACCCTCTACGTGGTCGACCGCGACCGCAAGATGGTGCTCTGGGCGGCAGATCGTGAGCGCGGCGTCGATTGGGAGCAAGACGTCGCGCCCATTGCCGACTACGTCATCGACGCCGCGGAGCAGTCTTTGGCGGCCCGCGCCCGGGGCGACGCCCTCCCTACCCCACCGCGACTGCCCAACGGCACCGTGGTCGAAGTCGCCAAAGTCGATGGCGATCCGGTGTTCGGTGCGGGTCGTTGCGCAGTGCTGCGGGTGCAGCCCCAAGAGACCCCGGGCAACGCGCTCATGGAGACGTTGTCGCGGCGCGAGCGTGAAATCGCGCGCTTGTTGGTGGCCGGCTACAGCGGCGTCAACGTGGCGGCCATCAGCGGCCTCAGCGAGAACACCGTGCGCACGTACGTCCGACGCCTGTACGGCAAACTCGGTGTGTCCAACCGCGCCGACTTGGTGCGCAAGCTGGTGTCGCCGGAGCCGCGCAGCACCAGTCCCTCTTCGTCCATCGCGCCGCCGGCCGACTCGTCGCTGGCCTTCGGCGACGACACCCTCGACTGAGGTTTCGCATGGCCATTCGTCTGGTTCCCCTGGCGCTGGAGCACCTGCCGCACGTCATGACCTGGGTCAACGACCACGAGGTCATGCAGTACTTCGCCAACCGGCAGCGGGACATCTCCGAGGCCGAAGAGCGCGCCTACATCGAGCAGCTCATCGCCTCCAAGAACGACCGCGTGTTCTCCATCTTCGACGACGAGGCCTACGTGGGCCAGTGCTCGGTCAACCAGATCTACTGGCCCGCGCGCAACGGTCGGGCGTTTCTCGTGGTTACCAAGGCCATGCAACACGGCGGCCGCGGCACCCAAGCCATGCGCGAGCTCTTGGCCCAGGCGTTTGGCCCCATGGGGCTCGAGAAGGTGTGGCTCATCGTGCGCAAGGACAACCGCGCGGCGCAGGCCATGTACCTCAAGCTCGGCTTCGAGTTCGAGGGAGTGTTGCGCCGCGAATACTGCGTCGGCGACACCTACTTCGACATGGTGCGCATGGCGGCGTTCAAGCCGGCCCCCTGAGCCAAGGCCGTACGATCACTTGACCGGCTGGCAGTTCCAGCCCACGTCTTCGATGCGCCAGCCAGCGCTGTCTTTGCATTCCTCGGCGCTCCCCTGCACGGTCTTCTTGTCGTTGGTGGCCAGCGCAAAGCGCGATCCTTTGGCCCGGGACGCGCTGGTCTTGCCCGACGCGCTTTCGCAAACCAGCGTCCAGTTGAGCGCGCACATCAGCGACCGATCGCACTTGTTGTGAAGCTCGAAAGAGAGGCCCGTCGCCTGCTCGCTCTTGTCGATGTCGACGCAGTCGTTGGCGGAAGGGTCATGCGCCTGAGCCGTTGGCTCGCTTGCCACACTCACCCAAGCCGCCATGGCAAACCCACAAAAGAACACAATACCTCGGCGCACGAGATCCATCCCTTCGCCGGACTTCCACCGCTAGGGCAGCGCAACGGGCGCTCCTTCGTGTGTCCTGGCCCCCAGGCAGACATACGCCGGCGCCCGAAGTTCCATGCCGGGGACGTTTTGTAGCGCCCCCCTTAACGCCGAGGCTGGAATGGGGGTTGCGCCGGGGGCCCCCAGGGCGCGGGGCCCCACGCGCCTTGCATCGGCGGCATGGGTGGAGCGTTGTAGGCCTGCGACGGCAGAACCTGCGGTGGCTGCGAGACAAGGCGAGCAGCGGAGCAATTTCCTCCCCACTGCGGAGGCGCGCAGTAGCTCACCGTGTCGTCCCCGAAGGTGTTCGAGAAGACCGTCCAGGTCTCTCCGGTTTGAGGGTTCCTGCGCGTGCTGCGCACGTGGGAGCAGCCAGCAAGCACCGCCGCGGCGAGCGCCATCGAGCCCAGGCGTAGAGCAAGATCGCCCATGTCAGTTCGGCTTCTCGAAGCAGACTGCCTCGCGCGGACCGCCGTCACACACGAGAATGGTGGACCCAAAGGGCGACTTCTTTAGGTAGTACGTTCGCCCCATGGCCGTCGGGAATGTGGCCGCGTAGGGGGGTTGGTCCAGCTCCTGAAGCGACGCGCACCCAACAAGCGGAATGCCAAGGGCAAACAGAACCGCCGCGCGAACAAACGCGCCACGTCCGACCCGGACAACGTTGTCGATCATCTGCGGCCAGGCGATGCAAAGCGGGGACCAGCTGCGCTTCGCATCAACATGCGCTGTCGCCGCGAAGGCCACGGTCGCGAAAATGCCAAGAATCTTCGCAAGAACCGAGGCCGCTGCGTCGGGCTAAGGGGCAGCCACGCGAACGCTTACTGCGCGCACCATTGTGGCGAAACGCGACAGTGATGCAGAACGCGACAGCCTTCTCGGGTCGGGCTCGGGCTCAGTGCGGCTCGTGATGCGTCTGGAAGTTCTGCAGGTGCTGCAGGATCTCGGGCGTTGGCTTCATGAGGGGGCGACGACCGTCTTCTTGCGCCGGCAGCGCCCAGGCCCAGCTGCCATCGTCGAGCCCCACGCGCTCCACCTCGCCGCGCTCTTCGGCGTGGAACATCATGTGCGCGATCTCTTGCGGGCTCAGCTTGGGGGCGCCCAGGCCCTGGAGCTTTCGCGACGCCGCTTGCTGCAACTTGGACTTCTTGTTCTTGTTTGCCATCACTCGCTCCTAGCGAACACCGCGACCAATTGCCTCGTTCTCGGACGATCTCGCGCACGGGTCACAAGCGTGCGATCCTTCGTCAACAGGACCCCGACGTATTGCGGGCAACCCCAAACCGCCGACCTCAGGCCGTCGGCGCTTCGCCGCCCCCCGCATCGCCGCCGTAGAGCTTCTCGGCCAGCGCAAAGGTCGTGGCCTCGAGAGACTGATAGGCCTCGCGAATGGTGCCCACGTCGGCCTGGGCTTCGAGCGAGGCGCGCAGGTAGCCCGCGGCTTGCACCGCCTGACCCAGCGTGTCGGCGTCGACCAAGTCGCGGTAGCCCTCGAGCGCCGCCTCGGTGGTGTACAGAAGCGTCTCGGCCTGGTTGCGAAGGTCCGCAAGTTCGCGACGCAGGTCGTCGCTCATCTTGTGGCGCTCGCCCTCGTCGACCAACTTGCCGATCTGCTCCTGCGTGAGGCCGCTGGTGGGCGTGACGCGCACGTTCTGCGATCGGCCGGTGGCCAGATCTTTGGCGTCGATGCTGACCACACCGTTGGCGTCGATCTTGAACGTGACCTGAATTTTGGGCACGCCACGCGGCGCGGGCGGAATGCCTGTCAGGTCGAACTGCGCCAGGCTTCGGTTGTCTGCGGCCATTTGGCGCTCGCCTTGGAGCACGTGGATGGGCACGAAGTTCTGGTTGTCGACGCTGGTGGTGAAGATTTCGCTCTTCTCCGTGGGGATAGTGGTGTTGCGCGGGATCATGGCGGTGAACACGCCGCCGCCGGTCTCGACGCCCATGGTGAGCGGGGTGACGTCGAGCAGCAACACCTCGACGTTCTCGTCGCCGGAGAGCGCGG
>JBIKNA010000209.1:0-11850 GCA_044358965.1 Polyangiaceae bacterium
GGCACTTTTGTCCCTCGGCTCCCTCGGGCTCTACGCCTGCGATCGTGCGCCCACCACCAAGGCTTCGTCGACAGTCGAAGCGCCGGCGAGCGCGGCCGCAGTTACACCTCCGCCGAGCGCCAAAGCAACGCCGAGCGTCCCCGGCAACAACAACGCCGGCATCGAGCAGGACAACACGGTGGTGGTCCCCGAACTTGCCATCCCCAAAAACAAGCCCAGCATCGTCAACGTGATGTGGAAGGTGCCCGAGGGCACCGGCGTCAACGACGAAGCGCCCTTTCGCGTGCGCTGGACAACGAGCGAAGGCCTGCTGGAGGCCCCCAAAGACACCAAAGGCCAGGGCAGCGACGCCCGCGAAGGGTTCCGTGTGGCGGTGACGCCTGCTCCGGGCATCCCCAGCGCCCAGCTCAAGGGCACCGTAGACGTTGTGGTGTGCGACGTGGCCACGCACAAGGTCTGCGTACCGGTCAAACGCCGCATCGACATGGCGTTCCGCACCACCGACGACGCCAAGAGCGATCTCAAGGTGGAGCTACCGCTGCCCAACGCGCGGGCGTTGTAGACTTTTCAGGGCCAGCGCAGCGTCGCGTTAAGCGCCGTGCTCGGACAGGAGCTCATAGACGTTGCCCTCGGAGTCGCTGAGGCGCACGTGGCCGTCTTGTTTGGCAATGGCGATGCCGCGGTTTTCGAGAACCAATAGGCTCGACGGCAGCTCACCCTTGACCACGAGCGCCGCCAAAGGCTGCGTCGGGTTCGGTGCACCATGGCTTCGAGAGAGGCACAGCATCAGGCCGTCGCCAGCGTCGAACACCGGCGCGTCTTTCGCATCGCTCACGAGTTTCATGCCCAGGGTCTCGACATAGAACCGCACGGCGCGCGGCAGGTCTGAAACAGGGACACGCAGGTGGCCACCACGGAACATGGCTCCACCATAGTCCAATTTCGAATTCTGCGCGCCGCCCGTATAGTGACAGACCATGGGCCTACTGATCCTGGGTGGCGTCGTCTTCGTGGTGGGCATCATCGTGTCGGTGGCCGGGCTCAAGAACTGGCGCCGGCGCAGCCGCATCTTGGGCACGCCCACCTCGCCCATCGCCCAGGCCCCGGGCAACGCCCTGGTCGAGGTCAAAGGCCGCGCCATGCCCAGCGAGCAGGGGCTCGTGGTGGGTCCGTTCAGCGGGCGGCAGGGCGTCTGGGTTCGCGTGTTGGTCGAGGAGCTCAGGTCCAGTGGGCGCAACCGATACTGGGTCACCATGATCAACGAGTGCGATGGCCGCGTGTTCATGATCGACGACGGCTCCGGGCAGATGGCCCGCGTCGACCCCGCAGGCGCCAATGTCATGCCCCAGCGCCTGCAAATCGCCACCAGCGGCACCTTCAACGATGCGGCGCCGCACCTGCAGGCCTTCTTGGCTTCGCGCGGACAAACCACCACGGGCCTACTGGGCTTCAACCGCACCATTCGCTACTCCGAAGAGCTGCTGGCCCCTATGGAGCCCGTGTATGCGCTTGGTCCGTCACGCCGCGATGCAGGTCCTCCCATCAACGATGGCTATCGCATGGTGCCATCGAGTCAGCTCGTGATGTTCGCAGCCGGCGGCGAGGAGGGCGAACTCATCGTCACCAACAAGACCGAGGATCAGCTTGTGGCCGGGCTCAAGTGGGGGCTCATCTCGGGCATCGGCATCATGACGGTGGGGTTCGGGATTGGCGTGGTGGGCATCATCACCGAGATCGCGCAGCACCTGTAAGCCCCGAAATGGCGTAGCCGCAACCTGAGAGGCAGCGTTACTTCTTGCGACTGGGGCGCGGGGCCAGTGGATCGCGATCCATACGCACCGTGGCATCGGGGTCGAGCTCGGGAATTTCGAGGGCGTCGGCGCGGTGCACCGTCTCGGCGTCCCAATCGGCCTTGCGCGGCATGGGCTTGAGCGGGGTCTTGCCGCCGGATTGAATGCGCGTGGGAATGTCGTCGAAGTCGGACCGCGAGCCGAGCTTGGCTGTGTTGCGCGGCACCGCAGGAGGCGGCGCCTGTTGGCTTCGGTAGTGCTCGAGGTTCAGGCGGGTCTCGTCGGCCTCGGACAGCGGTGTCGACGTGGGCGCGAGCGGCGGAAGATCGGACAATGACGGCGGCTGCGAAGCGCGCGCGGGCAACGGCGGCGGCTGTGAGGCACGCTTGGGCAGCGGCGGCGGCAACTGCGAAGGGCGTACGGGAACCGGAGGCGGCTGCGAGGGCTGCCGCGGTGGCGCGGACTGCGCCCGGGGTGCCCGGCGGAAGACCTGATCGCGGACAGTGCTCAGCTCCCGACGCAACATGGCTGCGGTCTCGGGTCTGTCTACTTTGGACCTGGCCATGGCCCGCATGACGACCGCCTCTACCGCCGGCGGCACATCACCCCGCAAGTCGGCCATGCGACGCGGCGCCACGGTGATGATCTGCAGCAGCAGCGCGTTGTAGTTGGGCGCAACGAACGGTCGCTTGCCCGTGAGGGCCTCGTAGAGCACTACGCCACATGCGTAGATATCGACCCGGGCATCGAGGTTGCGCTCGCCCCGGGCCTGCTCTGGAGACATGTAATAGGGCGTGCCCATCACCATGCCCGTACGCGTGAGGTTGAGCTCCTCTTCACCGGCGGGGTTGCCGCGCACGAACTTGGACACGCCGAAATCGAGCAACTTGGCGATATCGAGTGCGCCGACACGCTTGGCCAAGAAAACATTTTCCGGCTTGATGTCGCGGTGCAACACACCGCGGTCGTGGGCAGCTTCGAGCCCCGACGCGACCTGAATCATGATGTCGAGCACCTCGGCCACGGGTAGGCCACCGTGCGTTGCGATGCGATCGGCCAGGGTTTCGCCGTCGAGCTTCTCCATCACAAGAAACGGGCAGCCATCGGGCAGGGTGCCCATATCGTAGACTTCGCAGATGTTGGGGTGCCCGATGGCACCGGCAGCCCGCGCCTCTTGCTCGAACCGTTTGACCGCAACGACCTTCTTGGCCTGCGTGGCGTTGAGCACCTTGACGGCCACCATGCGCCCAAGGCCCAGGTGCTCGGCCTCGTAGACCGTGCCCATGCCGCCTTCGCCCAAGATCTTCTTGATGACATACCGATTGGCCACGCGCATGCCGATGAGCTCGCGCGATAGCGCCCGCGTGGGACCGGGCTCGGGCATGGGTGCCGGCGGCGGTGCCGAGGGCGCCACCGATGGCCGAGACTCGCGCACGGGGATGGACTCACGAAGCGACTCCCGCGCCGGACGAGACGGCATACGACGGCCCGTCGAGGGGCACACGTCCAGCGCCGCGTCATGCGGCATCCGGCAATGCGGGCAACGCAAAAAGCGCTGACTCATCGGGGCTGACCTGCGAAAGCGGGCACGAGTCTAGTGAGCGTACGCCGAAAGTCGTGGTGATGTCATGGCCCCGCGCAGCTGATGCTCCGGGGCCGCACCCCGCGAAAAGCCGCAAGAAGGCCCTGCAGACCGGCTGTCCCACCGCAGACTGCTGCACTTGCCTACCCCCGACGACAGGATACGCTGATCGGCGTGAGTCGAGTGCTCCTACGGTCACTTGCCGTGTCGGCGGCGCTTGTTGCTGCGTGCGGCGCGTTCTCGAGTTCCGGGACGGAACTTCCGCCGCTGGCCGATGCGGGCCCCGCAAGCGAAGCCGCAGCACCGGTCGACGCACCCGTCCGACGTCGGGGCCGACGCATCCGCTGACGTCGACGGGCCCCAGGGGCCCCGAGCCATCGATATCTCTGCGGGCGCAGAACACACCTGCATGGTTCGCGACGGCGGGGACCTCTTCTGTTGGGGACGCAACGATTTCGGTCAGCTCGGCATTGGAACCAAAATCGATGTCTCCGTCCCCACCCGCGTCAATCTGACCGGCCAGGCCAAGTCGGTTGCTGCCGGGGTCGGGCATACGTGTGTGTTGATGACCGATGGCAAGGTGTTCTGCTGGGGCGGCGGGGGCTCTGGCCAGCTGGGTGACCCATCGCTTCCGCGAACCATCAACGAGCCGCCGGTGCTGCCCGTAGCGCTCGGTGGGCCCGCCGCCGAACTCGCTACCGGGGGTCAGCACACCTGCGCCCGTCTCGTCAGCGGAGTCGTCAAGTGTTGGGGGTACAACTCCGAAGGGCAGATCGACGCAGCATTGCTCGCGGACGCGGGCAGCGGCTCCATCGCGTCGCCCGTCACCGTCGAGCTCGGAGCCGAAGTTACACAGCTCGCACTTGGTCGAGACTTCTCTTGCGCGCTGTACGCGCAGGGCAATGTCCGGTGCTGGGGCTCCAACGAGTTCGGACAGCTGGGCGCACCATCTGTGGACGGTGGACAGATCTCTGGCCCCGTCAGCGTCACCATGCCCTTGAACTCGACCACCAGCGTCACGACCGTTCAGCTGGCCGCGGGACTGCACACGGTCTGCGCCGTGCTTTCGGACGGTGGCCTCGCATGCTGGGGCTACGGCGCCTACGGTTCCATCGGCGACGGCTCGAACAGCTTGCGCCGTACCCCGATACGCGCCCAGATTGTCGACGTTGCGCGCGTGGCCGTCGGCAATCGACACTCGTGTGCCGTGCGCGCCAACGGGCAGGTGCAGTGCTGGGGCGGGGGCGAGCGCGGTCAACTGGGAGACGGCATGGGAGTCAACAGACCGCTGCCCCAGCCAACGAGCTTGCCTCTGCAACCACTCGACCAAATCGTTGCCGGCGGGACAACCACGTGCGTCCGGGCCAAGTCGGGCCAGGTCCAATGCTGGGGCGACAACGGACACGGACAGCTCGGCATCGGTGGTGCTTCATCCATCGCTCGCCCACGTATGGTCGCAGGAGTTGGGCCCCGGAGCACCATCGCGCTCGGCAAGAACCACACGTGTTTGCGTGATGGATCGGGCATTCGATGTTGGGGCTCCAACGAACGCGGCGCGCTTGGATTGGGCGACGAGTTGTACCGAGCGGCCCCTGGCGCCATCGTGCCGATCGACGCGGGCGCCGGAAGCGACGCGGGCGCCGGAAGCGACGCGGGCGCCGGAAGCGACGCGGGCGCCGGAAGCGACGCGGGATCTGGAGGCGGGTCCGTTGCCGCAGGCGAGAACAGCACCTGCGCAGTAAGCGGGAGCCTCCAGTGTTGGGGGGACAACGAGTTCGGCCAGGTAGGCATTGGGTCTGATGGGCTGAAGCAACTTCGCCCGACAGGTGTGTCCGGTCCACTGACGCCGACCAAGGTCGTACTGGGCGAGGCGCACGCATGCGCCGTGCTCCAGGGCAAGGTGCGCTGCTGGGGCTACAACGGCTTCGGGTGCGTGGGCTCCGGCATCACGAGTCTCAAGGTGACCGCGCCCAGCGCCGAGATCAGCTCGCTCGTGGGCGTCACGGACATCGCAGCTGGGCGATTCCACACGTGCGCCGCACACGGCGCAGGCTTGTCTTGTTGGGGCTACAACTCCTACGGGCAGCTTGGCAACGCCGACCCGAGCTTCAAAAACGTCCCCGTGCTCGTGGTGAATCCCCTGCCTGGAACGTTCACGCAGCTGAGCGCCGGCTACGACACCACCTGCGGATTGCTAAGCAACGGCACCCTTGCTTGCTGGGGTTACAACAGCTTCGGGCAGCTCGGCATCGGCTCCACGATCAACAAGTCGGTGCCCACATTGGTTACCTTCCCGGGCAGCGTGACGCTAAAGCAGGTTGCCGTGGGCGGCTTCCACGCTTGCGCGCTCAGCCAGTCGCAAACCCTCTACTGCTGGGGGTCCAATGAGCGGGGTCAGACGGGCGTCGGCGACGAGGCCTCGAAGCCTCGACAAGTCGACATCTCGGTCAACGCTTCCGAGAAGGCGAAGAGCATCGCGGCGGGGCTCAACGCTTCGTGCGCCACTAGCGACACCGGCAACGTGTACTGCTGGGGCGACAACGGTCGCGGACAGCTGGGCTTTGCGGCGCCCGACACCGACGCGCTTTCGCCCATTGCCCTTCCGATTCCGGCAAAGTAGCTTCGCTCGCTCACCGGCCTGCTCGCGTTGGCCACGCTCGCACCCCCGAGCGCGTGTCCGGCCGAGCGCGTTCGGGCTCCGGCGAGCGAGAGCGGGCCTTGGGGCTTGGGACTCGTGTTCGGTGGCCCGGGCCAGCACGCAGGTGGCCCGGGCCAGTCTGGTCGCCGGCGTCGTGCTGCATTCCTAGGCGATCTGACGTTGGCATAGGCGCTGCACACAGGGCCAACGTGCAACGCATGCTTCTTGCGACCATCGTGCTCTTGGCCGCGAGCCTTGGGCCTCTCGACCCCGCTGCCGGCCTTTGCTTCTTGGGGCTGGCGCTTGTTGGTCCTCTCGCGCTTCGCAAAGAGCGTTGGAGCCTGCTCGCGCTGATGGCGATGGCATCGGCGGCCACCTGGTACCGAAGCGCCGATGCACTCGCACAAGCGCGGGCCGCGCGTAGGGACGTGGCCTTGGGATTCCACGGTCCGTCGCGCTGCGAGGGGATCGGCGTGGTGCAGCGCTCACCCGAGGTTCGCGGGCAACTCTTGCGCTTCGAGGCGGCGCTGCGCGTGACCTGCGACGGCGCGCATGTGGCACCGGGCACCCGCGCCGTGTTGTACGCCCAGCGCGACGAAGTGACGTGGCCGCTGGCCCGCGGCGACACGCTGGCTCTCATCGTGCAGATCGCCCCAAGAGAGCAGTTTGCGAGCGGTTTCACACGGGCGTCGCTGCTAAGCCAAGTCCGCTCTGGCATTTTCGTGTCGGGCTCCGTGCTGTCGGCGCGGCAAGTTGCGCAGAGCTGGTCCCCACGCGCCATCATCGATCGCACCCGGCACCGCACGCGCCTGCGCATCGAACGGGACTATCCGGCCACGGTGGCACCTTTGGCGCGAGCCCTGGTGCTTGGCGAGATGGACATGGACCCCGAGAGCGACGAGGCGTTCCGGGCCAGCGGACTGTCACATCTGCTCGCTGTCTCGGGCACGCACCTTGTGCTCGTGGTGCTCGGTCTCATCGGAGCACTGCGTTTTGTGTTGGTGCGCGTGCCGGCCATCGGTCGTGGTGGCCGATGCCCTTCCCGGTATGCCGCGGCCATCGGGGTGCCGGTCACCTGGCTCTATGCCGAGTTCGCCGGCGGCAGTGGCTCGTGCGCCCGCGCGGCAAGCATGGTCGGGTTGCTGCTGGTGGTCACGGCCCTGGGTAAACGCGCCGATGGCCCCCGCGCGCTCTGCGCGACGGCGGTGCTCTTCGTGTGCAAAGACCCCTTCGCCCTCACGGACGTGTCTTTTGCACTGTCCCTCGCCGCCACGGCGGGGCTCGTGTGGATCGAGCCAGCACTGCACGCCGCCGACGAAACGGCTTGGCCGGCATGGAAGAAGGCCCTGCTCGCTCCGTTGCGCACGAGCGCGGCGGCACAGGTGGCCTGCACACCCGTGCTCTCGCTGTTTGCGCCCAGTGTTTCGGCGATTGGCCTTTTCGCCAACCTCATCGCCGTTCCCATCGGCGAGATCTTCGCGCTTCCATCGTGCATCGCGCACGCTGCAGCATCGCCTTGGCCGAGCCTGGCGCGAGGCTGCATGCTGGTGGCTGCAGGCGCCTTGGCGGCCCTCGCGCGCGTTGCGCACACGGCCTCCTCGCTGTGGTGGGCAACCGTCTCCGTACCTCCGCCCACGGCATTCCAAATGGCGGCATTGGCGCTTGGCGCCGTGGCGCTTGCGCTAGGGCTTCGGCGAAAGTCCGTGGTGTGGTGCACGTGCCTATCGCTTCTCGCCTTGGAGCTATGGGCGCATCGGCCGCCCGCAGAGCTCACGGTCACGTTTTTGGACGTCGGCCAAGGGGACGCCGCGCTCGTTCGAACACCCGAAGGGCACACACTGCTCATCGATGCCGGGGGCCTTGTGGGAAGCCCCGTGGACACCGGCGCTGTGGCCATTGCACCGGTGCTCCGGGCCCAGCGCGTTCGCCGAGTCGATCGCGTGGTTTTGTCTCATCCGCATCCGGACCACTTCCTTGGCTTGGCCGCCGCCACCAAAGGAGTGTCCGTGGGTGCCATCTGGGACACAGGGCAAGGGGAGCACGAGGGTACCCAAGGTGCCTATGCGGCATTTTTGCGCGCGGCCCGGCGCCAAGGTGTGCCCGTGCTTGGCCCAGCGCAGGTGTGTGGCGAGCATCGTTTGGGCGAGCTACGCGTGACGGTGCTTGCGCCCTGCCCCGGCGTGCCCGAGGGCGTATCGGCCAACGATGGCTCGTTCGTTTTGCATCTGCGCTACGGCGCGCGTTCGTTCCTGTTTGTTGGCGATGCCGAACACGAGGCCGAACGCACGATGCTCCTGCGCGCGGCACAGGGGGCAAGCCTGCGCGCCGATGTGCTCAAGGTGGGGCATCACGGCAGTCGCACGTCGAGCTCTCCAGAGTTCTTGCGGGCGGTTGCGCCGACCATTGGCGTGATCGGCACCGGCGTTCGCAATCGCTTCGGGCATCCACACGCGCAGACCTTGGAGTCGCTCGCGCAGCAGGGCATCGGCGTCTACCGCACGGACCTCGATGGCTCCGTGACGGTGCGCACCAACGGGCGCACGCTGACCGTGGATACCGCCATTCCGCGGTAGCAAGGCGGTCGCCGGTCGCTCGCGCGATACGTGGCGGATTGCGTAGGAGCGTATCGTGAACCGCACATGAAGGGCCTCGGCCTGCCCCCTTGGGTACGAAAGCCCCAGGGCCCGGGAATGCACGGATCCCCAGTGCGGGCGCCTCGAGTCACGAAAACTGCGCAATTTGGCTCGATTTGCCGACGGAGCCCCTAGCGCAATTCCGGTACGGCGGTTGCTTTACAGCATCAGCACCATGATGTTTCGCTTTGCCCTCACCCGCCTGTTCGCCGCCTCGGCCATCGCGATGCTCGGCGTGGCGTGTGCCGCAGCCCCCGAGGGCGAAGAAGCCGGCGACGAGAACAGCGATACCTCCGCGGACGCGCTGACCAGGAAGACCGTGCCGCTCAAGTACGAGGGCACCTGCGACTTCCTTCGCAACTGCTCGAGCTACTCGCGCAATGTGCCCGCGGGCCAGGTGACCTGGGGCTGCACTGGTGTGGGCGCCTGCAGCGATACGGCCTTGTGGGTTGCGGCGCCAACGCGCGCCTCGTGTGGCAAGCGCGTGCGTCTGTGCAAAGGCGCTGTCTGCACCACGGCCTTGGTCAAAGACGTGAGCGTGTCCCAAGACTGGGAGGCATCGAATGGTGTGCTCGACGCGCTCGACCTGCCCTACGGGCTCAGCGGTCGTTGCAGCGGATACGGCGGCGGCCGTGTCAGCGTGACGGTGCTGTAGCGCGCCTTGCGATCATCGCGGCGCGGAGCACGACTCGCCGCGGTCTTCGTGGGCCAGGCAATCGAGGATGGCGTGCCCTGCCATGAGCGCGGAGCTGTAGGCCGCAGCGTAACTTCCGTTGTACGTCGAGTTGTAGGCAGCCTCGCCGGCGAAGTAGAGCGTGTTGCCCACGGGCGCAAACAAACGCTCTCGGGCTTTTTTGGCCACGGCGCCTGGCATCGCATACGAGTACGCGCCGAAGGTCCAGGGGTTGTCGCCCCACGCCGTTGTGGCGACCACGTCTAGATTTGTGCGCACGCCGTTGCCACACATGGTCGTGAGGGCGTTCATGGCCGTGTCGATCATGGCGTCTTTGCCTTGGCGCTCCAACGTCTTGGCGCGGTCGCCGCCAAAGAAGGCAACCACCATCGGCGCGTTGAGCGGCCGAAACACAAACGCCATGTCATCGCTTCCGGGGCCATCGTAGAGCACCCACGCATTGACCAGCCGCTTGCCACTGGGCCCGCAGATGCTCTCGTCGTTCTTGAACTGGAGCACCACTTTGTTGAGCAGTCCCATGGGCAAGCTTCGAATGGCGTCGCGCTTGTCTTCGGGGAGCTCTGGCGCAAAGGCAATTCGATTGCGCTCGTCGGTGCTGGCAAGCACGCCGGTAGACACGGTCATCAGCACCTTGCGGGCCTCGAAGCGACCACCCTGCTTGGTCTCCACAATCACTTTGGTGCCCTGGCTGTAGTCCACCTTGGTGACCTGGGCGCCCAGCGTGACCTCGGGCAACACCTCTTGGCCCCAGCTCTCGACAAATGAGCCGTAGCCACGCTCCAAGAAGTAGTCCTCTTTGGACAGAAAAGAAGCCGCGTCGAGCGTAGATGTCTTGGACAGCTCGGCACCGCTCTCGAGGGGGCCAATGTTGGCAGCGATGAGCCCCAGCAGCTCTTTGTCGAGCCCTTTGGGCAAGTGCTCCGATGCCGCGCCGTCGCGTGGCTCGTGCCCGGGCTCTTTGGGAGCAATGGCGCTGGCCAAGGCCTCCTCGAACTTGTCGACGGCATCCCGAAGCCGCTTCTGCTCGGCGGGCGTGGCGAAATGGCCCTTGGTGAAGTAGCTCGGCCACGTATCGATCTGCGTCAGCTGCTTGCGAAAGCCCATGCCTGCGATGAGGGGCGTCAGCGGATTCGTCTTCGCGTCGTGGACCCACGCGCCTCCCAGGTCCACGGGGATCTTGAACGTCGTTGCATCGACCTGTCCACGCCCGCCAATTCGGTTCTGGGCCTCGAGCACGCGCACCGTCTTGCCCGCGTGCCGCAGCGTGCGCGCAGCAGTGAGCCCAGCCATGCCAGCGCCCACGATGATGACGTCGATGGGCGCGGGGTCTGCGGGACGGAGCGCGGCGTCTGCAGAGGCAACCGGCGGCGCAACCGAAACCTGAGAGGCACAAGGCCTTGCAGCGGCGGGCGCCGTGGCGGGACTGACAGCGGAACCGCCGCAAGACGCGAGCAGCACCCAGGTGCCAGCACACAAACAGAGGCAAGAAGCAGACACGGCGCTCTTGGGCGAAGACATGGCGGTCAGGGCTCGCGGTCTTTCGGAAAGCTGGATGGGCGCTCCGCCCAGTGCAAGCCTACCCTTCCCGCTCTCGGCGCGAGCAAATTCTGCAACCGAAGGCCGTGATCGAGGCCCGGCCAAGCCCCAAAACAGTTGCCCTGGCCCGCTACCCGTTGGGAGCGGCAACTGCACTGGTGGCCACATGGACCGTGGCGGCAACGGTGCAGTGGGCGGCGCAAGAGTGGATGCTCTATGCTGCCGATGTGAGCCATCCGCGCGCCCTCGCACGAATCGTGTGCTGCCTGCTCCTTGCCGCCTGCAGCGACTTCAAGAAGGGGGCCGACGCAAACGCCACAGCCGACGCCGCGGCCGACGCGGGCATCGGGACCGAAGACGATCAGGATGCGGGCGATGATGCGCGCACGGATGCTGGCAAGTCTACCGATGCTGGACCGAAGCCCGATGGCGGAACGGGTCCGAAGTCCGATGGCGGCGCGGGGTGCAACGCGCTGCGCTGCAACCCCGAGGTCGTTGCCGGCACCATCAAGAACGCGAAGGCCATCCATACAGATGCCTCGTGGCTGTTCGTGAGCGACGGCGCCAAGGTGTTCCGCTGCGCCAAAGACAAGTGTCCGGCGCCGCTCGAGCTGGGATCCGGCACCGGCACGCACCTCTACAGCGACGGCCTGCGCGTGTACTGGAACGACACCACCGGGGTAAAGCAATGCCCCGTGGCGGGCTGCAACGGCGCGCCCACAACGTTTATGGCCGAGGGCAGCGCCGTGACGGCCTTGTCCGGAGACAACGCACGCGTGTACTGGGCGTTGGCCTCGGGCGTCGTCAAGAGTTGCCCCACCGGGAACACGTGCACCTCGGCCAAAGAGCTGGGCACCGGCCAAGGTCCGGTGTCGAGCCTCGATGTTCGCTTCGCCCAGGTGTACTGGGGCTCCCCCACCAAAGACGCGCTCATGTATCGCTTGGAATCGGTCGAGGTCATGCCGTCGTCGCTGGCG
>JBIKNA010000621.1:0-3535 GCA_044358965.1 Polyangiaceae bacterium
AGGTCCACGTTGGAGCGCGGCGACCAGACCACTTGGGCCTTCGAGGCACGCACCACCTCGGCGTCTGCCGGACCAAGGGCCACCGCGTGAATGATGGCCGTCTGGTGGCCCACCAGGTCGAAGGGAGGCTCGCTGGTGCACACGAACTCGTTGCGAGCCTCGGCGTCGATGCCCTCGGAGATGTGCGGCAAATAGCTGGTGAGCTGGTCGACCTGGCTCGACGTTGTTCGGCCCGACGAGTAGTCGCACGTGCCGACCAGGTTCTTGCCAGGCGTGCTGAGCGGGAACACGTCGGAGTTGGCCATCTGTACCGGCGCGCCCTCGAGCTCGTCGGCAGCCGTGTCTAGGTTGCGAATGAGCCCGGGCACGCCACCGCCGCCAGCGATGGACGTGGTGCCGCTCATGAGGAACCGGAGCTCGCCGTAGGCCTGGAACGTTTGGTTGGCGCCGCTCTTGTAATCCAAGCGCTGGTGCCCGCGGCCGCCCTGCCAGTCGCCACGGTTTTCGTAGCGAATGGTGCCGTGCCCAATGGGCGGGTTGTTTTGGTAGGTCAGGTGCTCGTGGGGGTTGATGAGCCCGGGCGAGATCACGCCGTTGGCGCACTGAACCACGCTGGCCGCGGCGTATGCCGCATTCGACGAGCAGTCGCACGCCGCGCACAAGATCAGGCCCTCTTCGGAGATGAGCACCTCGCCGCGGTGCAACGTTTCGTCGGGGCGAAGCACCGTGCCTTGGAGCACCTTGCCCGCGGTGCCCACTTTGGTGACGGCGCAAGTGCCGGAGCTGGGGGGCTTGAGCTCGCCGCGACTGCACTCGACCACCTTGGGCTGACTGTTGGGGCTCGGGTGCCCCTGCGCGGGCTGCGGCGGGACCACCGGTCCATCGGCGGCCGCGTCCAGCCCACCGTCAGGCACCGGCACCGCGGGCACCGGCGTCTCGCGATCGGAGCACGCACCAACCGCAACGGCCACGACAGCCGCTCCGGCGATCACCAACGAACGCAAGGAAGTCATATGCCTTGAGCGTAGCTGCGGAGCAGGCCTCGAGCAGGCGAAAACAGCACGCCTACAGTGGCACCATGAGAGGGATTCCCGTTCCTACGTTCGAGCCGAGCGCAAGGCGACCTTCTGCAAGGAACGCAGCGTCGATGAGATCTTGCGGACGGCCTGCCGCCCTCTGCATGACACCGCGCGCGCGCTCTGCCGGAGTTGCCTCGGCCCAGAAAGCCAAGTCCATCTCCTCTGCCTCGGCAAAAGAGCGCGCGCCCCCCCGAGTCCAGGTGACTCGACGCATCGCTGCTCGTTCGGCCGCCGACGACATGGCCAAAGTGTGGCACCGGCGCCTGGGTCGTGCGAACCGGCGCGTCCCAACGAGCCCGCTACGCGGCACCCGCGTGGGAGGAGCTGCGAGTTCACCTCGCGGGCCAAAGGCAGCCCGTGCCGCCCTCACCACCCAAGGCGTGCTTTGCCCCAAAACGCGTGTTTCGGAACAAAGCCGGCTATAGCTCTAGGCATGGCGCCCGCCGGCACGGTCTATCGCGTGAACATCGCCCTGTCCGACGTGGACCGAGGGCTCTACGAGACGCTGGAGCTTCGGGTGGCGCAGCACCCGTCGGAGTCGCAGCGGTACTTGGTCACGCGGATCTTGGCGTACGCGCTGTCCTACGAAGAGGGCATCACCTTCAGCAAAGGGGGTCTGTCGTCCACAGACGAGCCGCCCATCGCCATCTTCGACCTCACGGGGCAGATGCTCGCGCACATCGACATCGGCGCCCCCTCGGCCGAGCGACTGCATCGTTGCGCCAAGCTCTGCAAGCGCTACTCCGTGTTCACCACCGCCAACGCCGACCACTTCGCGCGGGAGCTCAAGACCCGCCAGGTGTTCCGCGCGGACAGCATCCCGGTGTTCTTCTTGCCCAGCGAGGTCGTCGACGGCATCGGCGAGCGCATGGAGAAAGCCACGGACTTCGAGCTGGTCCGCACCGAGGGCCAGCTCTACGTGACCATGGGCGGCGCATCGTTGGCTGGCGCGATCACCGAGCGCATGCTGGAGACCTTGGCTGCAGACAGCTAGAACGTGCGGTGGCGCGCCGGGGGGCCCGCAGCCAACGCGACCCTTGCCCTTTACGCGTAGTGCACCTTCATGGTCTCGATGATGGTGCGAAGCAACATCTTGACCACTTCGGTGCTCGGATCGCGAACGATGACGTAGCCGTCGCCCTCGTAGCCGTCGGCCTTGGGGGCGCCCACGGTGGGCAGGTTGGCCTCGATGACCCACTTGCCCACGGCCTCGTAGACCTCGTGGACGTTCTGCACGCTGGCCACGCGGCCGCGACCCATGCCGCGCACGAAGGCGCAGCCCACGGCGTACTGGCGATTCCACGGAGCGTCTTGAACGCCATCGACCACGGCGCGGGCCCAGGCGCGGTACGGGTCCACATCGTTGGCCAAGCCCGTCATGCGGGTGATGTTGGCGCCCGGTGGCCGCTGTGCGATTTCGCCGATGACCAGGCTCTCGTCGGGGCGCTGGAACCACTCCATGTGCGTAAAGCCGTCGTCGAGGCCCAGCGCCTGCACGGCCTGGTGCGCCATCTTGCGCGGCGCGGCGTACTCGGGGCCGTGGATCTCGCGCGGCAGCAGGCAGCACCACTGCATCCAGTCGTTCTCGAGCACCTCGAGGCAGCTTGGCAGGTAGTGCGAGAGCGAGTCTGCATGCACCTTGCCGCCCAGGGTGAGCGTCTCGAAGCTGAACTCGCGCCCGCGCAGAAACTCTTCGGCCAAGATGGGGTTGTGCTCGCCGGCGCGCATGCCGCCGAGGGCGCTCATGAGCTGCTCCACGGAGTTGACGCGGAAGGTGGCCTTGGCGCCCATGCCCGCCGGCGGCTTGATGACCATGGGGAAGCCAACCTCTTCGGCGAAGCTCCGGGCGTCGCCCGCGTTCTTGATGAGGCGGTTTCGTGCCACCGGCAGGCCGGCCTCGCGCAGCGCGGCCTTCATGAGTGACTTGTCGCGGAACAGCTGCGCCACGCGGGGCGATGCGCCCTCGACACCAAAGTGCGCCCGGGCCTGCGCGAGCTGCACCATGATGTTCTCGAGGATGCCCACGATACGGTGCGGTTGCCCGTGCCGGCGCTTGAGCACCTCGGTGGCATCGATGATGTCTTTGGCCGACAGCGGATCGGTGATGCGAACGATGTCGTGGAAGAGCTTGGCGTCTTTGCCCCGGGGGGGCTCGGCCACGACGCCCAACAGGCGCACACCGGGCAAACGAGCCATGGCGCGAATGAACCGAAGGGTGGTCTCGGCCGGGAACGGGGCGACAAAAACGACGTTGCGGGGCATCGGGGTGGAGTCCAGGTAGGGCAGTACGACCCAGCGCGTCAACGCGGAAGATCCGTGGTAGCTTCGGTCTCGTGCGCGTCGTCTTCCTATCCCCCTGTTATCCGCCGGAAATGATTCAGTACACCCGTGGCCTCGCCGAGGTGGGCGCCCAGGTGTTTGGTGTGGGCGACACGCCCCGGGAGGCCCTGCCCATG
>JBIKNA010000210.1:0-11825 GCA_044358965.1 Polyangiaceae bacterium
CGATTTCTGGGGGATCTTCGTTCTCCTGTGAGCGTAGTCGATTCAAAGGCGCTTCTCGCGCTGGGCGCAGCCTTGCCTGCGGTAGACCTCGGGCCCGGCAGGACCGCCCTGCAACTCACCGCGGGCGGCGACCACACGTGCGCAAGACTCGACGACGGCTCCGTCAAGAGCTGGGGGTTCAACAACTTTGGCGTGCTGGGCCTCGGCGACACACAAACGCGCGGAGATGGCCCAGGCCGAATGGGCGCGGCGCTCCCGCTGGCTCTTGCCAACCCTCGGACTTCTCGCGACCAATGCCTGCGCGCCCTCAACGGAGGCAGACGAGCGCCCTGGGGCGGTGCTGATCGGGTCGCCGACCGGCGACAAAGTGCTTGGGTTCGCCGTCGACGGAGCCGGCGTCATCGTGGCTCGCGACGCTAGCCTCGAGCGCATCGACTCCGCGGGTGCCACCGTTCGACTCGCGGGTCCCGAGTATCGTGCTTGCCCCACAGATGCCTCGAAGCGATGGCAACCCGGGGTGTCGACAGCTACGGATGTCGGCTTTCTCTCTGCGCGGGAAGGCGTCCTTACTTTGGCAGACCCTTCATGTGGCTTGTGGTCCCGCCAACTGGAGAGCGGGGCCACAACGATGCTCGTCCAGAGCTCCGGTGGACAAGACCTGCCCGCTTGGGCCGAAGTCCCCTCTGTGGTCGCCGTGCAAGCGGACGCCATCCTCTGGTGCTTTGGCGCCAAGGACGCGGAGTTTGGGTCGAGGGCCGAAGTATGGTCTGTCGCCCGTGATGGCTCGCAACGTCGTCGCCTCGCGCAGTTGCCCGGCTCCAGGCCCGGCCTCCCAAGGAGCCTTTGCAGTTCCATCCTGGCGGACGAGTCTGCCGTCTTCGTCATCGCCCCAGATGCCAGCACAATGTTCAATGACACGCTCTTCCGGATCGATCGGCGCGAAGGCACAGTGACGCCCCTGAGCGACACAAGCGTCCTCGGCGTCACGCAAGACCAGGATGCCGTCTACTACTTTGACGACGCCGAATTGGTGCGCTTCAACAAAGCGACGGGGCAACGGACGCCCGTGACGCAGCTTGGGCGCCGCGCCGGCGAGACGAATCTAACGCGAGGCTCGCACATCGTGTCCGACGGCACATTCCTCTATGTGATCGGCACGGAGACGAAAGGCAGAACCATCGAACGCTTTCGGATACGGGATGGCGCTCGAGAGACTCTGTACAACGACCTTTCCTTCAGCGGTGCTACGCAGCAGCCAAACCTCAGCTGGGGGAAGAGCCAGGGCTGGCAGCAATACGGAGCGCTATGGGCGGCGCCCGGGTTCGCCGTGCGCAACGGAAATGTGTACTTCGCATACACCATGAAGATGGAGACATTCGCCGTCGCGCATCTGGGCAATTGAACCCGGCAAAGCGCCTGACGTTCTTTCGACCGAAAGCATTGAGGCAAACCCACCCTCCGCCAGGAACTGCGGGGCCTCCGAGGAGGCTCCCTCTGGAGGGTCCCGCCAGGGCATGGGAACCTGACCTACCTGGCTGTGATACATGGCATGGCGGTCGTCCGGGACGCGGGTCCTCCTTCGGTGCGCTACCTTGCCTCGCGGGTGCAAGCGCATCGAGAGCTTCGAAGCGAGCTGGGGAGACATGATCATTTACAACGACCGTCTGTACATTCCAGGTACCGATCTGGGGACACTGCGATCTCAGCTGCGGATGCTGGATCGCTACTAGAGCGCGTTGCCCCGCTGCCGCGAGCTACCTGAGCTGAAGCTCCCCCGCTTTCGTGGACACCTCCAAAGGCGCGAAGATGCGCGAGGAGTGTTCGATGTCAAAGCGACAATCAAAGCGGGCCCGCAGGTCTTTCACCGCCGAGTTCAAGGCGGAGGCCGTGCGCCTCTGCAAGGTCGGCGACCGTACGATCGAGTTCGAATTGAAGGCACGAGTCGCCGCGTTTGCGGCATAGTCACGACGTCCACGGAAGCGGGGGAGGATCAAACGACCCGGGGCTACTCGACCTCCACGCTCCTTGAATACGAACGTCGGGTGCCACGTCTGAGAGGAACTGCGATGTCTCTCACCAATCTTGCCATTGTCTATCTACTCATTCTCGGCCCGCTTACGATGGTCGGCAGCTACATCGGCTTCTTGAAGAACAAAGGTGGGCCGGCACGAGCGACCTCGCTGCTCACGGGCGGCTTCGTCGGTGCACTACTGGTCGTCGCGTTCCTGATGGCGACGCAAATAGGAGGGAGACCGACCTTCGGCCTTCTCGTCGGATTGCTCGCGTGTCTGGTCATCGCCGTTCGATGCGTGGTAACGTTTCGACGAACCGGAAGCGGCGGGATGATGGCCGCGCTCGGAGTCGTCGGCGTCTTGCTGACCACGAGCGTGTTGCTCCTCCGCTGACGTGCAAACTGGCAGACGAGCGATGAAGCGTTGGCGGCGTGCGTGATGGGGCGTCGCACTTGGTTTTTCGAATGGGAGTTGGGTCGTTCTACGCGTGGATTCACCGCTTGCTCAAACTGGCTTTGTGAAGAGGAGTTTTTCTCATGGTTCGTTCTTCGTTGGTCGTTGGCGCACTGCTCGCAACGGCTTGCTCTCGCCCGAGTACTCCGAGCTCCGTCCCCGAAGCGGCTTCGTCCGCCAAACTCGCGGCGACGGTCGATGCATCCGCAGCTCCCCTGCAAGACCGCTGGACGAAAGTGGCCGAACCGGTGGCGTGCGCTGATCTCGCGGGCGACGGCGCCGGGGCGATCTTCGTAAAGGGGGGCGGCTCTCCGCCCTTGGATCTGAGTGTGGCCCACGGCGGTGTGGCTCTGCGGGTTGCCGCGCTTCCGTCGTTCACCGAGACCTGCAACCTGGCCGTTGATGCCACGGGGTTCTTCGTTGTCAACGCCGGGGTGACGGTCCCCACGGGACGTGAAGGCTCGGTGGTGCAGATCGATCGCGCGACGAAGGCGGCGACTGTTGTTCACACCGCCAAGGAGTCGCTGCGGTTCGTCGCACTCGATGACAACGCGATCTACGCGATTCAAGAAGAAAAGAAGTATGGCGTCGTGCGCATCGACAAGCGAACGCGGAAGGCGAGCATGCTCGCGCCTCTTTCGGCTCCGGCGTCCGCGCTCGCCAAGGTGAAGAACGAGCTTCTCGTGTCGACGTGCGCGCTCGTGACCGGAGCCGATGCAGCCCATCCGAAAGGATGCACAATCTCTGCGATTGAGATCGCCACGGGGGCGTCGCGAACGATCGCCAAAAATGTGGGACCGGCCTACGCGTTTGCGGTCGATGGAGACGTCGCGTACATCCCCGATGCCACGTCGGGGACCGTGACGTCCCTGGCGGCCGACGGTTCGATGCGGATCATCGCGCGCGACCTCGGGGCGATCCGCGGGCTCGCGTTCGATGACACCCGACTCTATGTCGTCGCCGATCGCACGCTGCGCGCGATCACGAAAGACGGCGGCCCGGCAACGACCCTCGCGACGTTCGAGCATCCCGCGCAAGCCATCGTGCTGCAGGGGAACGACGTCTACCTTCTCATGCACATCCGGGGGGCGAACTACGAGCTCCCCGCCAACTACGAGACGCCGATGACGGGCTCCGGAACGTATCTCGCACGCGCGTCCAAATCGGCGCTCCTGGCGGACGCGAAAGTGCACTGACCGGAGAGAGGAGAGTCTGACTCCCCTGTCCCCATGGATGTTCACTGCGCGCGGCATCCTGGTCGGATGCCGTGCCTAGGCAGCGCGGGTGCGTAGTCAACGCTCCAAGCCGCGGGCAGTGATCCTGCGTTCTAGACACGGGTATGCGCCAAAGTGAACGGGGCCTGCGGGCGTCTGCCTAGAACTGCGCGCCCAACGATGACATCACGGCGCCACCGAGCATGGTCTTCATGGCACTTTCTTCGCGAAAAAAGAGCGCGCTGCCGGTGCCGCCGATGTCCACAAAGTATCCGGCTTCCAGGCTCTCATTGGTCCCACTGCGGGTCCCAAGACGCAGCGCGGCATAGACCTCGGGGCCGAAGCCAAAGGCGGCGTTCGTTGTTTCTTGTGCAGCGGTGGGCACGAGTGGCGCGAATAGGTCCTTTTTTGCCAGCGTCTGCCACAGAACCCCGGCTCGGCCGCCCAGGCCCGCGCGTACCGTAAACACGCCGAGACGTAGCCTTGGCTCGACGCCGAAGCGGACGAAGCCCGCGCGCATACGTTCATCGCGCTGCACAGCAGACACATCGGACAGCTCGAGCGACGCGCCGCCGGTGAAAGCCAGCGATGGCCACGGCGCGTAACTGTAGGCTGCACGCGGGCCGTGCAAGAAACCGCTGCGTGCGTTTTGCCCGAGATCGTAGCCCACGGCCACCTCGTGTTTCGTCACCTCGCCCAACTCGCCGCCCTTGCGTGCCAGCGCCTCGAGCGATGCTGGCGCAAAGTCACGCTCTTCCACACTGCGTGCTTCGCCTTCGCCGATGGCGATCTGCGCGGCGCCGCCGTTGCCTGCGACGCGACGCTGCACGATGTATCTTCCGGGCGCGAGCGAAAGGGCGGTACGCCTATCGCCGGAGCCCCAAAGCTCTGCGATGACGCTCTTGCTACCCGCTTGGTACACCAGAAAATGTGTGTCTTTTGCGCTTGGCAACGACAGCGTGCCAAGCTTGGCGTAGGCCTGCGTCAGCACCACCGGCGAGGCTTCGCGCAAGCTCACGACGGCCTCGGGCTTCTGAAGCACGCCGCTGCTCTTCGCGGAGCGAATCAACGTCTGCGAGTGCGCGAAGGCAAAGCTCTCTTCGAGCGTGACGCGAGAGTCTCCGTTGGCATCGGCGGCGCCGCGCAGGCCGTTAAGCCACGAGTGCGTGAAGATTGCCCCTTGCAGCTCGTCGGACTCTTGCGCTGCCTCACCATCGCTGGATGCGTGCAGCCACACGCTGCCGGTGGCCTGCGGAATGGTGGTGACGGAGATCGCAAACGGAGCCTCCGCAGAAAAGCCTTTGTCGCGGGTGGCGCGGCAGGCATCCGTGACGACGATGCGAAGGCCTGCGGGCACCTCGTTGAGCTTGCTCTGAATGTCCGTGAGCAGTACCCGCTCGTCGCCCAGGTGCAACGCTTCGCGATCGCCGTGCCCGCTGAAATAGAACACCAAGGTCACTTCGCCGGCGGTGTGCTTTTGCGCCTCGGCTTTTGCAAGTTCGAGCGCGGCGAACAGCTGCGCTCGCGATGGCTCCATGAGCGCGGTTGCGTGTTCCGTGCGAACTCCGCCTTGGCCCACCATCACCTCGCGCACGCGCGTTGCGTCGGTGTGGGCAAACTTGAGCGGACGCTCCGCCGCAAGACCACGCTGGCTTCCCGCCGCCACCAAGATGCGCACCGGCTCGGCATTCGCGGCGCTGGCAAAGACAACGCTCGCGAGGCCGAGCGCCGCACGGGCAAGCCATTTGCGCACGGCCCCGTTCACGGAGCTTCCCATTCGACGCGCATCGCGGAGAGCCCGGTTACAGATCTCGTCGCGCGAAGTTCGTCGATCTGCGCACGGGTGCCGCATACGATCCAGCCTGGCGACGGAGCCCGGTCTACACGCGCAGCTTGCTCGGAAAAGTGCGTACCCGTGCCGCGCGCCGCTTCGGGCATGAGCTCGGTAAACTCGCCAGCGTCTGTCAGTATGCCCGCCAGGATTGCCTCTTCGTGGTCGAGTGCGACCTCGATGCGGAGTCGATCGCCGGGGCGGACGCGCACGGTTCCGGTGAGTCGCTCCTGGCCATCGCCGCGAAGGCGAATGACCGCGAGCTGCGCGCCGCCTTTGAACGTGGTGCCCGGACCGTAGTTTCCAGCCACCACGCTGGCCGTGGGCGTGACGCCAGAGATCACGGTTGGTACGCGGCCAGCACGGATCCAAAACACGAGCCCCGCTGCGGCAGCCAGCGCCGGCATCGCATAGGACGCTCGGCGAAGAAGACGCACGCCGTGTTGCACGGGCAAGGTGACATTGCCTTCGCTGGGGACACGGGCGATAGCCTTTCGAACCCGGGCTTCGACGTCCGAAGTTCTCTCGAAGGGTCCCATCGCGTCTTTCGCTCGCTGGGCGAAGGAAGAGCACGCAGTACAGCCAGCAACATGCGCTGCGATAGTGGGCGAATCTTCGCCACACGCGAAGGCTTCTAGGGCAATGGACGACGGGTGGCTCTTGGTCATGCTCGCACCTCCATCAGCGGCTGGCTGTCGGGAGTGAGCGTCAGCCTCAGTTGAGCCCGCACACGCTGCGCTCGCTTGTTGACCGTCACGCGGGACACGCCCAGCTCTTCTGCGGCTTCTTCTTGGGTCATACCGTCCACGAACAACATGATGGCCAGCGATTGGTCTTCGTCCGGGAGGGATTCTAACGACTCGAGCACGGCGCGCCGCGCTTCGGCATCGCAGCCCGGGGCCTCGCCGAGTTGATCAACGTCGTCGAGGCTCAGCGTTGCGCGCACCTTCTTGTTACGCCGCAAAAGATCCAGGCAGGCGCGGTCTGCTGCGCGGCACAAGAATCGGTACGGCGATTGCGCGTCGCGCAGGCTTGCTCCGCGCCGGAACAGATTGGCCAGAAGATCTTGCACGCCATCCTCCGCGAGGCTTCTGTCTCGCAAAAGGAGCGAGCATCGGCGCTCGAGCATGAACCCATAGCGCCGATACAGCTCGGTGACTTCGGTGGCGGACAGACCGGTCAAGGGATCACTCAGCCGCCATCCGCAGGGTTGGGGTCCGGGGTTCCGGCGTCAATCGGCGTCGTGGCGGTCCCGCCGCCGGTTGGGGTGGTCACTCCGTCCGGCACGTCGCAGGGCCAGTTGGGGGGGAGCTCCGTTTCATACGGTGAGAGCCGGGTTACCGATACCGGGTCGCCGCATGAGCGCACGTACGCGCTTGTGCACAACCCATCAACCAGCGACTCGTCGCAATCGCCCCCATAGGTGAAGGCACGCCCATCATCGGCGCACGTCAACCTCGGGTCGCCTTTGCTGGGATACCCGCCGATTCCGGTGGTGGTTCCGCCGGTACCTCCTGAAGGCATCGGGGGTGGCAACTCGCTGGTAGGTGTCGTGTCGTAGCCGAAGCCCGTGCTGTTTGAGCATACGGCGCTCGGCAGGTTGGTGTTGCTCTTGAGCGTGAGCTCCACGGCGTTGAGCGGCAGCCAGCGCTCCTTGGTCCACATCAAGTTGTAGCCACGCGCCGGGAGCTGCGCCGCGCCGTCGCGGAGCTTTTCGTAGTCGAGCGTGGTGCCGTCCTGCAGATACGCAACCACCAGCTCCGAAGCCCCGCCCAAGATTTGGTCTGGGCTGCTGGCTTCGTTGCCGACGAGATCGAGCTGACCATTGCCGTTCTTGTCGGCGTAGACCACAAAGCCCGCGACCCCGCTGGACAAAGGCTTACTGAGCGAGCCAGACACATTGGTCTGACCCGTGGCGATTCGCGCCGGAGCGGGCGCTGGAGTTGCAACCGGTTCCGCGGTACGGCCAGTACCGCCGCCGGCATATCCTGTTTGGGCGCTAGCGCTTGCAGGGGAGATTACGTCGTCTGGCGGCGCGCCGTTCAGCGCAAAGCTGAACTTGCCGCTCACCACCGGGGCGTCCGCGCCCACCCAAACGCCGCCGCCGTTCTTTCGCCACACCAGCGCCACGCGCGCATTGGCAGGCACGCTGGTACCCGTGAGCGCGCCAGAGATGGTGGCAACTGGCTCGCTCTTGTTTGGGTCGGACAGACCTCCGCAGGCAAGGAGTCCGACCAGGGGCAACAGGGTAAGCAGCGGGCGTTTCATGATTCATTCCTCCGAGGGTCGCCTGCGGTGCAAGCGCTACGTTTGCCCCACCAGACGCGAGGAAAGGCCCAGGGTGTAAAGCGCTGCTGGACGATTTTTCTAGAATGCGGACCGATCGGTTGGGTGCCTGAAAGCGCGCCGCTGCCGTCGCGCAATCCCTTTTCGAATGTGCCGCGCTGGCTGAAAGCTGAGCGCCCGCCCCAACGGGACGGGGCGTTGAGCCGCGATCGCGCCGATCGTCTGGCGCGCTGGCAGCCCAAAAACTGCGGGTTCTGGCGTGCCTACATCGGCACACGGTGTGCACCATGGCTTGTTCGTCCCCCCCCCGCAACGGGGCGCCGCCGATCACAAAAGAACCACCCAGCGAAAGTACCGCCGTCATGAAGAACCTCTCCGCCCAAAGCCTTGCGAAACTCCTGTCGAGTGGCCTCCGGCTGCTTCCAGTCTTGGCGTGTGCCACGGCGAGCGCTGCATGTTCTGCCGAAGCCGCCGACACGAACGACGATGTGCAGCAAGACGACGTGGTCGCTGACGCGCTGAGCGCACCGCCCGACGGCAACATCGCCGTGCTCAGCGTCTCCAAAGACAATGGGAACCAGCGCAACCGCTACGCGAGGATCGAAGCTCAGTTGGCGCTGTCGAACCTGGCCTACGAGAAGAAAGTGGCCGCGACGTTCACGTGCCTCGAAGGTTCGGCCAAGGGCAAGGTCTTGAAGAGCGCATCCGCGAGCTACAAGCGGAGCCTTTCGAATGACAAAGAGGAATGGACTGCGGCGCTCGATGGCGTTGGCGGCGATTCCAGCTGGGTGATCCCCGCCTGCAACAGGTTTGGCGTACAGGCCACGGTGACCATGGCGCAGAAGCAGTCGGTGTCCAAGACCTTCAGCTTTGACAGCGCCGCGGAGCAACCACGCATCTCCATCATCTCGTCCAAGTTCGATCCGGGCAGCCAGAGCTACTACGCGTCTCGCTACCCCAACGTCGTCTTCTCCATGAGCGTCTACAACGTCTCGTTCGTGAAGACCGTGGACGTCGACTTGATCTGCCTCAAGAACGGTGTGGAGATAGACCGCACCACTCTGAATGGCGGCAAGTTCTGGCAGTCGCTGGGCAACAACCGCGAAGAGTGGGCGGTGTCGCTCGTTGCCGTAGGCGGCAATCCCGTCGACCTCATCAACAAGTGCGATGCCCTGGTCGCCAAGCCCGTTCTCACGGCCAACGGCCAAGTGAGCCGCGGTACCAGCGAGACGATCTCGCTCAAGCGTCCGTGAATCTGGCCCGCACCCTCGGGCCTTCCCCTGACCGAGATCCCGCTCGCCCGCACCCGGCGAGGGGTTCGAACGAACTTCTCTCGCACCAGTGGGGGCTCCGGGAAGGCAACGACCCGGGGCTACCCGACCTCCTCATGACCATCAACGGCAAACGCAGCGTCGCTGGCGTGACTTCGTTTGGCTACGGCACCAAGACCCGCGAGAGCGTTGGTCGCGGCTACTACGCCCGGGTGGACCTGTCCGCGGACTTCATCGACCGCACCGCGGGCGGCTGGAGCGCCACGCTGGCGGAGTAACGCGGCGCCCGGGGAGTCCTACCGCAGGTGTAACCCGACGAACCCCCATGCGTCAGACCCGTCAATGTGCATCACAATGCACACATGTCCGTCATAATGTCGGGCTGTTGGGTGAGACCCTAGGCTTCGGGGCGGGTCAATAGAGTGATGGGGACCGAGGAACTCGGCAACTCGCAGAATCGTCAGCGGCCGTGCAACCTCTTCTTCGGCCGACACTCCGCCCGCTTCGGTGCGTGGCACGATCGACCTTCCCAAGCTCATCCAGCAGCTCGACGACGCTACGGGCGACGGACGGATGGACAAGGTGAAGAAGATGCTGAAGGCGGATCGCTTTCAGCTCTTCAGCGAAGTCACGGAAGAGCACGTAACCGGCGTGGTGAAGAGCCTCCCACGAGTTCACCCGCGTGCTGCTCACCAAGGGCCGCTCTCTCGACGAGGTCAGCGGCTACCTGTACGCCAAAGACGTGTTCCTCGATCCAGGCGCCCCAGCCCTCGCCGACTTGACCACCCTGCGCCGCGACGTGCAGTTCGTGCCCGAGACCCAAAGCCTTCTCGACGTCCTGCGTCTCATGCAGCGAACCGGCACGCACATCGCCGTGGTGGTCGACGAGTACGGCGGCTCCAGCGGCATCCTCACCATGGAAGACGTCCTCGAAGAAATCGTCGGCGAAATCCGCGACGAGTTCGACGAAGAGCCCGCCCGCGTGCAGCCCGTCACCGGCGAAGAGCGCACCTGGGATGTCGATGCCCGCGCCACCATGGACGAGCTGAAGCCCCTGGGCGTGCAAGTGAGCGACGAAGAGGCCGCAGAGACCTTGGGCGCCGTGGTGCTCGAGCGCTTGGCCCGTTTGCCGCGCAGGGGCGACAAGGTCACCTTGGGTGTTGGCGCCACGGCCGAGGTCATGTCGCTGAGTCGGCGACGCGTGACGAGTCTTCGTGTTGTGGTCGCGCGCCCGCCAGAAGACAGCTCGCCGGAGTAGGGGCAGCCACGGCCGCGATGACGTTTGGTGAGGCCCTCTTGTAAGTGGCGCTGCATCGGTGCGGGGGCCCACCCCACGCCCCCGGACGCTGGCACTACGTGCGGATGCCCCGCCGTCGAATGATCTCGGAAAGTGTGGTGCGGTTGATCCCGAGCAGCACGGCTGCGCGGTTTTTGTTGCCCCCGGTGCGCAGCAACGCCTGCTCGATGAGGTGGTTTTGGTACCGCTCGGTGGCCTGCGTCATGTTCAGACCGGACTCTGGCAACAATGCCGGAAACGCCGAGGAACTGCGACGCCATCGCTCCGCAGGCGTTTGCGTCGTTGCATCTTGGACGCGAACCTGGGGCGCCTCGCTGCGACTGCGGGGAGCCTCGGACAATCGCTTTCTCACGGCGGACTCGAAGGCCGCAGACGTGCGCTTGGGAGTGACGAGATCTCGTTGTTGAATGTAGGGTCCATCTCCGGTCCACACGGCACGTTCGATGCAGTTTGCCAGCGCTCGGATGTTGCCGGGCCATGCGCTTGCGCACAGCGCTTGCATTGCGTCTGGCGCGTAGCCAACGAGGTCCCAGCGCTGGGAGCTCCGCCGGGAGCGACCCAGAAAGTATTCCGCAAGCAGCGGGATATCCGACATGCGCTCTCGCAGTGGCGGAAGATGCACATGCACGACGTTGAGTCGGAAATAGAGATCTTCGCGAAAACGACCGCGACGCACCTCGTCCTCGAGGTCTCGGTTTGTGGCCGCGACCACGCGGATGTCACAGGGAATGGGCCTCGACTCTCCGACGGGCACGTATTCCTTCTGCTGAAGGACTCGAAGCAGCTTGACCTGCGCCGACGGCGAAAGCTCGCCCACCTCGTCAAGGAACAGCGTGCCGCCCTCGGCGGAGGCGAGATAGCCCTTTCGGTGCCCCACGGCCCCGGTGAATGCCCCCCGCGCATGACCAAAGAGTTCTGCCTCGGCCAATTCGCCCGGGATGGCGCCACAGTTGACCGGAACAATCGGTGCGCCATGCCGAGGACTAGCATCGTGCAGGGCGCCGACGATGCTCTCCTTGCCTGTGCCACTTTCCCCGGTCACCAGGACCGTACATGTGGAGGGCGCGATGCGATCGACGACACGCAGCGCTTCGAGAAGAGCCGGGGCGTTACCCACGATGTCCCCGCGACTCGTGCCGCGCCAGGACAGCCTGGGTCTGACCGATGTGGTGGCTTCCTCTGGTGGGAAGGTCTCGCGGGCGTGCTGTGGTCTTTCTGTCATCGATGCGTCAACTCGACCTCGCCGAGTTGACGATGGATCGGAGACCGCGACAGCGCAACCTCGGTCCGCGCCGCGGACGCTCTTTTGGAAGGCCAACTCGCACCTTGTTGCTCACGTCGGTTCACGCCACGTCGGTTCACGCCTCCCAAGGGCGCCCAGCTTGTGCCAGACGGGCGGAAGTGGCGCGGCTCGGCACAGGGCGCGTAATGGGCGGTTATGTTGCTCGGGGGTGTTGTTCG
>JBIKNA010000014.1:0-38694 GCA_044358965.1 Polyangiaceae bacterium
AGGAGGTTGCCTCCCTTGATCTTGCCCTCGAAGCGCTTGGCCTCGATTTCGGGGATCCCCATGCCCACCAGCGCTCCGGTCACTCCGCCCACGGCGGCACCGGCGGCGACGCCACCAAGGGCGGCCATCAGCGGACCTGCGGCGATGAAGGGCCCGAGGCCAGGGATCGCGAGCGCCCCAATGCCGAGCAGCAGTCCAAAGGCTCCACCGACGGCGCCACCCGTGCCAGCCCCGGCCACGGCCCCCTCCGGCGCCTTGGTGCTCTGGACATGGGCGAAGTCCCGCGTTCCATTCTTGTTGGGCAGAAGCACAGAGATGTCGTCTCGGGCAAAGCCTGCGTTCTGCAATTGGGAAACGATGCTCTCCGCCTGGGTCTGCGTTTGCACAATGCACATGACAGCTTTCTTCATCGCGATCCTCTTTCTTCGGTGGGTTGCTTTGGGGCGATCACTTGTTGGCGGGGGCTTCGCGGGTGCCCGCGTCCGCAGAAGCCTTGGTGCCAAAGGCGTCGGGATTGGGAGCCACGGCGCGAGGTGGCGTGGGGTTCGGGGCGACAAAGCGCGATGGCGTAGGATTCGGCGGGACAACCCCGCTGTTGGGGGCCGGGTGCGTCGCCCGGCAGGGAGCGCCCGTGCGGTCCGTGCCGTCGGCACCGTTCGCCTCGGGGGATGCTGCCGCCGCCGAGGACCTGACGCAGTCGCCGGAAGCATTGAGCGTGGTGGGACTGTTTGCCGGAGCGCTTCCGGTGTCGGCGCACGCTGCGATGCCTAAGGCGAGGACGGTGGGGATGATGTTCATGGAGACTCCGATGGTTGGGTTGTGGGACGAGGCAGCAATTGGGCCAACGGTGATGCTCGGGCACCCGGGCATCATCCTCACGAGGACGGCCACAGTTACCGGGCTCCAGGCGTGTGCCGCTGCACGCTTGGCCTCGGACCCGTCGCTCCGTCAAGATGACCGATGCCCATCAGAGTGGAGTCCGCGCGTGTGCATGGGCCGACTTCCGCGGCGCCATCCGAGCTCAACGCGCGCAGTGGCACAGCGGCGAGGTTCGTTGGGCACGCAACGTGCTTCGTTGCCGCGATACATTGACCATCGCTCATATCAACCGCGTCGCGACCAGCGTGCCTTCGCACGACGTGCATTCGACCTTCGTGGACTTCGCTCGCGCCATGTTGCCCGAAGACCGCGGTCGCGCGGTCTTCGACCGACTCGTGCCCAAGTCCCAGATCTCTCATCGGTACTCGGTGCTGCCGAAGTCTTCCGACGCAGAGGCTCTCGAGGATGTCACGCGCGTGTACCAGCGGGGGCAGTTTCCCAGTACGGCGCGGCGGATGGAGCTCTACGAGGCGCACGCGCCAGCCCTGGCCGTCGAGGCCGTTCGGAAGCTGCGACTCCAGGCAGATCATCGGCCTGTCACGCACCTTGTTGTGACGTCGTGCACTGGTATGGTGGCGCCGGGCCTCGACCTCGAAGTGCTCGCGCAGTGTGGGCTTGCGTCCACCGTGGAGCGCACGATGATCGGCTTCATGGGCTGTTATGCAGCCATCAATGCACTGAAGTTCGCGCGTCATGTGGTGCGCTCCGAGCCCAAAGCCCGGGTGCTGGTGCTGAACCTGGAGCTGTGCACCCTGCACATGCAGGAGACCCACGAAATCGAGCAGATGTTGTCGTTCCTGGTGTTCGGTGACGGGTGTGCCGCCAGCCTCATAAGCGCCGATACCCAAGGCTTTGCCATGGACCGTTTCCACGCGGAACTGGTGCCGGAGACGCAGTCCCTCATTACCTGGAAGGTCCGTGATCAGGGCTTCGACATGTTCTTGTCGGGACGCGTGCCCGAGGCCATCTCGGTGGGGCTGCGACGCTGCCAGGCGGCGATTCTCGATGGGGCTCCGAAAGAAGAGATCGAACTCTGGGCCGTGCATCCCGGCGGTCGGTCCGTGTTGGATGCCGTACATCGCGGCCTTGGGCTTCCGGACGACGCGCTGGTTACATCCCGGGGTGTGCTCGATGACTTCGGCAACATGTCGTCGGCCACGGTGATGTTCGTGCTGGAGCGGATGCTGGCCGACGCCCCGGCGGGGGCCCGAGGCTGCGCCATGGCTTTTGGCCCAGGGCTCACCGCCGAGACCATGCAGTTCCACAAGGTGTAGATGCCATGAACTTTGAACGTCGCTCCGTCGAGCCTGAGTGGATGGACACCTTGCCCGTGGCCTACGACGAGTTTCGGGACTGCCTGGTCGACTTGGCGCGGGTGAACCGCCTGACGCACGCGTACCGGCCGACCCTGGCCTTCTTCGACCGCCTTCTCCAGCGCGCGCGCAGTTTGCGGCGTCCACTTCGCGTACTGGACGTCGGCAGCGGCTACGGCGATACCTTGCGCCAAGTGGCGCGCTGGGCCGCACGACACGATCTGCCGGTGACGCTGACCGGACTCGACATGAACCCCTGGGCCACGCGCGCGGCCACGGAGGCCACACCCCGAGGGCCGTCGGTGTCCTGGATCACCATGGATGCTTTTGCCTACGCACCATCGATGGAAGTGGATGTCGTGATGAGCAGTCTGTTCGCGCATCATCTGGACAATGAACAGCTGCTGCGGTTCTTGCGCTTCATGGACGCTACGGCCACGCTTGGGTGGTTCATCAACGATTTGCGCCGACACCCGCTGCCGTATCACCTCTTTCGGGTGGCATCGAAGCTGGCCCGGCTTCACCGCTTCGTCCAGCACGACGGTCCGATCTCCATCGCTCGAGCGTTTACCGTGGAGGACTGGCGTCATCGTCTTCGCGAGGCCCAAATCCCGTTGTTCAACGTGCGCATCGCGCGGGCCTTGCCGTATCGATTGACCGTAGAGCGGCGGAAGTCATGAGCGCCGAGATCATGGTGGTGGGCGGCGGGCCTGCGGGGGCCACGGCAGCGGCGCGGCTTGCCTTGGCGGGGCGTGAGGTTTCCGTGTTGGAGCGGGAGGCAGGCCCCGCAGACAAGGTCTGTGGCGAGTTTCTGTCGTCCGAGGCTTGCGACTACTTGGCCGGAAACGACGTGGACGTGCGGGCTCTCGGGGCCGCGCCCATACGGTCCTTGCGCCTGTGCCGTGGGGAACACGTGGCGGAGGCGGCGCTGCCGTTCGTTGCCTATGGTCTGTCTCGGCGCGCCCTCGACGAGGAACTCCTCGTGCGGGCCGCGCGTGCTGGCGCAGTGCTGCGCCGGGCAGCGCGGGTCATTGATCTGGGCCGAACGGCTTCGGGATGGGTGGCCCGGCTCGATACCGGCGAACACATGGCTGCACCGTCGGTGTTCTTGGCCACGGGGAAACACGATCTGCGATCGCAGCGCCGGCCGGCGGGCACCCAGGCAGACCTGGTGGCGTTCAAGTGGCATCTGCGCCTCAGCGCGCGGCAGACCGCAAGTCTTGCCGGGTGCGTGGAACTCATTTTCTTCGACGGTGGGTATGCGGGGCTCCAGCCCATCGATGGCGGACGCGTCAACCTCTGCCTGGTGATACAGCGGGACCGACTTCGTGCCCTTGGAACGCGTCGCGAGCAGCTACTCGCGGCCTTGACGATGGACACAGCGCCCCTGCGTCGTCGGCTGGACGGTGCGGTATCCCTCTGGTCGAGGCCCATGGCACTGTCACCCATTCCGTATGGCCATGTGCAGAGCCAAGCCATGGGCTTGTTTCGTTTGGGGGACCAGGGGGTGGTGATCCCGTCATTCACCGGAGAGGGCATCTCGATTGCGCTGCACAGCGCTGAGCTGGCGGCGGGCATGTATCTCGAGGGCCAAAGCGCGCAGGCGTTTCAGAGTCAGCTTGCTCGGGATGTCACGGCCCAGGTGCGTCGGGCCAGCGTGTTGTCGGCCGCCATGATTCGCCCGACGGGGCAAGCGGCCATCGAGCTTGCGGCGCAGTTATGGCCGGGGCTCATGGTGCGTACGGTGCTGGGGACGCGGTTGTCCGAGAAGGCTTTGGCCCGTGCGCGTCGTGCGGCCGATGCGCATCGTGCCGAGTTGTAGATCGCAGGTCGCGTGGGGGAGCCGTCTACGCAAGTAGCACGCGGCCGTATCTTGATCTCTCGCCGCTCTGTCGTCCCGGCCGAGATCGGGCACGGGCATGGGCACAGGTACGCGGTAGAGGCGCTTCGCGAATATGGGGACACACCGCAGCGCGCGGCCGCCAGGCAGTGCGGAAATCGAAGCCGATACAGAGCAACACGAACCAGGAGAGAGTCATGAAGAACAAAGCCGTCTCGTCGCCTTCACCCGCAGATGCCAACGAGGCGGAAGGGGGTGTCACTGCCGCCCGGCGCTACAGCCAAGGCCTAAGGCGATCCATCTCTGCGGGGAGCACGCTGGCGCTGGCGCAAAGAGCCAAGAGGGCACTGGAAGGCCCCGAGGCCAAGGAGCTGCTGCGCGCGGAGCGTGCGGCGAAAGCTGGCAAGTCCGAGGCACCACCGAAGCGCCAAACGCCCGGAGGGGGCGGCGGGCCTTAGTTGAGCTTGCCGCGCGGTGACGCCGAGGTGCTGACGGCAGGGGCGGGCGCAGGCTTGTATTCGAGCTCGAGGTCTACGGTGTGGACCACGCTGGGCTTGATGTCGACTTGCGCCTGGGCTTCACCGCGAAAGGCGGGATGCATGACGTTGACCGTCAACTTGCCCACGGGAACACTGTCGATGCGGTAGCGACCCTCGATGTTGCTCGTGGCGTGCAACGGGTGCAAGAACGCGTACACGTCGACGAACAGGTACTTGTGCTGGAGCCGGTCGACCAACGAGAAGTGCCCCGGCCGCGGCGGGTACAGCTTGATGGCCGGCATGCCTTGGCCCACGACCATGAGCGCGAGCCCCGATTGTTGCTCGAGCGCTGGGGCAAACAGGTCTTTGGACGTGCTCGTGATGTCGACGCGCTGCCCGAAGGTGAGCGTGACGGTGCGCGTGCCAAGGGTGCACTTGTCGAACACGAAAGCCTTGGCCTCGGTCTTCTCGGGCACGAAGTAGCCGCTGTAGCCGGTGACCGCCACGACGGCGTCGGCCAAGGCGCGGGCGCCGTTGCCCAGGTCTGCTCCCTCGCGAAACAGATGCCCGTACGAGGCCTCGGCATCGGCGCAATGAGAGAAGTCCGGCCCGTCTACTTTCGGGGCTGCCGGGCCGCGTACACGTATGCGACCCTCGACGCTACCCGTGGGGCCCGTGTATGCGGGCAAGCTTCGCGGGTTGACCATGGCCTGAACGCTCGCCGTAGGAATGGGCGTTGCGTTGGGAGCCTCGGCGTCGTGGGTGGTGGTTGGCACACTGGCCGTGGTGCTGGGCGTGCCCTGGGGCTTGTCTGCCGTCTTGCACCCCGCCGCCAATGCGACGGGGACCAAGATGGTGCAGAGCGTGCCCCCGCGCATGGCGCTCAGGTCCCGCCGGCGAAGGCTTGGGCGGCCTGCATCGCCATGTCGAGGGACGAGCCGGGAAGCATACCCAGCGCGACCACCATGATGGCAGACAGGATGAGGGCCGCAGTGACGTAGCCGCTGCGCATGGGCGTGGCCACGGGCGCTCCCGCCGCAGGCTCGCGCATGTACATGAACACGAGCACCCGCAGGTAGTAGTAGGCGCCGATGACGCTGTTGAGGAATGCGATGACCGCGAGCCAGTAGAACCCACCGTCCATGGCGGCACGCAGCACGAACCACTTGCCGAAGAACCCGGCTGTGGGGGGGATGCCCGCAAGGGACAGCAAGAACAGGCCGAAGGGCAGGGCCGCTGCCGGGTGCCGCCGGCCGATGCCGGCCAAGTCTTCGTAGCTGACGGCCTCGGCGCCGCGGCTGCCGCACAAGATGAGCGCGCCGAAGGCACCGGCCGTGGAGACCGTGTACGTGAGCAAGTAGAAGAGCACGCTGGCGCTGGCCTGGGGGGTCCGCGCCGCTGCCACGACGCCGACCAAGATGTACCCGGCGTGCGCGATGCTGGAGTAAGCCAGCATGCGCTTGACGGACTCTTGACGCCCGGCAACGAGGTTCGCGACGGTCATGGTGATGACGGCGATCCAGGCGAGCATCGGAGGCCACCCGGAAGCCCAAGATACGGAGCCCGCGTCGCCGAAGCACACCAGGAGCACGCGCAACATCATGGCGAAGGCGCCGCTCTTGATGGCGACGGCCATGAAGGTCGTTGCCGGGGTGGGGGCACCCTCGTAGGCGTCCGGAGTCCACATGTGGAACGGCACTGCGCTGACCTTGAAGGCAAGACCAACGAGGCACAGGATGAGTGCCACGACGACCATGGCGCCGCGCTTGCCGCCGCGAATGGCCTCGCCGATGCCGGCGAGATCCGTGTGGCCCGTGGCGCCGTAGAGCAGCGCAAAGCCGTAGAGCAAGATGGCCGCGGCGAAGGACCCGAGCAGGAAGTACTTGAGGGCTCCCTCCGCAGAGCGCGGCGAGGTGCGACGGAACGCCGTCATGGCGTAGGCGCCGATGCTCATGGTCTCGAGGCCGAGCATCATGGTGAGCAGATCGCCCGCGCCGGCCACCATCATGGCGCCGAAGGTGGAGAACAGGATGAGCGCGTAGAACTCGCCGCGTTCCATCCGGTGCTCGGCCAGGTACCCGCCGGCCAAGAGCGATGCGAGACCGCCGCCCAGGCACAGAAGGGCGCTGAAGAAGAGCGAGAACCGATCGACCAGAAGCCACGGAGACACTTGCTCGAGGCCTTGGAGGTGCTCGGGCCCGTACATCCACACGGCGAGGCTGAACGCCATGCCGGTGAAACACGTGATGGCCGAGCCCATGGCCAAGCCGCCGCGACCTTTGGTGAAGGCCTCGGCCAGCATGAGGAGCAATGCCCCGAGGGCGATGGCGAAGAAAGGAGAGAGTGCGAAGAGGACTTGCATGGCGGCCTTAGGGGTTCTCGGCGACGCCTTGGGCGGCGGATTTCGGGGCGTCGGGCCGGCGCGGCTGAAGCCGAATCGGTCCCTCGTAGAAGCGCGGCGCGGGGTGCTGATCGAGCCGAGCCTGAAGGTCGGACGTGACCCGGGCCACGGCGTCGTGCATGCGCGACAAGAAGATGTTCGGGAAGAAGCCGATGACGAAGATCATGACCGTGAGGGGCATGATTGCGACGAGCTCACGACCGTTGATGTCCGAGACGTGTTTGTTCTCGGCCTTGGTGATGGGGCCGAAGAACATGCGCTGCACGGCGGTGAGCATGTACAGGGCGCCCAAGATGACGCCGATGGAGGCGCCGACGGCCTGCACGCCATTGACGTGACCGAGCTTGGTCGACACGAAGGTGCCGGTGATGATCATGAACTCGCCCACGAAGCCGTTGGTGCCGGGGAGCCCGACGCTGGCCATGGTGGCGATCACGAAGAACGTTGCGTAGACGGGCATGACCTTGGCGAGGCCGCCAAAATCGCCGAGCTCGCGGGTGTGCAGCCGGTCGTACACGACGCCCACCAAGAGGAAGAGCGCGCCGGTGGAGATGCCGTGGTTGACCATCTGGAGCACTGCGCCCTCGACGCCACCTTGGGTGCCGGAGAAGAGCCCCAGCATGACGTAGCCAAGGTGTGCGACGGACGAGTATGCGACCAATCGCTTGACGTCGGTTTGCCGCCAGGCGCAGAGGGCGCCGTAGATGATGCCGCCGAGGACGGCCACGCCCGCCAAGGTGGCGGCGTATTCGCCGGCGGCCTCGGGGAACAAGCCGATGCAGAAGCGCAGGTAGCCGTAGGTGCCCATCTTGAGCATGACTGCGGCGAGGATGACGCTGCCCGCCGTGGGCGCCTCGGTGTGGGCGTCGGGCAACCAGGTGTGCACCGGCCACATGGGTACCTTGATGAAGAACGACAGCGAGAACGCCGCGAACAGATAGAGCTGGATGTTGCGCGGCAACACCACACGCTGCAGCTCGAAGAAGTCGAAAGAGGGGTGCCCGGCGGCTTTGCTGTACGTGTAGGCCAGGTACAAGATGGCGGCCAGCATGAGCACCGAGCCGAACATCGTGTAGAGGAAGAACTTGATGGCCGCCTTGATGCGGTTCGTGCCGCCCCAAACGCCGATCATCAAGTACATCGGGATGAGCATCAGCTCCCAGAACACGTAGAACAGGAACAGGTCCATGGCGACGAAGGCGCCGACCATGGCGCCCTGCAGCAAGAGCAGGGCGAAGCACCAGTCTTTGATGCGCGTGCTGATGGACCCAAAGGACGCGTAGGCCGCGATGGGCATGATGAATGTGGTGAGCAGCACCAGCCAGAGGCTGATGCCGTCGAGGGCCACGTTGTAGTGGATGCCGAACTGGGAGATCCAGGCGACGTCTTGCTGGAAGTGGAAGGTGCGACCCATCTCCACTTGCAAGAGCGGGATGCTGGCGGCCAGCGTGACGAACATGGTCACGAGGGTGACGGTCTTGAGCACCCGCGGGGCCTGCCGCGGCAAGAACAGCACCGCGAAGGCTCCCAAGAAGGGCAAGCCGATGAGCCACGTGAGTAGGTTCTTGGGCTCTTCGGCGACGGCGCCCTCGGCGGCGGCCTTGACCTCGGGCCACATGGCCGAGACGAAGTACGCAAACGCACCGGCCATGAGCGCGATGGGCAAGCGCACGCGCCAGCCGTGCTCGCGGGGGACGAGCGCTGCCACGAGGGCGGGCACCGCGAGAGGGATGAAGGCGCCGAGGAGGTGCACCTTGTCGATGGCGATGAGGCCACCGAGCAGTGCGCCAAAGACCGCGATGCCGGCGAAGGTGTTGATGGCCCAGGCCGGAGTCTCGGCCTGGAGCTTGGTTTCCGTAGCCATCAGTTTTGCCCCAGTTGCATTGGCTGCGAGGGTTTCTCGGCCTTGGGCCGCTCGATCACGTAGTCGGCGCTGCGGGCCAAGCCAAAGGCGTTGCGCACCTCGAGCCGTACGACCTGCTTCTTTTCTGGTTCGAGGTGAAGCTTGAACGTGGTCTCGCCGGTGAAGACCTCGTTGGTGGGTTTGCCGTTGGCCTCGGGGTACCAGCGGTAGCCGTAGCCAAGTCCCGGTGCCGCCTCGATGGCGAAGTCACCGGAGTCGGACTGACGAACCGTGGCGTCGGGGTGCGGCACCACGAAGAAGTAGCTGAAGGCTGCGAGACCCACGACCATGAAGCCCGCGTAGACGTGCACGACGCCGTTCTGGAAGGCCCGGAGCACGGTGCCGAGCGCCGCCACGATGAGTGCCGATAGGCGACCGAGGATGCCGTCGACGATGCTGGAATCGACGGACGCAGCGGTGTCGCTGAGCGCATCGACGCCGTTGATGATGGTGACGTCGTAGAGCTCGTCGACTCGCCACTTGTCGAGCAACATCTGGTGCAGCGCGGGCTGGGCCTCGGCCATGCGCTTGGCAGGCTCGCCCTTGTTCATGATGTACATCCAGTAGGCGATGCCGCTGCCGATGATGAACGCCGCGGACGCGCCAGCAGCCAACGGGAGCTCCAGGTGGTGTGCGCTGGGGTTCTCTTTGACACCCATGCGGACCGCCTCTTCGAACACGGGCTCGAGCCAGTGATCCATGGGGAGGTCTTTGAGGTGGAAGATGGCCTTGAGCAGGCCGGGGTTCAAGAAGCCCGCCAGTGCGGAGAATGTGGCCAGCACGATGAGCGGCACCGTCATCTGCCAAGGGGACTCGTGCGGAGCGTGCCCCGGCGTCGACAGGTCTTCTTCGTGGTGGTGATGGTCGTCGTCGTCGTGGTCGCCGTGATCGCCATGGTCGTCGTGACCGTGGGTTTCGGCCTTGGCTAGCTGCGAGGGGCGGCCGATCTCCCAACCGCGGAACTTACCGAGGAAGGTGAGGATGAACGCCCGGCACATGTAGAACGCCGTGAGGGTGGCGGTGAGTACGCCCATGCCATAGAGCACCGGGCCGATCCACTCCGGCGGCTGGTACAAGTGCAGCTGAGGCTTGGCGGCTGCCCACGGGTGCGTGGGGTGGTTGACGAACGCCTTGAACAGGATCTCGTCTTTCGAGAAGAAGCCGCTTGTGAACGGGAAGCCGATGATGGCCAAGGTGGCCACCAAGAACGTCCAGTAGGTGGCGGGCATGTACTTCTTGAGCCCGCCCATGAAGCGCATGTCCTGAGACTTCACGTCGTCGTGGATGCGCGCGTGCATGGCGTGGATGACGCTGCCGGCGCCCAAGAACAAGCATGCCTTGAAGAAGGCGTGCGTGAAGACATGGAAGAAGCCGGCGGTGAATGCACCGACGCCGACGCCCAGGAACATGAAGCCGAGCTGGCTGACGGTGCTGTACGCCAGGACCTTCTTGATGTCGTTCTGCACCAGGGCGATGGTGGCCGCGAACAATGCGGTGGTGGCGCCGGTGATGGCGATGATCATCATGACGCCGGGGGCGAGCACGAAGACGAAGTTGAGGCGGCACACCAGGTAGACACCGGCGGTGACCATGGTGGCTGCGTGGATGAGCGCGGAGACCGGGGTCGGGCCCGCCATGGCGTCCGGGAGCCACACGTAGAGCGGCAGCTGGGCGCTCTTGCCGGTGCACCCAAGGAACAACATGATGGACACTGCGGTGGCAGCGCTGATGGTGATGGCGTGTTTGGGCTGCAGGAACGACAGGAAGCCCGTGAACTGGCCGCCGCCGATTGGCCAAAGGTGCACCCGAGCCGCCTCGTTGGTGGTGACGAGAGAGGTGGCGCCGTTCTCGATGCCCTGCCAATCGAGCGAACCCGTGTAGTACACGAGCAAGAACATGGCGACGATGAGGCCGAAGTCGCCCACGCGGTTGGCGATGAAGGCTTTCTTGCCGGCCGCGGCGTTCTCGGTCTTGTCGAACCAGAAGCCGATAAGCAGATACGAGCAGAGGCCCACGCCCTCCCAGCCCACGAACAAAACCGGCAGGTTGTCTGCCAGGATGAGCACGAGCATGGAGAAGACGAACAGGTTCAGGTAGCAGAAGAAGCGGTAGTAGCCCTTGTCCTTCTCCATGTACGACGACGCGTACAGGTGGATCAGGAAGCCGACGCCGGTGACGACCAGCAGCATGATGCCGGAGAGCGCATCGATGCTGAACTTGAGGTCGAGCGGGATGACGGCATCGCGCGGACCGCTGATGGTCATCCACTGCCACGCCGTCCAGCTCAGCTTGACGTGGGCAAACTTGACGGCTTCGGCGCCGTGTTCGCCCGGGACCACCGTCTTGCTCGCGTTGACCAACCGATCGAGGGAGGCAAAGGAGAAGACCGCGGCGAAGAATGCGATGGCCATGGCCGACAGGGCCATGGTTCGCACGGCCTGCCGGCCGAGGCGCTTGCCCCAGACGCCATTGATGAAGGCGCCCAAGAGCGGCATCCCGAGGATGAGCGCGATGAGGGAGAACTGCGTGGGGGCGAAAAGAGAGAAGAGATCAGGCATCGGTCGATCAGTTCTTCAAGAGGTCGGCTTCGTCGGTGCGGACCGTCCGCTTGAGCCTAAAGATGGCGATGACAATGGCGAGGCCCACGGCGACCTCGGCGGCCTCCGCGGCGATGAGGAAGAAGGCGAAGATTTGGCCGCTGTGCGAACCGGTTTGCGCGCGGTTGAAGGCGACGAGGGCCAGGTTGACCGCGTTGAGCATGACCTCGATGCTCATGAGCGTGACGATGACGTTGCGTCGGATGAGGAAGCCGGCGCCGCCAATGATGAACAACAAGCCCGACAGGGCCACGTAGTGCTCGACGGGAATCATCGGGATGCTCCTTGGGCGCGGGCCGCAGCCTGCGGCGCCTCTAGCTCTTTGGCGGCACCCTCTGCGTGGTGTCCGTCGGATGCGTGCCGTCCGCGGGCGACGGCCACGGCGCCGACGACGGCGACCATGAGCAGCGCGCTGGAAAGCTCGAAGGGCACGAGCCCCTGGGTGAACAGGATGCGCCCCACGGCGTCGACGGAGCCGAAGTCGTTGGAGGTTGCGTCGGTGAGCACCTTGGCCTCGGGCGCGGTGCGGATGACCAGGCTCATGGCCGCGAGCCCGGTGCCCGCGAAGAGCGCGCCGCCCAAGTATCGGGGGAGCCTGCCGCGCTGATCCGTGGGCGGCACGGCGCTGGGGCCGAGCAGCATGATCACGAACAGGAAGAGCACGACGATGGCGCCGGCGTAGACGATGAGCTGAATGGCTGCCAGGAACTGGGCGTGCAACGCAAGGAAGAGCCCGGCGATGCTGAGGATCATGACCAAGAGGCCCATGGCCCCGCGGATGGGGTTCTTTGCGGCGACCGCAGAAATCGCGCCGAAGACGGCTAGTGCTGCGCACACCCAGAAGTAGACTTGACCGATCATCATCAGCTCTCGAAGGAATGCGACTCTACGGTGAGGCGCCCGTGGGTGTTCTTGGTGCGCTCGCCCCGCACGTAGGCCTCGAAGTCCTTGCGGAACTTCTTCAGGAACCCGAGCGCCGGCATGGCCGTGCCCTCGCCGAAGGCGCAGATGGTGTTCCCCATGATGTTGTTTGCCACGTCATGGAGCTGATCGAGCTCTTCCATGGTGCCGCGCCCGTCGAGGATCTTCTCGGTGATGCGCAAGAGCCAGCCCGAGCCTTCGCGGCAGGGGGTGCACTGGCCGCAGGATTCGTGCCGGTAGAACTGCATGAGGTTGTGCATGGAGGCGACGGGGCAGGTGCCCTCGGCCATGACCGTTGCGCAGCAGGTGCCCAACATGGTTCCGATGCCTCGGAAGGTGTCGACGCCGAGCGGCACATCGAGCACGCTCTGACCGTGCCACGGGTGCAGGGGGCTCTTTTCGTCCGGAGCGGATACGATCTCGTCGGCCCGCAGCACCGGGGTGGATGAGCCGCCGGGAATGACTGCGTAAAGAGGCTTGTCGCCCAGCACGCCGCCACCCAAGTCGTAGATGAGCTCGCGGAGGGTGAGGCCCACGGCGCACTCGAAGACTCCGGGATTCTTGACGTGCCCGTTGACGCCGAAGAGGCGCACACCGCCGTCGTTCAGGTGGTGAATGGATGACTGTTTGGAGAAGGCTTCGCCACCCATCAGGAAGACCGAAGGCACCGCCGCGATGGTCTCCAGGTTGTTGACGGTGGTGGGGCAGCCGAAGGCCCCGGCTTGCGCGGGGAACGGAGGCTTGAGGCGGGGCTCGCCGCGCCGACCTTCGAGGGAGTTGAGCAGGCTGGTCTCTTCGCCGCAGATGTACGCGCCGGCGCCCGTGTGGACGTAGACCTCGACGGGGTAGTTGCCGCCGAAGGCCTTGGGGCCCAGGTAGCCCTTGGCCTTGGCCTCGGCAATGGCGCCCCAGAGGCGCTCTTTGGAGAGGTGAAGCTCGTCGCGGACGTAGATGTATGCGACGTGCGCGCCGATGGCGTAGCAGCCGATGATGCACCCTTCGATGCACGCATGCGGGTTCTGCTCCATGAGCGTGCGGTCTTTGTGTGTGCCCGGCTCGCCTTCGTCGGCGTTGATGACCAGGTACGCGGGCTTGGTGGCGTGGGGCCTCATGAAGCTCCACTTGACGCCCATGGGGAAGCCGGCGCCGCCGCGCCCGCGGATGTTGGCTTTTTTGGCCTCGTCGATGACCTGCTCGCGCGGCATCTGTAGGGCCTTCTTGGCGGCTTCGTAGCCGCGGACCTCGCGCTCGTAGGCGGCGAGTTTCCAGCCCTCGGGGACGTCGTAGACCTTGGTGAGGAGGTTTGTGCGCTTGAGCATGGTTACTTCTGGAGCTCCGCGAGGATGCCGTCGACGCGCTCGGGCGTGAGATTCTCGTAGTACTGCTTGTCGACCTGGATCATGGGCGCCGTGCCGCAGCTGGCCAGGCATTCCGCCGTGCGCAACGTGATCTTGCCGTCGGCGGTGGTCTCGCCGGCGTGGATGCCGAGCTTCTTCTCGCAGTGGTGCAAGAGTTCGCCGGCGCCGCGCAGCGCGCAGGGCAAGGTGCGGCAGACCCAGAGCTGGTGTTTGCCCACCGGGGCCTGGTTGAACAGCGTGTAGAAGGTGACGACGCCCTTGATGTGGGCCGGCGGCACGTCGAGCCGCTGCGACACCCACTGGATGACCTCGTCGGAAATCCAGCCGTTCTGCTCCTGGCACAAATGAAGGGCAGGGATCAGCGCGCCGGTGCGCGTGGGGTACCGGGTGAGGAGCTCTTCGAGCTTTTTCTCTCGCTCTGCGGTCAGTGCGAAGGCCATCGGGTCGATTCCTCGGAGGCGTGGTCGCCGTGCAAACGGCGGAACAAACGCGGGAAATTGCGTGCCAAAACCGCGCGAACGGTAGTGTCCAAGGCCCTACAGTGTCAAGCGCGATTCCCGCTGGTTTTTCGCGGGGTTTTTCCGATGGGTGGGCCGCAAGGGTGGGGGACATCCGTTTTGCGGCCAAGCCCCTTGAGACTGGAAGCACAGCGCGTCTATGCTGCCGCTCGCCTGCGCTCGCTCGGGGGGAAGGTTTGTACAGCCACCCGACGTACGACGGCATCACGCAAAGGAGCGCGGAGTGTTCTGTCCCAACTGCGGTACGCAAAATCCGGAAGCCGCACCGAATTGTTCAAAGTGTAACTTTGCGCTCAAGGCCGCTGTCCCCGCCGCTGGTCCTAAGTTCAAGGGCACCATGCTCATGATGAACCAGGCTGCGGCTCCAGGCGGTCCCCCTCGTCCTGTGGGCGCCCCCGCGGCTGGCCCGCCCCCAAGCAAGCTCAAAGGTACAATGGTGGGCGTGGCGCCCCCCATGGGCGGTGCTGCGCCGGCCCCCGGCTTCGGCGCGCCCCCTCCCGGCTTTGGCGCTCCCCCTCCGGGCTTCGGCGCTCCCCCCGAGCCTGCGCCCGCGTTCGGCGGCATGCCGCCTCAAGCCCCGGCCGGTCAGGTCGTCGGCGGCGGTGGTGGTGGCGACTTCAACCCGCTCGGCGCCACTGTGGCCATCGGTCAGGGTGACGTGAACGCGGCCTTGGGCAACCAGGGCTTTGCGCCTCCGCCTGCGGCAGATCCGTACGCTGCACCCCCTGCGGCAGACCCGTACGGCCAACAGCCTGGTGGCAGCAATCCCGGGTTCGGTGCCCCGCCGCAAGGTTATGGCGCTCCGCCCCCGCAAGCCTCGCCGCCGCAAGGCTATGGCGCACCGGCTCCTGCGGATCCGTACGGCGCCGGGCAAGGCGGCTTTGGAGCACCGCCCCAGGGCGCGCCCCCACAAGACTTTGGTCAACAATTTTCACAAGGTGCTGCGCAGGCTGGTGCTGCGTTTGGACAGGCTGCAAACGAAATGGGCGGGGCTCTCCAGCAGGGGCTCGGCTATCAAGGAGGAGCTCCAATGATGCAAGGTCAACAACCGGGAATGATGCAACAACAAGGTCCGGGCAAGCCGAAGATGATGGTTCTTCTGCTCGCCATTCTGCCGTCGGCGTTCGGCTTCTGCGGTATCCACCGCTTCTTCACCGGGCACATCGGCATCGGTATCGCGCAGTTCCTCACGGTCGGCGGTTGCGGCATCTGGCAGCTCATCGACATCGTCCAGATCCTGACGGGCAAGTTCACCGACAAGGATGGCAACCCGCTCGTCGGCTGAACCCGACTGGCTCGTTGTTAGCCCCGAGGGGAACCGCGTTCGCGCAGGTTCCCCTCGTTGCTTTTTGTGCTCTGCCAGATCGCCGCGGGCGAGCCTCGAGCAGGCGTGCTCATCGTTCGATCCGTCGCGTACACCGCGAAGGTGACCTAGCTAGACTAGTCCTTTTGGGCTTGGGACACTTGGGACCCAAAAGTCGGAGGTGCGGCCCTAGCGGCTTCGCCGATGGGGCGAAAGGACGAGAGTCCGGAGGAAACAAGGCAGTCCAACTTTGCGAGCGTCCGCTCGGAGAATTAGACGTTGAAACGGAAGTGCACCACGTCGCCGTCGCGCATGACGTACTCCTTGCCCTCGATGGCCAGCTTGCCTGCCTCGCGGCACTTGGCCTCGCTGCCCAGGGTGACAAGGTCCTCCCACCACATGACCTCGGCCTTGATGAAGCCCTTCTCGAAGTCTGTGTGAATGACGCCTGCGGCTTGCGGTGCCTTGGCTCCCACAACAGTGGTCCAGGCGCGCACCTCTTGTTTGCCCGCTGTAAAGAAGGTCAAGAGCTTGAGTAGCTTGTAACCCGCACGGATCACCGTGTGGAGCCCGGGCTCCTTGAGGCCCGCGCTCGCCAAGAACTCAGGGCGATCTGCAGGGTCGAGCTCGGCGATTTGTTCCTCGAGCGAAGCGCAGACGGGAACGATGAGCGCGCCTTCGCTGTCGGCCAATTTCTTGAGGGCCATGTAGTGCGGGTTGCCCTCGACGTTGGCCAAGGACCCCTCGTCGACGTTGGCGATATAGAAGCTGGGCTTGCCCGTCAGCAGGAACATCTCGCGGAAAATAGTGGCCGCTTCGACGGAGTCGGGCAGAGGGAAACTGCGCGCGGGTTTGCCGTCGTTCAGGTGCGCCGCGAGACCCTCGCAGAGCTCCGCAGCGAGCTTCTCGACGGGGCTATTGCTCTTGGCCATCTTGCGGGCGCGCTCCGCGCGCTTTTGCACCGTGTCCAAGTCTTTGAGGCAGAGTTCCATGGTGACCGTCGCGATATCCGCCACGGGGTCGACCTTGTTCTCGACGTGGACGACGTTGCCGTCCTCGAAGCAGCGGGCCACCTGCACCACCGCGTCGACCTCGCGAATGTGGGACAGGAACTGGTTGCCCAGGCCCTCGCCCTTGTGCGCGCCGCGCACCAGGCCTGCGATGTCCACGAAGTTGATGGCCGTTGGCAGCAAGCGCTCGGCCTTGATGACGCCGTCGATCTTTTGCAGGCGGTCGTCGGGCACGATGACCGTGCCAACGTTGGGCTCGATGGTGCAAAACGGGTAGTTTGCCGCCTCGGCTTTGGCCGTAGATAGCGCGTTGAAGAGCGTGGATTTGCCGACGTTGGGCAGGCCGACGATGCCGATGGAAAGACCCATGAGGGGGCCCGCAGTAGCATGTGGCACCTTCCGCTGTAAACGGGCGGGGCGCCCCTTCGATTCGGCTCGTTGCGGCCCCGCAGGCCTTGACCTTCGGACCGTCCCGTCCAAAAGTCAAAAGCCCCCGTGGCCACCCTGCCTGCCAAGCTGTCGCAGTTGCTCGCGAGCTACCCGCGTACCCCGCGGGCGCTCGCGCTCTTGGGGTGCATCGTGGCCTGTGGCGCCACGGCCGGCGTCTTGATCGTCCCGCCGCGTCCGGGGGCGCTGCTCCCAGACCCAAACCCGCCGCCGGTCACCCTCGACGGCAAGCCCCTGCCACTGTCGCGCGATCGCGAGGCCACGCTAGAGGCCGCCAAAGACATCGCTCGTGCCCACGCGGCCGGGCGCATCAAGCTCATACTGCCGAGCGGCCCTCCGCGGGAGCTCAGCCGCGAGGAGCTCGGCGCCGTGGTGGACCAAGCGCACCTAGCTTCGCTGGTTGTGCAACTGCGGGACCCGTCGAGCCCGCTCCGGCGCCGGCACGAGCGCGAACATGGTCGCAAAACCATCGAGCTGTCGGTGCCGCTGCAGCGCAACGAAAGCCGCGCGCTGTCCCAGGTGCTTCAGCTCAAGGACGAGCTCGATCGTGCCCCGGTCGACGCCCGCTACGACTACCTCAAGAAGCAGCCCGTACCCGATGAGCCCGGCGTGCGTGTGGACGCCTTCGGCACGCTCTCGGCGCTCGACGACGCGTTCCACAAAGGCGCATCCGAGGTCGCCGTGGCCTGGGTACCCCTGGCGGCCACGCGCCAGACGCAGGCCGTACAAGGGCTCCGCTTCGACGATGTACTCGGTTACTTCGAGACCAAGTACGCCCGGGACCTCAAACACGAAGCGCGAACGTTCAACCTCAAGCTGGCCGCCTCCAAGCTCAGTGGCTACGTGCTGTTTCCTGGCGAGACCTTCGACTTCAACGCCGTCGTAGGCCCTCGCACCGAGGCCAACGGTTACAAGGTCGCGACGGTCATCGCGCAAGGCGAGCTTGTCGATGGCATCGGCGGCGGTACCTGCCAGATCGCCGGCACGCTGCACGGGGCTGCATTCTTTGCGGGGCTCGACATTGTCGAGCGCAAGCCACACACGCGCCCCAGCTTCTACATCAAGATGGGGATGGACTCGACGGTGGTGTACCCAACCATCACGTTCCGTTTCAAGAACCCCTTCGACTTCCCCGTTGCGCTGCACGAAAAGGTGGAAGGTGGCGTGGTGCGCGCGGAGATCCTGGGGCCCAAGCGCACGCGTGATGTGACCTTCGTTCGAAAGGTCAACGAGGTCACCCCGTTCCACGAAAAAGAAGCGCCGGACCCCAAAATCCCGAAAGGCGAGCGCGTCTTGTCCCAGCGGGGCATCCCGGGCTTCCGCATCACGCGCTACCGCATCATCCGCGATGGTGCGTTCGCGGTGCGCGAGAAGACCGTCGACGTGTACCCGAGCGTCGCGCAGATCTGGCGCGTGGGTACCGGCGATGCGGACCCCAAGTTCGAAGCCCACGACGACGAACACCCGGAGTACGTGGCGGACGAGTACCTGATGGTGTCGCAGGGGCCCAGCATCAAGAAAGAAGGCGTGGTGCCTCCGCCGGGGGGCGCCATGGTCGAGTCTCGCGTGGCGGGCAAGTACGGCAGCTATGGTTGGACGGTGCGCGAGGGGTTCAGCAAGCCGTTCAAGCGCGACAAGCGTGCACGCGTGGGCGAGGACGAGTCCCCGGGCACCGACTGACCGTCCGAGCGCCGGTGCCTCGCGGCGCTCGGACTACGCGGCCATGCGCGTGCGCGGTGGCATCGCCATCGGAGGCGTGTCGCGCCGACCGATGGTGGCGGCGTGCGCGGACACCCACGCGCGCTCCATGTCGCGGGCACACTGAAAGCGGGCGAGGATGTTGCGGCGGAAGGCCCGGGCGAACCACGCGTCGACGGCCGGCGGCAGCGAGGGCACGAACTGCGACGGCGGAATGTACTGTCCGGCGTCGACAGCGAGGCAGATGAGGCCCAAGGACTCGTTGCCGAAGGCAGGACGCCCGGTGAGGCACTCATAGGCGACCACCGCGGCAGACCAGAGGTCCATGCGACCGTCGATGTCGCCCAGGCGGAACATGTGTTCGGGGCCCATGTATGGCGCCGTGCCGGACATGGCGTCTTCTTCGGAGAGGTCTGCTGCGTGCGCTTTGGTCGCGATGCCGAAGTCCACCACGGCGACCTCGAGCGCGCGGCCTTCGCCGCCACCCACCACGATGTTGCCTGGCTTGATGTCCCGGTGAACGATGCCGGCCTCGTGGATGGCATCGAGCCGCTGCAAGAGTTGTCGCACGATGGCAAACACCTGGTTCGGCGGCAGACCTTGGGTGCGCTCGATGCGTTCGGCAAGGCTCTCGCCGCGCGCGAGGTCGAGCTCCAAGTACGGGACGCCGCCGTAGGCACCGGCGGAGCGCAGACCGATGCCCGCTGCTTCGCCGACCATGGACAAAACACGGCGCTCGGTCTCGAAACGAAGGAGCGTGGCCTCGTCGTGGGCCAGGCCGGGGCGAAGCATCTTCACGGCCACGCGTTCCTTGGTCCATTCGTCTTGCCCCTCCCACACCACCGACGTGGCGCCGCGGCCAAGCTCTCGCTTGAGGCGGATGTGTTCACCGATGAGCTCGGACGCCTGGGCCGTGGCGCGGAGGCGGGCTTGGGCCCAGGCGGAGACGACTTGGTTTGGCGAGAGGCGACGCTCGGTCATGGCGTCCGGGGGTCGCAACGCTTGTGCCAGTGCGGCCCGCGCGCAGTCGATACGCTTTCGAGACGCGTTTGCCCCTGAAGTTGCCGGCGCTTCGGCCGTGCGTCCGACGAAGAACCACATTTGCCTTCTCCGCCGCCGTGACATGCGACCGACTTCGGGATGTCAGCCGCATGACGCCCGTCATTGTGCCGGCGGAGTCCGTTTCTCCCGGGCCCGACGGATCGGCGCGGAGGGGCGGGGACCTGGAATCTTCGCAGGACGTTAGGGCAGGGCAGGCAACCCCGCCTCGCGCATCTTCAGGTCGATCCACGGCCTGTAACCCGGCACACTGACGTACATCCCCCATGACACGCAGTCGTCCGAGCGACTGTTGATGCCCACCACGCTACCGTTGGCGTCAAGGGTTGGACCCCCGGAGTCGCCAGCACAGATGACGCGGCCGGTCTTGAACCACAGATCGCTTCTGCTGGTGACGCTGCTGCGTCCCACGCGTTTGGTCCTGCCCGTGAACCCGCTGCCACCGTTGCGCGTCGCGTCCGCACGATCGCTCACGCCGTAGCCGACGTGGACCATGGCGCTTCCGATGGCGGGCTGCGTACGCGACAACCGCAGTGGCGTGACGCCGCTCACCTCTTTGCGGAGCACGATGAGCGCAATGTCCGCGTTGCCTTGGCCGGGCCCCGGCGTGAGGTCTCGGTAGGCGGTATGGAAGTAAACCCGCTCCGCCGAGAAGCTTCGCCCCATCCCGAGGAATCCTCCGGGCAGCTGGAAATCGAGGAACGTGCGCCGTGGCAGCACGCAGTGCGCGGCTGTCAGCACGACGCGCGGCGCGATAAGGGTACCGGTACAGTTCGAGTTTGCGGCGTTGGTGCCATTGCTGTTCAACACTTCGCCCACTGCAGGGTACGCGCTCGTCTTTTGGCCACCAATGATGGCCTCCTCGGTTTGCTGGGCGTCGTCGTCGTCGTTTTCGTCGCCGGTGTCTTGGGTGCATCCAGGCAGAAGGAGCAAGGCGAGCACGATGGGTAGAGAGCGCTTCATGAAGCAGGCGCGCTGCAAGCGTGGTGCCAATGTAGGATGCACGACTACACTGAAATTTGCTTGTTGAATTGCGTGTTTTCACTCCTCCCCTGGAGCTTTTGTACCCCAGCGTGTCGCCGCTCGACGACACCGAGGGCGGCCCTTGGTGTTCGACGTGCACCGATGGGTCGCAGGCCTGACCTATAGTCAGAGCACCTTGAGCCAAAGCCTAGCGGGCAAGACCATCGTGTTGGGGGTGACCGGAAGCATCGCAGCCTACAAGGCCGTGGTGCTTGCGCGGCTGCTCGTGCAAGCAGGCGCCAAGGTCCATGCCGTGCTTACCGCGGGCGCTGAACGCTTCGTGGGCGCCGTGACCTTTTCGGGCATCACCGGCAACGCCGTCTTGCGCGACATGTGGGATCCCGCGTTCCAGGGCGAGAAGCACGTCGAGCTGGCCTCCCGGGCAGATCTTGTCATCGTGGCGCCGACGACCGCCGATGCCATCGCGCGCTTCGCGCAGGGGCGCGCCGACGATCTGCTTGGCGCGGTGCACCTCTGCGCCAAGTGCCCGGTGCTCATGGCACCCGCGATGCACCCGCACATGTGGTCGCATCCCGCCGTGCAGGCCAACGTAGCGGCCCTACGCAGCCACGGCAGGATCACGCTGGTGGGGCCCGTGGACGGCGTGGTGGCGTCTGGTGAATCAGGCCTCGGGCGCATGGCCGAGCCCGAGGCCATCGTGGCCGCCGCCGAGGCGCTACTGGCGCCGCGCAAGGCCTTGGGGCTACGTGTGCTCGTGACGGCGGGCCCGACGCAAGAGGCCATCGACCCGGTGCGCTACCTCGGAAATCGCTCCAGCGGCACCATGGGTTTTGCCATCGCCCGCGCCTTCGCCGATGCCGGCGCCGACGTCCAGCTCATCGCGGGTCCGGTATCGCACGAGACTCCGCCCGGTGTTGCGCGCACGAATGTCGAGAGCGCCCGGCAGATGTTCGATGCGGTGCATGGGGCGTTGGGGGCGGGCCTGGAGGGCGCCGACGTGGTGATCATGGCTGCGGCGGTGGCAGACTTCCGCCCAGAGACCGCAGCTGCACACAAGATCAAGAAGACCGACGACGCCGCGGCGCCGGTCGTTGCCCTGGTGAAGAACCCGGACATCTTGGCGTCGTTGGGTGCCGCGCGAAGCAAGGCAACGCCACTGTTGGTGGGCTTCGCGTTGGAGACCGGCACCGACGCCGAGGTGCTCTCCTACGCCGCAGCCAAGCTTGCGCGCAAGCGCGTGGACATGGTGGTCGCCAACGCCGCCGTCGACGCCCTTGGCGGCGCGGACACCCGGGCCTTTTTCGTCGACGCCCATGGGCACACCGGCGGCGCCGCGCAGAGCAAGTCGGCCCTCGCCGCGGAGCTCGTGAAGTGGGTGCTCGAACACAGACCCTCCACCGGAGCTCCCTAACGTGCGCTTCCTGTATCACGTGGTGCCACAAGACACGGTCGTGCCCGACCGTTATGCGCCCGCGTCCCTTGGCACCGAGGGGTTCATTCACGCGTCTTTCGCCCCGGACGTGTCCGAGACCGCAAGGCTGTACTTTGCACCCAACATGCCGCTCAAGGTTTGGCAATGGGATCCCCGACGCATCGCGGCCCGTGTCGAATACGAGCAGACACCCCGAGGCCCCATGCCGCACATCTACGGCACAGTGCCCCGGGACGCCCTACGGCAAGAGCTGACCGTTGCCCAGGCGGGGGTTGCCCCGGACCTGGTGCGCGGCACGCGTGTGGCGTTCTTGGCCTTCGACGGCATGACCCTGCTGGACTTGGTGGGGATCATGGACCCCATCACGCGCATCAAGACCATGGGGTTCGACGACGCCTTCGAGGCCAGCGTGGTTGGCGCCACGGACTTGTGCTGGGAGGCATTTGGCGCGCGGCTCATGCCCCACAGCGTGCGGCCGGCGCTCGATGGCTTCGACCTCTTGGTGATCCCCGGTGGACCGGGCACCCGGGCGCTCAAGAGCGACGAGGCGTTGCTCCAATGGCTCCTTTCGTACCCCGAGGAGCGTTGGGTGGCCACGGTGTGCACCGGCAGCGTGCTGTACGGCGGCACCAGTCGGCTCCGGGGCCTGCGGGCCACGACGCACCACTCTGCGGTCGCGGAGCTCGAGGCCCTGGGAGCCATACTGGTACGCGAGCGCGTCGTTCGCGACGGTGCCCTGACCAGTGGAGCTGGCGTGACTGCAGGCATCGACGTGGGGCTTGCGGTGGTGGAGCGCCTGATGGGCGCCGACGTTCGGGCGCAGATCGCGCGGCAGATGGAGTACGCAGGCCTATAGGTCTTTGGCGTCGTCGAGGGCGAGCAACAAGTCGCCGAGCCAACGTCCCCGCGCCTTGATCTGAGGCAGTGTGGTGATGGCCGATAGCGCCGTCAGCGCAAGCCTGCGCGTGCGCGCGTTGGGCCGAGACTTGTGCAGCAACGACAGGAACCGCACGGCCATCACGTTTTCTTCGAAGCCTAGGCGACGTCGGGCGAAGACCCCGGCAGCATCTGGGTCTACGGTGCTCACGAAGAACGCGCCGGTGGACGGGTCCCAGAGCTCACGGTCCAAAAAAGCTGCGATGCGCTCGGCGAGGGCGATGTCTTCGGGGGCTTGGGTGTGCTGGTAAAGCCGTAGCAGCGCGAAGCCAAATGCAGCGTTGTCGGCCAGGAAGTAACGCTTGGGATCCTTTTCGCCATCGTGGGACAACGCGCCGCTAGGGCCCACGTGCGAACGCTGCACCCGAGCGCTCGCGCGTTTGGCGGCCTCGAGCGCCGTCCGGTCGCCCAGCGCCTCGAAGACGGTCACGTAGGCCGCAATGCCAAGGCCGTTCTGAAAGCCGTAGACGCCCTTGTCGACCCGGGGGATGCCGTGCCGCAGACGCTCGGCCTCGGGCAGCGCGTAGTACGCATGGCCATCCATGAACGGCGCATCGTGATCGTGCGCGTGCAGATCGGCGTCTTGGGTGACATAGAATGCGCCGTCTTCGGCGCGCAGGAAGCGGTCGATGTACCCACGAAGCGAAACGGCGCGGGCCTTGTGGGCCTGGTCGTTGCCGAGCTTGAATGCCTGCGCGTAGTTCTCCAGCGCCGGCGCCTGGAACGTGAGCAGCTTTTCGAAGTGCGGATGGTTCCAGTCCGACGCGGCGGAGTACTGGTAGATGCCACCCCATACCGGGTCGAGTAGAGCGGCCTGCTTGTCGAGCGTGAACAGGACCTGCTGCCGCGCAACCTGGTCCCCGCGAAAGGCGCGGCGCAAGAGCCACGCGTTGTTGACGCCGATGGGCGCCTTTTGTCCGGTGCCCCAACCGCCCTCTTGCTCGTCGAACCGATCGTCGAGGGCGTCTTGCACCACTTCGCGCAGCAACGCGAACTTCTCGGCGCCGTGCACACGCTGGCCAGGTTCCGGCGTTGGGTCCGCGGGCAATTGGCCTTTTTTGCCCTGCGTTGCGATCTCGCGCAGGACCTCGGCGAAACGCTTGGGCTCGATGAACCCTCGGTACTTGGCGACCTCTTCCGCGTCGGGGTCGAACACGATGGTGGCCGGGAAGCCCCAGTCCCCGTAGCGCTCGAGCAAATCGGGTCGCGTGTCGACGTCGACTTTGACGGCGATGAAGTGGGCGTCGAGGACCTGCCGCACTTCGGCGTCGCTGTACGTCGTCGCCTCCATGACATGGCACCAGTGGCACCACTCTGCGGACCCGTCGAGCACGATGAACCGCCGCTCACGTTTGGCCCGGGCGAAGGTCTCGGCATCGAAGGCCGCCCAGGGAACCGGGGCCTTGGTTTGTGCCGCGAGTGGCGCCGGAGGCTTTTGCGGCTGGGCCGCCGCGGGCAGCGGCTGCGGAGGCTTTGGGCCTCTCGGGGTTGCGGGGCTACTGCACGCAGACAAGACGAGTGCAGCGGCGAGCCCGGCACGAATGCTTCGCACCCAAGACGTACGCATCGCGGCCCGCGCTGGTTGCGTCACGCCGCAAATACCCGTCGCCAGTCCAATGCCTGCACCGTCCGCGGGGACACCTTGCATTCTACGGTCTGGCGGGAGCCCAGGGCCTCGCCGCCGATTTGCAGCGGAATGGGCCTCGAGAAGATGAACCTGACGTGCGTGGAGAACCAGTCGGACATGCCGGGCATGGGGTGCTCTCCGCGCCAGAGCTTGGGGATGGCGCGCACGGCCCGATGCGTTGCCTCGTCGTATACGCGGATGTTCATGAAGCCCTGCATGCGTTCGGCGAAGGGGTACGCCCGGAAGCGGTAGCCAAACTCGGGACAGGTTGCGGCACCGGCCACGCTGGCGAGCCCGTCGTACAAGATGCTGCCGCGACCCAGGGGCGCGCGTCGCACCTGACCGTCGGCTCCCATGGTGAAGACCTCGTCGGCGAGGTTCTCGATGATGACGTGCGGTCGACCGTGCAAGATGGCCTTGGGGGCCGTGCGCAGGGCCATGGCCGAGAGGTACCCCCACACGCTCTTGGCGGCGCGGCGCGATGGAGACTGCTCGACCTGTTTGCGGAAGTCGTCGAGCACCTGGGCGTCCCAGCCGCAGCCCGCAAAGAACGTGAGCGTGTCTTCGCAAGAAAAGAGCGTGTAGCGCTTGGTGGGCACGGCGCCATCCCAACGCGAAAGGGCCCGGACGCAGAAGTCGAGTTTGCGCGCGCCGAGCGCGTGGGCCCAAGCGTTTCCCGTCCCGAGCGGCAACGCTCCAACGGTCGGCATGGGGGCCCCCGGGGGCAGGACCCGGTCGAGGGCGCCCAGGAGCGCCACACAGGTGCCATCGCCTCCGGCGGCAAGGATGCAGCGTTTGGGGCCGAGGCCTTGGAGCCAACCCTCGATTTCGCCAATGGTGCGCGTGAGCCGGACCTCGGCTTTGGGCAGGGCCCGCTTGAGCTGGGCGGCGATGCGGCGTCCGCCGCGCTTGGCGTTGGCGTTGACGAGGATGGCGAGATCCGCGCCGGGAGCAAGGCTCGCCATCGTGCCGGTGCTCTTGTCCGTGGCGTTCATTGGTGGAGGCCTTGGGCAATGGCACCCCGCACGGTGGCCATGAGTGCGTCGCGAGAGGCCCGCTGCTCTGCGGGGGCCTTGGCCGCGGGCGGGCATGCAACGGCGGGGTGAATGGTGACGCGGATGGCGGCATCGTGGCGCGTGAGCAGGCTGTGCGAGAGCAGCGCGTCGCGGGTGCCATGGAGCGTGACCGGCAAGATGGGCAGCCCCGCGTCCATGGCCAACATGAAGCCGCCCTTCTTGAAGGGCGCCAGGGCTCCGGTGTCGCTGCGGGTGCCCTCGGGGGAGATCCACACGTGTGTGCCTTGCGCCAGCTGCGTTGTGGCCCCCTGCAGACTCGTGACCGCTTGGGCGCGGTCTTTGCGGTCGATCATGATGAAGCCCGCTTCTCGCAAAGCCGGACCGAACACGGGCAGGCGAAGGAGCTCGGCTTTGGCGACCATGCGAAGGTTGGAGCCCAAGGCATAGAACAGCACCGGCACATCGTAGAGCGACTGATGGTTGCTCATGATGACGTATGTCTGGCCCGGCGCCATATGCTCTCTTCCACTGACGGTGATGCGCATCCGCCCGTGTTCGACGATGCGCTCGCACCAGGTCGCGAGTGCATCGTCGCGCCGGCCCTTGCTGCCGTACCCACGGGTCGCTTCCCACACGGTGACCACGCTCAGGGCGAAGGTCTCGTAGGCGATCTGCAGCGACGAGAAGTAGGAGGCCTGGGCCATGTGTGCGAGGTGGCAGAGGCTCCTACCACGGTTTCTGCAGCTCCGCTTTGCGTAGAAATAGGCCTTTTCCAAGCGGCAAATGGGCTGCGGTCCCCCTTGCGAAACCTGTGCGACCCCCGATACCATCGCCCGGCCGCGACACATTTTCCACGAGGTTTCGCGGGTTTGAGGAAACCGCACGCCGATGACTACCGCCACGATTCCGAGCACGCTCGGGCTCTTGCAAGACGACGCCGAACACCCCACCGCGTGGCAAGAGCTGCGCGAAGCCACGGGCTTCGTCAACGACGATCAGGCCAACCTTCCCGCGGGCGTCGTGCTCGACGAGACCCGCGAGTTGCTCGTGGCGGCGCGCCGCGCGCACGAGGGCCGAAGGGAGTTCGAGGCGGTGGCCGAGCTGCTGCGCATCGAAGCTGCGCTGTGCCCCGACGCCGAGGGCAAGGCTGGCCTGCTGCGCGAACTGGCCCGGGTGCAAGACGACGAGATGCTCGACGAGGCCGCGGCGGTGCGAACGCACCAGCGCATCCTCGCGCTCATGCCCGGCGATGGCGCATCGCAAGACTTCATCGAACGCTCCGAGGCCCGTCGGGGCAAGTGGCGCGAGCTCGTGGCCAAATACGTCGACGAGGCCAAAGAGGCCAGCGAGGCGGGCTTCAAGAGTTCGCTTCTGGTCAGCGCGGCAGAGACGGCCTTCCGCTATGGCCGCCTGGAGCTGGGCGCAGATGCGCCGGTCAAAGAGGGCAAAGAGAAGGGCAAGAAGAAGAAAGACCCCAAAGACCGCCTCAAGTCTTTGTTCGAAGAAGTGGCCGGAGGTTTGTCCGAAGCGCTGGAGCTCGACCCCAAGAACCGTCGTGCGAGCCTGCTGCTCGAGCGCGTGCTGCGCGAGCAAGGGCGCTGGGAAGACGTGGCCGCCACGCTGGCCGCCTTCGCCGCCGAGGCGCCCGCCAAAGAAGACCGTATTGCGTCGTTGGTGCGCCTTGCGCGCCTCTGCAAGAAGAAGCTTGGCAGCGTGCCCCGGGCCGCCGCCGCGTACGAGCGCATCTTGGACCTTGCCCCCGGACACTCCGAGGCCACCCGTGAGCTCGTCGATCACTTCACGGAAAGCCAGATGTGGGACCACCTGGTGGCGCTCTACGACGAGCAGCTAGGCAGCGGCGCCGTGCGCTCTGGCCAAGAGGTCGGCGTGGTGCTGCAGATCGCCATGGTGCACTGGAAGATGCGCGGCCGACCGGACGCCGCGGAGCCCTACTTCGAGCGGCTCCGAAAGAGCGAGCCCACGCACCCTGGCATGCTCTCGTTCTTCCGCGACTGGTGCGGTGACTCTGGCGATACCGCGCGCCTCGTCGCCGTGCTCTCCGAGGCGCAGCGCGCCATGCCCGACGGCCCCGAGCGCGGCAAGCTCTCGGCGGAGATCGCTCAGCTCTCCGAAGACACGGCCAACGCCCAGCGCGCCATCGAGCAATGGCGCAGCGTGCTGCGGCAAGATGCGGGCAATGCCGACGCCCGAGACGCTCTCAAGCGCTTGTACCGACAGACAGCGGCCTGGAACGCCTTGGCCGATTTGCTTCGCGGCGAACTCGAGCGCGTGGCCGAGACCGACAGCGCAGCGCGCCTCTCGCTGCTCCGAGAGATCGCCGGCATCTACCGCGAGCACATCAAGAGCGAATCCGCTGTGGTGACGGTGCTGTCGCAGGTCGTCGCCATCGACAGCAAAGACAAGGAGAGCCTGCGGGAGCTCGTGCGCGTGTACGAGGGGCTGGCTCGCTGGCGCGACTTGCTGACCACGCAGCTGCGCCTGGCGGAGCTCGAAGACGACGAGGGCAGCAAGGCCGAGATCTATCGCGCCGTGGCCCGACGGTGGCTCGACCAATTCTCCAACGTGCAGAACGCCATGGAGGCCTACGAGAAGCTGCTGGCCGTCAAACCGGGCGACGAAGAGGCCACTCAGCGTTTGCGTGAACTCTACACGAAGCGTCGAGCGTACAAGCCGCTCTACGATTTGTTCGACGCGCAGCAAAAGACGCTGCCCGAAGGCGCCGAGCGCCGCGAACTCTGGATGGAGATGGGGCGCCTGGCCTCGGAGCGACTCGACAAGGGGCCCGAAGCCGTCGCTCTGTTCAAGCGCGTGCTCGAAGAAGACCCGGGCAACGCCCAAGCGCTCGACACCCTGGAGAAACAGGCCGAGCGCGACAAGGACTTTGCCACCGTGGCGCTGGTGCTCGAGCGTCGCGCGGAACTTGCCACCGACGACCAAACCAAGGTCGGCGTGCTTCACAAACTCGGCGGCGTGTACACCGACCGCTTGCACGACACCGCCCAAGCGGTGCGCACCTGGCGCAAGGTGCTCGCGCTGTCGCCGGGGCACCCCAAGGCGCTTCGCGTGCTGCGCGAGGGTTACCTGGCCGCCGGAGACTTCGATGGTCTCGGCGAGCTCTATGCCGAACTCGGCGACTGGGACGGCCTGGCCGAGGTGCTCTCCGGCGCCGCCGACCGCGCCACGGACTCGGCGCTCAAGGTAGACCTGTCGTACCGCGCGGCCAGCATCTACGAAGACAAACTTGGTTCCAGCGAGCGAGCGTTCCGCAGCTACGAGCGCGTGCTCTCCGTCAAGCCCGACGACGCGCGTGCCGTGGCCGCGCTGATCCCCATCTATCAGGCCGACGAGAAGTGGGCCCGGTTGCCAGCGCTCTACGAGGTGCTGCTGTCGCAAGCCGAGGACAAGGGCATCCGGGTCGACCTGCTGCGCAAGCTGGCCGACGTGACCGGCCAGCGCTTGGGCGACAAGGCCTCGGCATTCGCCTACGCGTCCAAGCTCTACGAGCTCGACCCCGAGAGCCTCGACGAGTACGAGGCCTACGCCCGGGCCGCTGGCGACTACGCGGCCTTCGTGCAGCGGGTGCGCGATCGCGCCCAAGATCCGCAGACCGACAAGGCCGAGCGCCTGTCGCTGCTCTTCAAGCTGGCGCAGATCACTCACGATCAGCTGGGGCAAAAAGACGAAGCCATCGCGCTCTACAAGACGCTGGTCACCGAGTACGACAGCGCCGAGGCCATGACGGCGCTCGACCGCGTGTTGCGTGGCGGCGACCGCGCCGACGATCTGCGGTGGCTCTTCCGGCTGCGTGTGGAGCGGGCTGGCGGCCAACAAAAGATCGATTGCCTGACCGAGTGGGCGCTGCTCGAAGAAGAGGCGCTTTCGTCGCCGGAACGCGCTGCGGATTTGTATCGCGAGATGCTCACGTTGGACGCCAAACACGGTGCGGCGTTGCGCGCGCTGTCGCGCCTTTTGCAACAGGCGGGCGACGTCGCCGGCGCGGCCAAAGTGCTCGAGCAAGACCGAGACCTGCGCGAAGGCAGCGAGCGGGTGGCCCGGGAACTCGAACTCGCGCGCCTGTACGCAGGCTCGCTCGCCAAGCCCGGACTTGCTTTCGAAGCGGCCACGCGTGCGCTCGAGGTCTCGCCCAACGAGCCCGAAGCCATCGCCATCATCGAGCAGCTTCTGCCGGTGGCCGAGACGCGCTCGCGTGCCGCCAAGGTGCTCGAGGTCGCCTACGCCGAGACGGGGCAGCTCGCCAAGCAGGCCGAAGTGCTCATGGTCATCGTGGCCACGGCGGCCTCCAAAGAAGACCGACTGGCCCTCTACGAGCGGCTCACGGATGTCTACGAGCGCCTCGGCGCGCTTCCCAGTGCCTTCGAAGTGACGCTGCACGCGGCGCAAGAGTTCCCCCAAGACCTGCGTCTTTGGGACAAGCTCAGCATGTACGCCAACCGTACGCAGCGTACGCAGCAGTTCGTCCAAGCGCTCGAGCAGACCATCACATCCAACGAAGGCGCGCTCTTGCCCAACGTCGAGATGGATTTGGCAGAGCGCGCGGCCACACTCTCCGAGGAGATGCTCGGCGACATCGACCGCGCGTTGCCGTACTGGGAGCGCGTGCTGCTGCGGGATCCGCAGAGCGAGCGGGCATTTACGAGGCTCAAGCAGATCCTGACCACGCGCGAACGCTGGGCCGATCTGCAAAGCCTCTACGAGCGCGTGGTGGACCTCACCGAGGACGTTCCCCGCAAGTGTGACCTGCTCTCCGAAGCGGCACTCGTGGCCGAGGAGATCACCCAAGATCTGCCCCGCGCAGTGGGTTTCTACGAGCGCATCCTGTCGCTGGACGAAGGCCACGAAGACGCCATGCTGGCGCTCGACAAGCTGTACCAGCAGACCCAGGACCACGAGAAACTGGCCAAGTTGCTCCAGAAGCGTATCGAGGGCAGCGTCGGCGAGCTGGTGCCGCTGAAGGTGCGCATCGGCAAGCTGCTTTTTGGGCAACTGGGCGACCCCAAGGGGGCCCTGTCGTATCTGGAAGAGGTGCTTACCGAAGACACCGGCGAGCGAGATGCCCGGGAACTCGTCGAGAAGTGTCTCGAGCTTCCGGCGCTGCGAGCGCGCGCGGCCGTGGTGCTCGAGAACGTGTATGCCGAACGCCAGGACAATCGTGACCTCGTGCGCATCCTGGAAGTGCGCACGGAGTTTGCGGCGGACGACATCGAGCGGCGCGAGCTCTTCCGACGCATCGCGGAGCTTCGGGACGACAAGCTGACGGACGACGCGGGTGCGTTTGCAACCTATGCACGCATGTTGCCCCTGTCGCCAGACGACGCGGCGGCGCGGGCGCGTTTCTTGGAGATTGGTCGCCGCCTGGGGGCCAGTGAACGAGCGGCGGAAGTCTTGCAGGCCACGGCCAAAGCTGCCGACGCGCCCCAGCCGCGGGCGGAGATCCTGACGGACGTCGCCAAGATCTTCGAGGCCAGCGGTGCCCCGGATCGCGCCCTGTCCGTGTGGCGCGAGATCCTGGCGTTGGACCCAGAAGATGTTCCGTTGGCGTTGCCCGCCGCGCAGGCCCTCGAGCGCTTGTACGAGGCTGCGGGCAAGACCAAGGAGCTGTGCGAGGTGTTGGCCTTGCAGGTCAAGCTCGAAGACAACGGCGACACGCGCCGGGCGCTCTTGGGGCGCCTTGGCACCCTGGCGGAGACGGGGCTGGGCGACACGGAACAAGCCGTGCTCGCCTGGAAGCAACGCGCCGACGACGACCCGTCCGACGCCGAGGCATTGGTGGCCCTCGACCGTCTCTACGAGCGCGCAGGCAACCTTCCGGCCCTGGTCGAAGTGCTGCGGATGCGTGAGCAGCTCACCGAAGACAGCGCCGAACGGCGGACGCTCATGGTGCGCGCGGCCAAGGCCCTCGAAGCCTCATCGGAGGTGGAAGAGGCCATCCTTGCGTACCGCGCAGTGCTCGACGACTTCGGTAGCGAACGGAGCATCTTGGTCTCGCTCTCCGGTCTGTACGACCGCGCGGGTCGGGACATGGATCTTGTCGATACTCTCACCGCAGAGATCGCACTTTCGGAGTCTGAATCCGAGCGTGTCGATCTGCTGTACCGCATCGGCGAGGTGCGGCGCACACGCATGAAAGACCTGGAGGCGTCCATCGAGTCGTACCGGGAGGCGCTCCTGCTGGACCCAGGGCATGCGCCGAGCCGCGCGGCCCTCGAGGCCCTCTTGGGCAACGACGATGCCCGCCGGGAGGCAGCTCAGCTGCTGCGGCCGCTGTACGAGGCCGACGGCTTGCACGACAAGCTACTGCGAGTGCTCGACATCGAGGCCGAGTTCGCCGAGGGGGTCACGGAGAAGCTCCAGGTGCTTGCGCTCTCGGCGCAGGTGGCCGAGGAGCGTGTGGGTGACGCCGACAAGGCCTTCGCCTACGTGAGCATTGGGTTGCGCGCGGCCGCCGGCGAGGCCGAGCTGCCCGATTGGCTCGTGGTGCTGTATCGCTTGCTCGACAAAACCAAGCGCTACCAAGACGGCGTGGACCTGCTTCAATCGCTGGTGCCCGAGATCCTCGACGAGGAAGCGGCGCTCGGGGTCCTCTTGCGCATCGCGGAGATCAGTCGTGATCAACTAGGGCGCAACGATCTTGCGCGTACGTTCTTCCAGAAGGCGCTCGAGTTGCGTTCGGACGATGAGCGGGCCCTCACGGCCCTCGAGTCGCTGCACGAAAAGCTCTCCGAGCACGTGCCCCTCATGGACGTGCTCAAGCGGCGCGCCGAAGCTCAGGACGATTTGGCGCAGAAGAAGGCCATCCTCTTCAAGCAAGCCAAGCTGGCCGAAGACAAGCTTCAAGACCGCACCATGGCCGCAGCCACCTACGAGGCCATCTTGGACCTCGAGATGGACGCCGAAGCCCTGGCGGCCACGGCGCGTCTCTACGAATCCCTGGAGCGCTGGGACGACCTGGTCGGCCTTTACGAGCGCGAGCTCGGCGGCGACAACGTGCCCGGCGAGCGCCGCGCAGAGCTCAGCTTCAAGCTCGGCGAGACCTTCCGCCTGCGCTTGTCGGACATGGACCGCGCCTTCGATCAGTACGAAGCCGCGCTGCGCGAGGAGCCTCAGCACGAGCCCACCATCGCTGCCATCGAAGACCTGATGGGGCAGCGGGAGCACGCCGTTCGGTCTGCGGAGATCCTCGAGGGCGTCTACCTTCGACGCCTTGACTGGCGCAAGGTCATGAAGACCAAAGAGGCTCGTCTAAGCGTCGACGGCGATCCGGAAGAACGGCGCACGTTGCTGCGAAGCCTGGCCAAGCTGCACGAAGAGCAAGAAGAGAACTACCGCGAAGCCCTCGAGGTGACCGCGCGGCTTTTGCGTGAGGACATCACCGACGAGGGGACCTGGGCCGAGCTCGAGCGCTTGGCGCGCGTGGCCAATGCCGAGCGGCGCTTGGCGGAGATCTACGCCGAGGCCCTTGGGGCCATCACCTCGGACGAGCCGGCCACAGCAAAACTCTGTGCCCGTGCGGCCGAGCTGTTCGAGCAGACCGGCGACAAGGAGCAGGCGTTGTCCTGGTTCCGCCGGGCCTATGCCTTTGCGCCGGAAGACAGCGTCCGATGGTTCCAAGCCATCGACGCATTGCTGGTGTCGCTGGGGCGGTCCAAAGATCGCGTGCAACTGCACAGCGAAGCGCTCGACTTCCGTTCGGACCCGGAAGATCGCTTGCGGATCTTCCACACCATCGCGGCGCTCTCGGCCAAAGAGCTCGGCGACGACGAGGCCGCCATTGCGGCCTACCGATCGGCCGTGGAGATCGACGAGACCGATGCGGCAGCCTTGGACGCGTTGGCAGCGCTCTACGAAAAGGGCGAGCGCTTTCGTGATCTCGCCGACCTGCTAAGGCGTCGCGCGGAGCAGAGCGCGCTGCCCGAGGAGGAGACCAGGTACCGCGCCGCGCTTGCCAAGCTGCACGAACAGCGCTTGGCCGACATTCCCTCGGCCATCGACGAGTACCAGGCCGTGCTGGAGTCTGCCATCGTGGGCTCCGCCCGCGATGCGTCCAAAGCGGCGCTCGCGCGCTTGCTGCAGGAAGACGCGCATCGCGCCCGGGTCATCGACATCCTGAAGCCGGTCTACGAGGCCGAGGACGATTGGGAGAAGCTCATTGCCTTGGGCGACGAGCGGCTAAAGGTGGCCACGGACGCTTCGGACAAGGTCGTTATCCTGCGAGAAGTCTCTCGCCTATGGGAAGAGCGGGCCAAAGATCCGCAGCGGGCCTTCTCGGCCATGCGCGATGCATTCGTGCTCGACCCGGAGGACGGGGAGGCGAGGGAACAGCTGGACCGCCTGGCGGTGCTCACGGAGCGTTGGGATGATCTCGCCAACGCCTACGAAGTGGCCATCGGCAAGGTCGAGGGGGTTGGTCAGCAAGAGCTGCTGTCGGCGCTCGCGCGCCTGCACGACGCCCGGAGGGACGATCCGCGCAAGGCCCTCGATGCCTGGGAGCGTTTGCACAAGCTCGACGAGTCGGAGCTGCCCCCGCTCGAAGAGATGGACATGCTCGCGACCTTGTTGTCCGACTGGGAAGTGCTGGTGCGGGTTCTTGGCAAAAAGGTGGAGCTGCTCGACGGTGACGAAGAGCGGGCGAGCACCTGGCGGCGCATTGGCGAGGCCAAGCGAGACATGCTCGACGACGCTGCAGGCGCCATCGATGCATACGAGCGCGCCCTTGAATTGGAACCCGACAGCGCATTCACCGTCGACAACTTGATTGCCCTGTACGAGGCGAAGAACGACGCCGCGCGGCTCGTGGACCTATACAAGCGTCGTATCGAGCTTTGTGGCGAAGACGACGAAGGCCTGCGCTTCCAGCTTATGGTGGACGCGGCAGACAAGTATGACGCTGGCTTGGGCGAGCGCGGGCAGGCCATCGCGTTGCTCAACGACGCGCTGACCATGCGGCCGGGCGATCGTGATGTCGTCGCCAAGCTTGGCAAGCTTTACGAACGCGAGGAGCAGTGGGGGTTGCTGCTCGAGAACCTGCGTCTGCGAGCCGCCAACGCCGAGAACGACGCCGAACGCCGAGAACTGCTGGCGCAGATCGGCGCTCTTCTGGGAGGCAAGATCGACGACGCGGAGGCGGCGCTCGAGGCCTACCGCGAGGTGCTCGCCGGGGGCTTCCACGAAGGGGTGGCGGAGCAGGTGCGCGCCCTGGGTGAAGCTCGGGAAGAGATCCGGCTGGCAGCGGCCGAGATGCTCGAACCAGTGCTGCGCGCCGCCGGGCGCGGCGAGGACTTGGCTGCGGTGCTCGAGCTGCGCTTGCGGGCGCAACAAGACCCGGCGGAACGCGCGCAGACCCTGCGTGCGCTCGCGGAACTTCTCGAGACGCAACTGCAGGACCCAAAGCGGGCTCTCGAAGCGCTGCTTCGCGCAGTGTCCGAGACGCCCGACGAAGCCACGCTGCACGACAGCATCGTTCGGGTAGCTGAAGCCGCCGGCGGAGACTCCTTTGCCAGCTACGCCACGGTGCTCGACGAGCGCGCCCGGGCGTTGTTCGAAGCGGAAATCACTGGAAGCCTTTATCTGCGCCTTGGCACCATCTGCGCCGAGCGACTCAAAGACCTTCCGCGGGCCGCAAGCGCATTCCGTCTTGCCGCCGAGCGGCGGGGCGACAGCGTGGAAATTTTGTCCACCTTGGAGCCGGTGCTGGCGGGGCTCGGCGAGACGAAAGAGCTCGCGCAGGTGCTCGAGCGACGGGTGGCTCTCACATCGGATCCTCGGGCGCAAGCGGACTTGTACCATCGCCTCGGCGTCTTGCAGCTGGGCGAGCTGGGGGACCGAACACAAGGCGTCGCGACGTTGCGTTTGTCGCTGGAGCAGGCGCCGGACCACGAGGCCAGCCGCCTGGCCGTAGAGGCGTTGCTGCCGGACGAGGCACTCTTCGACGATGCCTTCGACATCTTGCAGTCCGTGTATCGCAAGCTCTCCATGGGAGATGCGCTCGCGGGCATCTACGAACGGCGCGTGGAACGTGCGCCGTCGCAGCGCGACAAGCTGCTCGCGCTCTTGGAGCTATCGACGGTGCTTGGCACCGAGGTGGGCGCCCAGGACCGTGCGCAGAATGCCGCCGAGCGCGCCGTGACGCTGGACCCGACGGACGAAGCCGCGGTGGCCCGCCTCGAGGAACTCGCCCTTGCAGGCGGTACGTTCCAAGCTGCGCAGGCCACGCTGGCCGCCGCGCTCGAGCAGTACGAATCGAGGCGCGCGCAAATGAGCAGTCCGAACCTTGCGCAAATCGCCGAGAGCACCGCCGCGGCGCTCTGGGTGCGCCTGTCGGGCTGGCGCAAAGAGCACTTGGGTGATCTGCCCGGGGCCGAAGCCGCACTGACCCGGGCGCTCGCCGCCAACCCCCAAAGCGCCGAGATCGTGGCCTCCATCGAGGCGCTGCAGCGCGCCGCTGGGCGCGAGCGAGATCTCGTTGCCACCTTGCGCACCCGGGCCAAGCTGGAAACGGACCTCGGCAGCAAGCGCTCGGTGTACACGGAGGCCTACGGTCTGTCGCAGAGCCCTCTAGCTGACGCCGAGCTAGGCGAGTCCATCCTGCGAGACTTCTTGCAGGAGGACGAAGCCGACGCATGGGCCCTGGGCGAGCTTACGGTCCTTCGGGAGCGCGCTTCTGACTTCGCGGAAGTCACCTCCCTGTTGCAGCGGCGGGCGCAGCTGTCCACCGATGCGGGGGAGATCTCCCGGCTGATGCATCAGGCCGCGGACGTGCTCGAAACCCGCCTGGGCAAAAAGGACGATGCGATTGCGATGTACTTGCGCATCCTGGAGCAAGAGCCCACGGACGCCCAGGCGGCGTCGCGGCTTCGTGCCTTGTATGAGGCCCAAGACCGCTTCGAAGAGCTGGCAAAGCTCTTGGGGCGCCTGGTCGACGTCGCGGATTCGGCGCAGGCGCGGTCGCTGCTGCGCGTCGACATCGCCCGCATCCAAGGCGAGCGTTTCGGCGCCAAACGCGATGCCGTAGACACCTTGCGGGCCATTCTCGAAGAGGAGCCCGATCATCCGACGGCGGCGACGCAGCTTGCGGCGCTGCTCGAGGGAATGGGGGCATTCGGCGAGCTGTCCGATCACCTCTCGGCGCAGATCGCGCGTGCGCAAGAACGGGGTGATGCCAAGGCCGAGCAGTCGGATCGCGTACGCCTGGCCACGGTGCTCGAAGGCCCGCTCGCAGACCCGAAGCGCGCCCTCGAGACCTACGAAGCGGTGCTGGCGCAAGAGCCGACGCATCACGAGGCGTTGGTGTCCGTGGCCCGCTTGTCCGAAGCCAAGGGCGCCTGGGAGCGTGCAGCCAGCGCGCTAACGGCGTTGCTCGGGGCAGAGTCGTCCGAGGACGAAACCGTGGCGCTGTCGCTTCGCTTGGCCGATGCCGAGGAGAAGCAGGGTAACGTCGACGGTGTCGAGTCGGCGCTGCGTCGCGCGTTGACCGTGCGTCCGCGGGCCACCGATGTGCGCGGCCGGCTGCGGACGCTCTACGACAAGCAGAAGCGGTGGGAACAGCTCGCGGCGATGCTCGCCGAGGACGCCGACCAGGCGAAGGACACGGAGACCGACGCGACGAAGCTCGCGCAAGAGCAGACAAGGCTCCTGCGCAAGGCCGCCGAGATCCACATGAAGGAGCGCTCGGCGCCGGCAGACGCAGTCCCGCTGCTGGAGCGCGCTGCGGAGCTTGCACCGCAGGACCGGGAGCTTCTGCTTCTGTTGTGCGATGCCTATTCGGCAGCCTCACGGGAGCGCGATGCCACGCAGGTGCTCGAGCGCATCATCGCCTCGTTTGGCACCAAGCGGACCAAAGAGCTCAGTCTGTACCACCACCGGCTCGGTCGGGCGCTCTCGCGCCTGGGCGATCGCGACGTGGCGCTGACGCAGCTCGATCTGGCCTTCAAGATCGATCCGGGGTCCATCGAGGTGCTGCGGGACCTCGGTACCTTGGCCATCGATATCGGTGATCTCGAGCGGGCCCAGAAGACCTTCCGCGCGCTTCTGCTGCAGAAGCTCGATGCAAACTCGGGCATCACCAAGGGCGAGGTCTTCTTGCGCCTGGGCGAGATCAGCCACAAGCAGGGCGACAAGCCCAAGGCCATCCAGATGCTCGAGCGCGCACTCGAGAACGAGCCCGGCCTCGCGCAGGCCAAGACCATGCTGGCCGAGCTCAAGGGGTGATGTTCCGGCGCGTGCTCGGCTTCGCCCTGGGCCTCTTGGCCTGGGCTTGGCTGCGCACGCTGCGCGTGGCGGTGCAGGAGCCCGTGGCGCTTCGCAGTGCACCTGGGCGGCTCGTGCTCTCGTTCTTTCACGGCTCACAGTTTTCGCTGTTGGCGTGGCGGCGTCCGAGCCGAACCAGTGTGCTCGTCAGTCTGTCCAAGGACGGCGAGATGCAGGCCCGAGCGCTCGCCCTCTTGGGCTTCGTTGTGTGCCGAGGTTCGAGTTCCCGCGCGGGAGCCATGGGCCTGCGCGGTCTTTTGCGCGCGCAACGCGGCGGCAACGACGTCGCCATGGCCGTGGACGGACCGCGGGGCCCCCGAGGCCAAGCCAAAGGCGGTGCGCTGACGCTGGCGCGGGCAACCGGAGCCAAGGTGGTGCCGATGGGGGCTTTTGCCCCGTACGCCTTTGTGTTCCGCAAGGCCTGGGACCGCTTTGCACTGCCGCTGCCGTTCTCGAGGGTGTTCGTGGTGCTGGGCGAGCCCCAAGTGGCGGATGCCGGCCTCGACGAGGTGGCGCTTACTGCGGCGATTCGCGAGGCCAACGCTCAGGCCAAAGGGTGGGCACGGGGGAGGGGTGGGCAAACATCCTACCCAAATGCTGGAGGCGCCAGATCGCCTTCTGGTACCCTTGGGTGAATGTCTGTTGGTGCCGTGCCGTCTCTCTTTGCGCGGCTGGCCCCATCGGGCGA
>JBIKNA010000622.1:0-3524 GCA_044358965.1 Polyangiaceae bacterium
CCGCCGGAAAGGTTGCGCCGACGCGGCGCTATCCCTTCGAGATCTTCTTCTCCACGAAGAGCACGTGCTTGCGCGCAATGGGGTCGAACTTGGTCATCTCCAGCTTCTCGGTCTGGGTCCGCTTGTTCTTGGTCGTCACGTAGGCGTAGCCAGTGCCGGCGGTAGAAACGAGCTGAATGGTGTCGCGCATGGGAATCCTCCTTTTGTGTTTTGCGTGTGGCGATGTTTGGTCCGTCGACGGCCTTAGGGTGAAGCGACCTCTTGCTGTGGCGCTACGTCGGGCGTGGGCCCCCAAGCCGGAAATGGATCGGGTAAGCGCGCCCAGGCCGCAGGCCCCATGCGCATCTCCTCGTCCGTAAGCAGCGCAGCATCGAGCTGTTCGCGTAGCGCAGGCTCGTCCATGCCGATGCCGATGAGCACGAGTTCCTGCTGACGATCGCCAAAGGGTTCTCGCCAGCGGCTCGTGATCTCGTTGCGCGCGGTCGGGTCCTTGGGCCATTGGTCCGAGGGAATGCCTGCCCAGAAGAAACCAGCGCGTTCCGTCCGACAGGCCGGCCCTGCCTGGGACCACATGCCGACTTCGTTTTGTCTGCTGGCGAGCCAAAAGAAGCCCTTGGAGCGAAGCACCCCGGGCCACTCACAAGAGAACGCGACGTGCAAACGGAGCGGATGGAACGGGCGGCGCGCGCGGAACACGAAGCTCTTGATGCCGTACTCCTCGGTCTCGGGAGTGTGGATCCCCGCCATCTCCCGGGCCCACCCCGCATAGCTCGCGGCCTTGTCGTTGTCGAAGCGCCCGGTGTTGAGCACCCGCGCCAGCGGCGCTCGCCCATGGTCCGCGATCACCAGGTCGGCTTCGGGATTCAGCTGCCGCAAGATCCCCTGAAGGCGCGTTCGCTCGGCGTTCGAAACCAGGTCCGTCTTGGAGATGACGATCACGTTGGCAAACTCGACCTGCGCCACCAAGAGTTCACTGATGCCCCTTTCGTCTGACGCATCGACACCAATGCCGCGGTCGTTGAGGCTCTCCATTGCGCTGTAGTCGCGCAGAAACCCCGACGCATCCACCACGGTCAGCATGGTGTCGAGCCTTGCAACGTCCGAGAGGCTGAAGCCCTTGTCGTCGCGGAACGAAAACGTGGCTGCCACGGGCATGGGCTCTCCGATCCCCGTGGACTCGATGACCAAGGCGTCAAAGCGCCCCTCTCGGGCCAGCTTTGCGACCTCCAGCAATAGGTCCTCGCGCAGAGTGCAACAGATGCACCCGTTGCTCATTTCGACCAGCTTGTCTTGGGTCCGGGCGAGAGCGCTCTGACCGTTGGCCACCAACCTCGCGTCGACATTGACCTCGCTCATGTCGTTGACGATGACCGCAAGGCGAAGGCCCTCGCTGTTGCCGAGCATCTGGTTGAGCAAGGTTGTCTTGCCAGCACCAAGGAACCCCGAGAGCACAGTGACCGGGAGCACTAGATGTCTCCTTTCGTGTAAGGAAGGAGCGCGATGTTCTGCGCCCGCTTCACTGCCAAGGCCAAATCGCGCTGCTGCCGCGCCGAGAGCCCCGAGACCCGTCGCGGGACGATCTTCCCCCGATCGGTGATGAAGTACTTGAGCGTCTGCGGGTCTTTGTAGTCGAAGCGAAACCCTGGCCCGATACCCAAGCGCTGCACCAAACGCTTTTTGGCCCCACCGCGCGAGGTACCGGTTCCAACGAAGTCGCGGTTGAGGTCCGGGGTATTGCCTTCGTACTCCTTGCTCTCATCCTGACTCATGACGGCTCCTCTTCGTCTTGGTCCCAGCTCGGGAACGGGTCGGACAACTTGCGCCAAGCAAGCGGCCCCTTCTTGAGTTCGCTCTCCGTGAGCAAGCAGGCGTCGAGCGCCGTACGGAGCCCGACTTGGTCCATGTGTTGCCCGATGAAGACCAGCTCCTGCCTTCGGTCTCCGTGGGGTTCGGACCAGTGTCGCTTGGCGTCGGCCACCGTATCTTCGTCGTCGGGCCACTGCTCTTTGGGCAGGGCGGCCAGCCACATGCCAGCCGGCTCGAAGCTCCCCGAACCTCCGGCTTGGGACCAAGCACCAACCACGTCGTTGCGTGTCGCGAGCCAGAAGAAGCCTTTGGAGCGCAGGACCCCCGTCCACGCGGAGCCCTGTTCGTGCAAGAACCCGTAGAACCGTTTGGGATGAAACGGCCTTGACGCGCGGTACACAAAGCTCGAGATCCCGAACTCGATGGATTCGGACTTCTCTTGCCCACGGAGCGCCTTCATCCACCCAGGTGCCGCGGAGGCCCGATCCATATCGAAGCGTCCGGTGTTCAAAACCTCGTCTAGGGCAACCTGTCCGCGGGTCGCGGTGATGATGCGTGCGTCGGGATTGAGGGACGACAGCATGGCAAGAAGCCTCTGCTGCTGCGCCTCGTCGATGCGATCGCACTTGTTGACGACCAATACGTTTGCGAACTCCACCTGCTCCACGAGCAAGTCCGCGATGGTTCGTTCGTCTTCGTCGGCCGCGGCGAGCTTTCGGTCCGAGAGCTGCTCTTCGCTCTTCCAGTCTGCGAGAAAGCGCTCGGCGTCGACCAGCGTGACCATGGTGTCGAGCCGAGCCACGTCTGAGAGCTTGCTGCCATCGTCGAGTTCGAACGCGAAGGTCTCGGCAACCGGCATGGGCTCACTGATGCCCGTGGACTCCACCAACAAGCAGTCGAAGCGCCCCTCTTGGGCGAGTTTGGTGATCTCGAGGAGCAGATCCTCGCGCAGGGTGCAACAGATGCAGCCGTTGTGCATCTCCACGAGCTTCTCGTCGACGCGGGAGAGCTGCGCCACGCCCTGAGACACCAGTTTGGCGTCTACATTGACCTCGCTCATGTCGTTGACCAGCACGGCAACCCGCAACCCTTGGCGGTTTCCAAGGACATGGTTGAGCAGCGTGGTCTTTCCGGCGCCCAAGAAGCCCGACAGCACGGTGACCGGAAGCTTGGCCTTGGTTCCTTCGCTGCGCCCAGATGTTTTCGTCGTCATGGGCATGCCTAGAACTCCAGAAAGTCGATGGAGAGAAAGAGCCGCCGTACAGATGCACGGTCTGCGGGGGGTGACCGGTGGACAACGCCATGCCCCTGGTGGTCGGGGAAGGCATCGCCCTTGAGCAGGGCCACGGCGAAGGTGGGGACCACCAGGGGCCGCGTGCCCGGCGCGAGCAGAGCGCTGTCGTCCGAGGCGCCTCCCAAGCGAGCGCGATCGATGCTGCCATCGGGCACACATTGCGTTCCGGGTCCCTGGTAAGCGCACACCATGCGTGCAACCACGCGGTCGACATGAAACCTAGGGCACATGGGCGCCGAAAGGCTGCGTAGGCGAAGCCCTATTTCGCGAGCCTCGAACAGATCCATGGCCAACGCCGCGAGCTCCGAGAGGTCGCGCACGAGCGCCTCGTGGCCGAATAGCGCCGGCGCCACTTCTACAGATGAAGTGGCTCGAAGACGCAAGGAAAGGTCGACCCCCTCTTCCGCCAGCCGCCGCACGTCGT
>JBIKNA010000623.1:0-3523 GCA_044358965.1 Polyangiaceae bacterium
GTGGACCGCGCAGTAGAGCAGCGTGCCTTGCAAGCGGTGCCGCCCCAGACCGAGCGGGCGTCGCTGGCGCGCGGCAAAGCCGAGGCCCTGCGCCCGCGCATGCCGCGGCTCAAGTTGCGCCTGCGGCCCGAAGACGACACCAAAGATCTTGCCGTCCGTGTCGATGGTGTTCAGCAGCCGCGGGAACTCTTACCCGCGGGCCTCCCGGTGGATCCCATGGTGCATCGCGTGCAGGTAGCGCGGCCTGGCTATCAACCCGCGGAGCTGGACCTGCCCGCACCCGCCGAGGGGGCCATGGTCGTCCTCGACGTTCCTGCCCTGGCCCCCATGCCGACGGAGTCCCTGCTGTCGCGCGCAGATCCGCTCAGCGTCGAGGCCATCGCTGCGAGCCGCGCGCGCCGCACCGTGGGCTTCGTCGTCGCGGGGTTTGGCGGTGTTGGCATCGTTGCGAGCGGTATTTTGGGCGGCCTTGCCCTTGCCCAGGCCGGAAAGACCGGAGACGCCTGTGCTTCACCCTGCTACGAGTTCCGCGCCGACGGCTCGCGGAACGACGCCTTCAACAAGGCAACGGACGAGTACAAGCGAGGCACCACCTATGCAGACATCGCGACAGTCGCCGCGGTTGTCGGGGCGGCGGCGGGTATCGTAGGCGTGTACTTGGTCATCAGCTCGAAGCCTAGGGCCGCAGGACAACTCCGTCTCGGTCCACGTTTCGATGGAGCGGGGGCCGGCGCGTCGCTCGGGGGCATCTTTTGATGACCCGGTTACGCGGGATGGTGTTGGGCGCGCTTGGTCTGCCGCTCTTCCTCATGGCTTGTCGGGCACTCGTTGGACTCGAAGGTCCCCAAGGTGGCCGACCCGACGATGCAGGAACGCCGGACGTTGTCGATGCTGCCAACGTGCCCGACGTTGGCCCGCAGTGTCCTGACGTCCCCCCTCGTCCAGATGCCAGCGTGGCGGGCTCCACGGGGCCTCAATGGTTCGTGATGCGCAAGCTCGTGCTTCGGGAGAACGACAAAGATTTTCCCGGCGCCAACTTGGACTGCGAGTCGACGTTATGTAACGCCGACGGGCAGCTCACTTCCGGCCAGCCTACGTGCCTCCCACCCGACGGGGGATCTCCCGCTTGTGACGGCGTGGGGGGGATCGACAACGGCCTCTTGTCCGCCCTCAAGGGCGCGTTTGAGGATGCCGTCAGCCTCATCGGCGGGAGTGATGAGGGGCTCAACGGCACAGTGCTCTACGTGGGCAATTACAACGGCAACGACGACGACCGCGAAGTCTCCGCTGCAGTCACGCTGAGCCCAGGCATCCTGCGCGCGTCCGCTGCGTGCGATGCCGGCGCGGCGGGCAAAGATGCGGGCACTTACGTGCCGTGCGGCAACGGGGAGGACGAGTGGGCGCTCCCGGATGGAACCGCGCTCACGCGCTTGGCCGACTATGCCGACGTACCGGCACCGGCACTTGTCGTGTCGACGGCCTACGTCACCAATGGCGAACTCGTCGTGACCGGCTTCAAGGAGCTGTCATTACCCATCGCGGGCATGCGCTTGACCTTGGAAAAGCCGATCCTGCGGGCAACGTTGACCCGCGATTCGAGCGGCCGGATCACCAAGGTGATTGGAGTTGCCGCGGGCATTCTCGATCCCGTCTTGGCCGCTCGAGTTCTGAGAGGCATCCGATTTGGCGACAACGTGATTTGCAAGAATCCGGTGCTCTTCAACGTCTTCCGGGAGCAGCTTTGCTCGGGGCTGGATTTCACGCTGGACCCCAATCGGCGCTTCGTAGGCGACAGGTGTGACGCGCTTTCGGTCGCATTTCGCTTCGAGGCCCAGCCCATCAAGCCCTACGTGCTTGGGCCAGATGCATCGGTGCCGACGCCCGCGGACCGGTGCGAGGGGGCCCCGGACGCGGCCGCTACGCTGTCCGAACTCTGCCCCTAGGAGGGGGTGGGGTGGGCGGGCGGAAGTAAACAACTTGCGCACAAAAGTTTCTGTGGCTAACTGGTTCAACCACACAGTCACTCGCTGAATGTCGGGTGCCCCGGAGGCGTGAAACGTATGAAAAATCCCAAGGTGCCCGCCCAGTCCAGCGTGGCGCTCCCGCCGGTCGGCGCAGATACCCTTGCGGCCATCGGTCCCGTCGCCAGGTCCAGCGTCGTCGATGCCGTGGCCGACCGTCTGCAGAGCGAGATCCTCTCCGGGCGCCTCGCCGCGGGGTCTCGGTTGCCCTCCGAGCGTGAGCTATCGTTGGCCCTTGGCGTCAATCGCCTCACGCTGCGTGCGGCCTTGGCCCGCCTCGAAGCGCTGGGGCTCGTGGCCACCCGGCACGGCGCAGGAACGTTGGTCACGTCCTGGCGCGAGCGCGCGGGGCTCGACACCCTCGCCACGCTCCTCGCGTCGCTCTCGCCGGAGGAGCCCGCGTACCGAGAGCTCTTGGTCTCACTCCTCGAGGTTCGCACCGTGCTCGTGGCCGAAGCCGTGGCCCTCGCCGCCGAGCGGCATGTCGAGGCCGATCTCGTGCGCTTGCGGCAGCTGGCCGCGGAGCAGCCCTCGCGGCTCCACGATGCCGTGGCCTTCGCCCGGGGCGAGATTGCCTTTCAGCGCATGGTCATCCGTGCGGGAAAAAACGTGGGGCTCGAGCTCGTGCTCAACACCTTCGCCCGCATACCCGACGAGCACCCCTTGCTCGTCGCCCGCATCTACGACCGGCCCCAAGACTCCATCATGCTTTACGAGGTGCTCATCGGCCTCATCGCGTCGGGGCAACCCGAGTCGGCCCGCAACGCTGTGCGCGATGGCCTTGCCGCCATCGATACGGCGTGGCTCGACCGCCAAGGCCTCGCGGCCCCCAAGAAGAAGAAGTCCAAGGGGGGCGCATGATCTCGCTTCGTTCTCTCTCCCCCGCGGAGTTCTCCCTCGTCGATGCGGTGGCCGACGCGCTCTTTCCGGCGCCGGAAGCCGGGTCAAAGCTCCCCAAAGGCCTCGCCTCTCTAGGGCCCGGCGCCTTCCTCAGCGACACGCTCTCGGCGGTGCCGCTCGAGCCGGCGCTGGGGCTGAGGCTCGCGCTCTACTTTTGTGTGCTCGGTCCCATCCTGCTCTTGCGCGCGCCCAAGACCTTGCTTGGGCTCCCGGTGGCCGAGCGCTCTTTGATTGTGTCGCAGCTCCTGCGCAGCAGGGTTTACGCCGTGCGGCAGCTGGTCATGGCGCTCAAGGCCGTGCTGGCGCTGCGCTACGCCCAAGATCCCGCCGTGCGAGCCGCCATGGTTGCGCCGCGGGTTGCCGCTCCTTCGGTGCGTAGTCAGCTGTAGCAGGCTGCACTTCGAGATGGTGGTGACGGTCGGTTTGGGTGAAGGCGGAGCGAAGCGGGCCGCGGAATGGCGGAAGAGCCTTCGGCTTGGCTTCGAGGTTGGCGCGGCGGGCGCGGCACGTCGTGCGGGCCGCACGGTCGGAAAGAAGGTATCCGGGATGCCTCGAATCAAGGTTGTGCCCTTGAGCTTTGAAGGAGGTCATCCCGGATGAAA
>JBIKNA010000211.1:0-11799 GCA_044358965.1 Polyangiaceae bacterium
AGCGCCGTGGCCAGGTCTGCGGAGTGACCGCAGGCGGCGCGGCGAATGTCGTCGCCGCAGCGAAGGTATGTCCAGCGTGCCTCGCGACCTTGCATGTTGGCCAGGTTGGCGGGGTTCAGGACCAGGGCCTCAGCGCTGTCTTCTGCCGCCACACTGCGCCCGGGCGAGGCCAGTCGCTCGGCGCGGGCCGGGAACGGCTCGCCAGCCGACGCAACGCCACCGTCGCCAAGCACGCAGGCCGCGGCCAAAGAGGTCAAAGGGAGAAGGCGCCGCAAGAACAGCTGTCGCAAGGAAGGTCCTTTCCGAGTCGGGACCCTCAGGGTACCCGCAAACGGCCTCCCTCGTCAGTTTTCGGGCTCTTTTGGGGGGCACTTCGCCCCGCCCCCGGGCCTGCGAACCCAGTCGCGCAGCGCGACGCACCCGAGCGGCGCCAGCTGGCTACTCGACCGAGAACGAGAAGAGCTCCCGGGCCTCGCCGGCCGCGCCCTTGGGAATGCGCTGCACTGTGCCGTTGGGGAACGTAAACGAGGCCTCGTCTTGCGCGTTGCCGGGCGTGCCCAGCGTAATGGTGGTGTCTACCTGCGTAGGCGCCTTGCCGGCGTAGGCAACGCCGATGCTGGGACCGCCTGCGCCGTGGCCACTAAAGCCGGGAACGCCACCAAAACCGCCGGAACCACCCCTGCCGGCGTTGGCGCAGGTGTTGGTGTTGTCACCACCGAGCCCGCCCGCTCCGCCGGCAGTGGGGGGTGAGCCGAAGCCACCGCGCCCAGCAGCGCCGCCGGCCCCGGTGCGCAAGCGCGTGGTCTCGAAATTGACGACTGCGCTCACGAGCAGCGCAGCGATGCTCGCGCCGCCCCCGGCCCCGGCTTCGTTGGGTTGCCCGCCGCAGCCTCCCGCCCCGCCGCCTCCTCCGGCGGCGTAGAAGTGTTTTCCGTTCACTGCCGAGGTGATGACGCAGCTGGTACCCGTGCCTGGAATCATCATCGACGTTGAACCGGCCCCACCACTGCCGCCGCCGCCGGAGCCTCCGGCTTTGCCGCTCGCTCCATCTGCAGGAACGAACCCGTCCCGGACGAAGCGACCAGGAGCAGAAACGCTCGCGTCGGCGTTGCTGCCATCGGCCCCGGCAATGCCATCGATCCCCGTTTTGCCCGCCGCCGAGCTGGCCGGGCCTGAGAACGCCGCCAGCGCCCCGCCCGGCACATCCGTGGCTTCCCCGGTGTCGGAGAGGTTCGCCGTGCCCACGGGTGCCTGAAAGAGATCGGGATTGCTGTACCCAGCGAACCAAAATCCGCCGTAGCCCCCTTTGCCGCCCGCGCGCCCAGCGTCTCCGAACTTGCAGGCCCCGACGCCCCCATTGGCGCCATCTTGGGTTTGCCCGTATTTGCCGCCCAAACCCGGATCGCAGACGTCTCCGATGCCACACGCACGGCGGTTGGCGCCTTTGCCGCCAGATATGTCGCCGACGTTCTGTTGCTCGGGCGCGGCGCCGGCTGATTTGCCCGGGCGCGCGTTGCCCGCGCGGAGGCTACCCAGCGCAAAGGTCAGATCGGCAACGTCGCGGCCCCGCAGGGCCACGGAGTTTGGCGTGGGTGCCTCGATGCCCAGGTCCGGAGCGGTGACGTCGAAGCCCTCGACACGCACCTTGAGCTTGAGCCCCTCGGCCACGAGCGCGGGGCTCTCCGGGGAGACGATCTCGGCGCGCGCGGTCTTGTCGACGGCCCACTTGCCATCGGCACAGACCACATCACCAAACACCGACACGCCGTCGACCAACGTGATCTGTTCCGTGTATGGCGCACCTTTTACCGCACACACGAGCACGCGCTTGCCGAGTTCTTTGCCCTTGGCGAGCCCCTTGTTGATGCTCTTGAAAGGCTTTTCGCGGCTGCCGTCGCCGGCGTCATCGAGGGCAGCGGACGACACGAAGACCCCTTCGAGTGGTGCGACTCCGGTGGCGTCGATGGGCTTCGCGTTGTCTTCAGCCTTCTGCTTCTCTTGTTCGGGCGTTCGCGTTGGCTCGGCAACCGGGGCCGGCGACTCTTCGGTGCCACCACCAAAGACGCCGCAGGCAACAAGCGGCAGAAGGGCAAGAGAGCGAACGGCGCGACGGATCACTGGGCATTCCTTTCGGGCGGTGAGGCGCAAAAACTCTGGCACGAAGGGGCCCAAGTGCAAGGGGTCTCCGGACGGCCAGAAGGGCCTTTGGGGGGGGTGTACGCAGACACCCCATCGACCGCTGTTGGCTGCCCGTTGCGCAGGAAATCAGGCGAGCGTGGCAACGTCTTGTAATGTCTGCGCTTCGGCCTCGTAGGCTTTTCGCAGCTCGGTCACGATGAGCCGCTCGCCCAGGCCGTGGGCTATGGGAACCTTGAGTTCCATACGGCCAGAAATGATGCGCCGGCTTCGACCAGCGCCCAACGGGAACAGGCGGTACTCGCCCTGGGCCTCGATGTAACGCGCAGGGTGCGGCACCAGCGAGGCCTCGGAGCGGAACGCAAGGTTCCATTCGCCCGCGTGCCGCCCGCGATCGTATGAAAGGTTGTCGTCCCAGGCGCCAAGCTCCCGGTTGAGATTGCCTTTGCCAAACGGGAAGCGCGCCGTGAAGCGGTACCCCCACGTGCGGAGCAAGGTCTTGCCTTCGAGGCGGTGCCGCGATTGCCCCGTGAGCTCCAGGCCTCGCATGCGGCCCTGCACTTGCTCGTAGAGCTCGGGCGACAAGAGGGCCAACTCGAGGGTGTCGAGAGGGATGTCGAACTCGTGCGTGACGTTGAAGAACACGGTGCGCGTCCGAGCCTACACCATGCCCCGAAGCCGGGCGACTGCCGAGATTTCGTCCTGCCGCCGCGCAAGTTCTTCGTGGTCTTTGACGGGCACGAAGCGCGAGGCGCTGCCCTCCCGGGGCACCAGCAGGTAGCCCGCGTCGAGCGCTGCGGTGAGCTCCTGCAGCAGGCGCTCGAACTGCACGCACACCGTGGTCCCGACCTTCTTCTCGACGTAGAACCAGTTCCAGTCGATGGGGGCCGTGCGGAGCGGCTCCGCTTTGACCAAGAACGTGTTCGTGTTGAACACCCGCACGGCGTCGGCATCGAAGTCTTTGGGCAACCGGAACTCTTCGAGGATTTGCACCTTGTCGTGCACGCGCGCGGGAATGCCCCCGCGATCTCCGGGAGCCTTCTCGCACACCTCGACCATGACGCTCTTGTGCGACTCGATGAACGCGCCGAGCACGGCTTCGTCGACGCAGGCGCCAAGGTTGTCCAGGTTTGCAATCCACACGTATTTGCCACCGGCGGCCACGAACGCATCGAGGTAGCCGCTACGGCGAAGCGCGTCGACCAAGTCGCCGTGGCCCGTGGCATAGGTACTGGGTTCGCCGGCGTCGTCGCGAAATAGCTCTCCGGTGCGGGTCATGCGCAGCGACAGGTCTTGGCGAAACACCTGCACGTGCGGAGGCGCACCGGCCTCGACCAGGGCCTCGCGAATGGGCCCGTCGGTAGCTTCACTGGTCATGAGCCACAGGGGCACCGCGCGACCTGCCCGTTTGCTCAGGGTGCGGTTTTCGCCAAGGCGCAGGGACAGGAACGTGTGTCCAGGCAGCGCTGTCACGAGTGCTTTGACAACCCCTCCCATGCGCGTGGCCATGCCGCCCGCCATGACGCAGAAGGCGAGCTCTCCGCGGGCAAGGGCCGCGGCGCCCACCTCGGCGAGGCGCGCGCGCTCAGCGGGGTCGATCTTGGATATCTCCTCCGGTCGCGGCGGCTGCACGGTCCCCGATGCAAAGCGATTTTGCTGCTCGCGTTTCTCGGCTGCGCCAGGCTCGCGCAGGCTGCGGGCGAGCCCAAGCCAACGTTCGGCGTCAAAACTGCCGCGGGTGAGGCGCTCGACGAGCGCGGAGGAGAGCGAATCCAAGGGGGGAGCAAACGCGGTCATGAGCGTTTGGTCATGATGCGCGAAAACCAAAGAGGCGGGAAACCCTCCTTCCGCGGTGCGGAAGTTACCCACACCGAGGGCGCGCGCGGGATCGTCGCAAAAAGCACGGGTTCGACATGGGTTTCCGCGCTACCTTTCGTGGAGGTGCGTTAAGCAGCGCACGGCAACTGGCCCGGCAACCAGAAACGCGGGAAGACACCTTGGGGCGGAGGCGTACAAACGATATGGGGCGCGCTCGGTCACATTCCTTGGCGATGAGCACTCGTTGGTTGCATCTTGCATGCTTCCTGATCGGTAGCTCCGCGGGCGCATTCGCCACGGGTTGCGTCGCCAACGAGCCCGTTGCCCCCACGCACGGCATCGCCGTCAACGCTCCGCCGCCCTCCCCCGTCAGCGAGGCCGCCCCGCCGCCATCGCCGTCGGCGCAATCCGTGTGGGTGACCGGCTATTGGCACTGGAACGGTGTCCAATACACGTGGATTCCCGGGCACTGGGAGAACCCTCCGCCGGGCGCCATGTGGAGCGCGCCGCAATACATGTCCCAGGGCGGCGGGCACTTCTATCAGCCCGGGCGCTGGTCTCACGGTCCGGGCGCGCGCAACGCCCAAAGCTTGCGCTGACACGGCTTGGTGTCTGAGCACCGCGCATTTGCCTGCGAGCTGGCCCGGGCCGCATCGCACGAGATTTTGCGTTGGTTTCGCAATGTTTCCCTTCGGGTCGAGCGCAAGGGAGATGCGTCGCCGGTCACCCTCGCCGACCGCGCCGCCGAGCGGACCATGCGGCAGATGATCACGGCGCGATACCCGACGCACGGCATCGTGGGCGAAGAGTACGGCACCGAGCGCCCCCATGCCGAGTGGGTCTGGCTGCTCGACCCCATCGACGGGACCAAATCTTTCATCACCGGGGTTCCGCTATTCGGCACCATGATCGCCCTCGCTCATCGCGGCGTCCCGGTGCTCGGGGTCATTCATCAACCAGTCCTAGGTCACCTGATGGTGGGCGACGGGCAGACGACAACCCTCAATGACGTGACGGTGTGCGTGCGCCCGTGCGCGGAGCTTTCCGAGGCCACGTTGCTCTGCACGGATCCGCTGCAGCCGGGCGACACACATGACGCCGAGGGGTGGAGCGCGCTCACCCGCGCGGTCCGCTTGTTTCGCACCTTCGGCGACTGCTACGGCTACACACTGCTGTCGTCGGGCTTCGCGGACATCATGCTGGACCCGGTGCTCCACACCTGGGACGTGGCCGCGCTCGTGCCCATCGTCCGCGGCGCGGGGGGCAAAATCACGGACTGGCACGGGCAAGACCTGGCGCAGTTCGACCCTGCCTCCCAAACGCCCCTGTCGGCCGTGGCCACCGCCGGCCCCATCCACGACCAGGTGATCCGGCTCCTCCGGGGGCCCCGGGCGGGTGTATGATTTGCCTGTGACGTTGCCTCGGACTTCCGCTCGCCGGGTTGCATTGGTGCTTGCGCTCTTGTGTGGCGCCGGCGCTTCGGTGGCCTGGGCCAAGGGCGGCCCCGCGCTGCACGAACGCATCGCCGAGAACCCGCGCAACGACATGGCACTGGGGCTCACCGTAGTGGGCGACATGCCCGCGGGCATCGAAACCAAAAATGGCGTCGTGCAGGCACCGGATCCGTTCCGCCCCGCGGGGCCCAAAGACGCCCCCTATTCGCCCACGCGCCCCGACGCCCCGCAAGACAGCACCTTCAGCCCCGACCGCGACACCAAGCGCCCGGACTCCCTCGCATACGACGAGCCCTTCTCGCCGTCGACAGCACCGTTCAAGCGCGTCAATGCCTTCGACAGCATCGATGCGAACTACATATTGCACGTGCACGATACGGGCACCGAAGACTTGCCCATCAGCCCCAACAAGCTGTCGGACGACGAAGACCACTTCTTTGCGGACATGGTGGTGGACTTGGTGCCGCGGAAGCCCGTGCGCATCCCCAGCGTGGGGCCCAAATCCCGTGTGCTCCGCGCCACGCTGGCCGCGGGGCAAGACCGCCCGTCTTTTCGCCTCATGCGCGACGGAGCGGATAACTGGTTCATCGAGGGCCCCTCGGCGGTTCGGGCGCGCCTCGTCATGGAGCTTGCGGTCCCCCGCGCGGTGTTCGGCGGTGACTTTGGCAACCCCGGGTGGACAGAGCTTCCGCCGGCCGCGGTGTTGCCCGAGAATGCTGCCCGGGCCGCCGTCGAGGTCGAACGGCACATCGGCGTGTCGGCATCCATGCGCCCCCGGGACGCCTTGGCCAAGCTGGTGGGCTACTTCCGCAGCTTCGAAGACTCGCCCGAGGGGCCTGCCCCCTCCCGGGACATCTATCTCGACTTGGCGCTCTCCAAGAAGGGCGTCTGTCGCCATCGTTCCTTTGCCTTCTTCGTCACCGCAAGCCACCTTGGTTTGCCCTCCCGCGTGGTCACCAACGAGGCCCACGCATGGGTCGAGGTGCACGACGGCAAGTTGTGGCGGCGCATCGATCTGGGCGGAGCCGGGCGCATGATGCGCGATCCGCTGTCCCAGAACGTCACGCACCAGACCCCCGACGACCCGTTTCAGTGGCCCGCAGGCTCCACGCGAGGCACCGAGCTGGCCGAGCGGACCCGAGAGCCTCAGCCCGGCCAACGCGACACCACGGCGCAGCGACCAACGGGCACAGGCAACAACGCAGACCTCACGAACCTGGCCGAGCCTGGCTCCCCCGGTGCCGGCGCGGGCCGCGGCGTGGTGTCCCGGGCCAGCGCCGCAAAGAAGCGCGCCATGCAGGACCTCAAAGACGAGCGCCCGCGGTCGACCATCGTCATCGAGCGCGTCGATGCCAAGGTCGTGCGCGGCGCCACGCTGGCCGTGCAAGGGCACATCAGCGCCGAAAACGAGCGTTGCGCCCACGTGATGGTCGACGTGCTCTTGCGCGGTGGCAGCAACGGCCAGACCATTTTCGTGGGCTCCGTGGCCACCGACGCCCGAGGCGCCTTCGACGGCAAGCTGGTGCTGCAACACGAACTGCAGCTTGGCGACTACGAGCTGATCTTGAGCACCGACGGCGACGCCAGGTGCGGCATCGGGACCGCCCAATGAGTGCGGTCATCGTTCCGTTCATCTACGAGCTGCGCTCGCGCAAGCTCAAGGTGGGCCCGCAAGAAGCCATCACGCTGGCGCGGGCGCTGGGACGCGGTCTGCACGAAAGTTCTCTCGACGGCTTCTACCACGTGGCCCGAGCGCTCTTGGTGCACAAGGAGAGCGAACTCGATGCCTTCGACGAGGCGTTCCTGAGCCATTTTCGAGGCGTGCAGGCCACTTCGCTCGAGCTCCTGGCCGAGCTCGAAGAGTGGCTGAGCGATCCGCAGTTGCGCGACGAGCTCTCCGAAGAAGAGCGTCGCATGCTGCAAGAGCTCGACATGGAGGAACTCAAGCGACTGTTCGAAGAGCGCCTGCGCGAGCAGAAAGAGCGTCACGACGGTGGCAACCGCTGGATCGGCACCGGCGGCAAGAGTCCCTTTGGTTCCCAGGGCAAGCACCCCACGGGGCTCCGGGTGGGCGCCAAGGGTGGCGGCCGCAGTGCCATGGGCATCGCCGATGCGCGGCGCTACCGACCGTACCGCTCGGACTTGGTGCTCGACGTTCGGCAAATCGAAGTGGCCTTGCGCAAGCTGCGCGCGTTTGCCCGCGAGGGCGCCGAAATGGAGCTCGACCTCGATCGCACCATCGAAGAGACGGGCAAGAACGCCGGGGAGCTCGAGATCGTGCTGCGCCCACCGCGCAAGTCCAACGTGCGCGTGCTCTTGCTCATGGACGTGGGGGGCTCCATGGACCCCTACGCCGAGCTGGTGTCGCGCCTGTTCTCCGCGGCCAAACGCGCGTCCAACATTCGAACGCTCAAGACGTACTACTTTCACAACTGCGTCTACGGCCGCTTGTTCGAGACCGAGCGCTTCACCGACGCCGTCCCTTTGCAAGAGGTGCTGGATACGGCCACCCCCGAATGGAAGCTGGTGGTGGTGGGCGACGCTGCCATGCACCCTTCGGAGCTGCTTGGCGCAGGCGACTGGGAGTACTACGCGACCGGCGAGCGCGGAGACCCAAAGACGGGTCTGTACTGGATGTCGCGCCTTTCGGATCACTTCAAGAAGAGCGCGTGGCTCAACCCAGACCCGCCCAACTATTGGCGCGGCGGCACCCAAGAGCCGTTGTCCAAGCTGTTTCCCATGTACCAACTGACCCTCGATGGGCTGGGCGACGCGGTGACCTGGCTCTCGCGCGGCGACATGAAAAAGTAGCGCCGCGCGCGCCCGGGAGCGTCCCCGAATTGGGACGACCGTCCCGCCCGCCGGGACACAAAGTACATGCAGAACACAAATGCATGCGCACGGCATTTGCGCGTGAATGTTCTTTGGTGACGACCCCACTGAGGGATGGTGCAGGCACGACAATGGGTCGTGCGCAGTGCATCACGGAGCCAATGGAGATCATGCGCGACGACGACAACAGCGGACTCATCAGACCCCATACGTCCTCTTGCGACGATCATGGAGCCATCTTGACCAAGATGCGGGACGATGAGGCCGGCCAGGGCTACGACGATGCATACGCCGATGAGAGCGAGCGCCCAACCTTGCCTTACCCGCTAGAGGCAACGGGCCCGGTGCCCCAAGGGCCCGACGACGACCGCCCCACGGTGCCCGAAGACATGATGCCCCTCGCGCTCCTGCGTCGAACGGAGCCAAAGTCACGGCCGCGCCGCACGAGCATGCTCTTGGTTGCCGTGTGTGCTGTGTCCCTTGGAGGCAATGCCTTTGCAGGCATCGTGGCGAGCGGCACCTTCACCCGATGGCTCGGAGGCATCGAGGCTCGGCACGGTGAAGCGCTTTCTGCCCTGGCCCCGGAAGCCCTCTCGCCAGCAACGCCTACGTCGACGCCCCCCAAGAATGCAAGCACGCTCGTGGTTCCGCAGGTTGTGGTGCAAGTTGCTCCGGACGCAGCGAAGGCGCGCCCCCTGCGTTCCCCGTATGGTGCGCCACGCGCGGCATTGGCGCCCAGCACCCCCATGCTCGCGCGACAAGAGGCGCCGCCGGTGCTTCCGGAGACTCCCTTGTTGCTGCCTTTGCCATCGCCCGCACCGGAGACAGCGAGCATTGTCGCCGACCCCCAAGACTTGCTGCAGGCGATGCGTGCGGCCACGGGGCAAGAAGCAGAAGCTGGACCGGCACGTGGCACCACAGTGCTGCCGGCCAGACAGCTGCACCCGGCGCTTGGTGCGCTCACCGCGGCACTTCGCGCCGTGCAGGGCGATGCACGCGCGTGCCTAGGGACCGAAGACACACCGCGAGCCTGCACCGTGGTCTTTGGGTCCAACGGCACTGTGCAGACCGTATTGGTCCCCGGAGACGACGCCCGCGCTGCCTGCCTGCGCGGGGTTCTGTCGAAGGCCAAGGTCGACCCCTTCGAAGAGGAGAGCTACCCAGCAAGGGTGACCATACGTCCGTGATTTTGGCGCGGCCAGCGCACCGCCAATGTGCGCGCACGTAGTCGCTGCGGACGTTAACCCGCGCCCTCAGATCGTGATGCTACGCTACCCGAATGCGCTCGTACCGCTCCGCGTTGTGCTTGGCTCCCATGCTCGCTCTCGTGTTGGCAGCGTGCGGCGACAAGTCCGGTGGCTCCGACCCCGTTCCCGATGCAAGCGCGGGCAACACGCCCGATACGTCGACGCCAACACAGACCGACGCTGCCGCTGGTAGCGATTCCAGCACCCCACAACCCGATGCTGCAGTGGACGCTGGCCCGCCGCCCCCGCCGGAGTGCACGAAGCCCGCAGATTGCGCATCCAAGGTTTGCAACAGCAACGGCACCTGCGCGACGCCGAGCCCCACGGATGGCGTGCTCAACGGCACCGAGACCGACGTCGACTGCGGCGGCAACGCCGCCCCCGCGTGTGGCATTCAAAAGAAGTGCGCCGACCCACTCGATTGCACCACCGGCGTTTGCAAAGACACGCCGCAGGGCAAACTTTGCCAGGCGCCGAGCCCCACGGACACCGTCAAGAACGGCACCGAGACCGACGTCGACTGCGGTGGCAACGCCGCGCCCGCATGTGCAGATGGCAAAGAGTGCGCCGTGCGCGGCGACTGCGTCAGCGACGTGTGCACCAACAAGAAGTGCGTGGCCGCGGTCTGCGACGACGGCGTCAAGAACAGCAGCGAGACCGACGTCGACTGCGGTGGCGCGGGCTGTCCGCGCTGCGCCGACAACAAGACGTGCAAGGTGGCCGGAGACTGCGCCAGCGGCGTTTGCCAAGACAAGGGCACGGGTCTCAAGTGCCAGCCGCCAACCTTCACAGACGCGGTAAAGAACGGCACCGAAACCGACGTGGACTGCGGCGGCGGTGGCCCGTTGTGCGCCACGGGCAAGGCCTGCAAGCAGCACTCGGACTGTGCGAGCGACGGTTGCGACTACAAGAAGACCTGCGCCATCAAGCGCAGCTGCACGGCGCAAAATGGCGGTGACACCTGCGGCTTTGGCGGCCCTGGCAGCCGCGGCGACGCCACCTGGGAGAGCTGCTGCGCCACGGCCCCCGCGGGCAACGGCGGCATCCAAGCCAACAAGTACCAGGTCACCTCGGGCCGCATGCGTGCCTTCATGGATCGCGTCAACGGCGACGTGCGCACGTTCATCCAGCAGGCCCGGGCCGCCAACAAGCTCAACGGCGCCATCATGGACCCGCGCTGGGACCTGTACCTGCCCACCAGCATGGTTGGGTGTGAGCAGCTCGGCAACTGCGGCGCCGAAGAGCTGGTGGACCGCGAGTACACGCAGCCTGCACAAAACGCCTACCGCGGCATCTTCACCAGCGCGTACCGCCACCTGGGTGGCACCATCTTCAACGGCCAGAGTTTGGGTCAGCAAGGCTGCAGCGTCGGCTCCCCAGGCACGCACTCGTACTGGATGAGCGACACCGTGCAAGCCAACTACTTTGGTGACGTCCCGGCGGAGCACAGCCAGGCCATCTACGACACCAAAGCGCTCAACTGCGTGAACTACCTGATGGCGCAGTCGTTCTGCATCTGGGACGGCGGCCGGCTCGAGACCCAAGCCGAGTATCAGGCCCTGAGCGGCCAGACCAACAACGGCGGCGCCGTCAATGGGCCGGTGCCTTGGGGCTCACCGTTGCCCAAGGGGCAAAGCAGTTCCACGTACTTCGCGTTCCGGTTCCCCACGGCCGACGACGCATCCCTTCGGGCCCTCAACCTGCCAACCAACGATCCGAACTATCGCTACATTCCGCAGGCAGGCTGGTCCATCGAATGGGCCACCCAGCTCTACAGCTACGAGTACCCCAACCTCGTGAACTCCGACTACATCGTCTTCATCAATGCGCCGGGGCGCCTTCGGGCCCGTTCGCCGAATGGCCACGCCGATTTCGTGGGCCCCATGATGGAGATCACCTCGGACGTGAACAACGTGAGCGCCACCCCCGCCAGCACTGCCACGCGCTGGACAGCCAACGGCTCCTTCGAAGGGCACCAGTGGGGCTTCTACGGCTGGAACTTCAGCCTGCTCAACAAGTACGGCAAACAAAGCCTGCGCTGCGTGTACCCGTAAGCAAAGGCCGCTTGGGCCGGCACGATGGTCCGGTCACTTTGCGCATGGCCCCCGCGTTTGGCGTGCCGGCCCCGGGGCAGCTACATCCGAATGTCGAGGTACACGCCGCGACGCAGCTCTTGGAGCCAGAGCTTCTTTTGGCGATCGAGCGCGTCTCCGTAGGCGCGATCCATCATCACGTCTTTCATCTCTTCGAAGGTGGGCACGCCCGAGCGCTTCCAGAGCTGCACGACCAAGATGGCCTCGTCGCCGATGCGC
>JBIKNA010000624.1:0-3517 GCA_044358965.1 Polyangiaceae bacterium
GACCGACCCCAACGTCAACCTAGAGGGCGGCGGTTTTCGCCGAGACCAAGCGATAACGGCGTCGGGCACCGAGGCGTACTTCCTGTACGCCGCACACGCCCGCCGCCGTCGACCGACCCAAACGTTAACCTAGAGGGCGGCGGTTTTCGCCGAGACCAAGCGATAACGGCGTCGGGCACGGAGGCGTACTTCCTGTACGCCGCACACGCCCGCCGCCGTTAGCGCGCCGGTATCGACGAAAAACGCCGTCCTCTAGGCGAGGAGGGGGAGCGGATCGTCCGTGATGGGCAGGGGGGCCTGCGCCACGAAGGGAGCCTTGTCGACGCCCATGACGCGGCGGAGCTCGCGGTGGAGCTGCGAGGGGTAGATGCGCGCGCCCGTGGTGTCGCTGTCGGGCACCGTCTGGGCGACGTTGGTCTTGTTGACGCGGAACACCTTGTGGCCCTCGTCGGTCTTGCCGATGACGCGGCCACCGCGAATGCCAGGGCCCGACAGGAGCACGCTCGTGACGTTCCAGTGATCTTTGCCGTTGCCGGTGTTGTACCGGGGCGTGCGGCCAAAGTCCGACGTGACCAACACGAAGAGTTTGTCGGCCAGGTTCATTTGCTGCGCGCGGAGCATCACGTAACGCACGCGAGCCACGAACGACGCCATGGCGTTGCCCTGGGCAATGTCGTGGTTCGAGTGGGTGTCGAAGCCTCCTTGCGCATACGTCGCCGACGCAGATACGCCCGCCTGGAAGCAACGGAGCACGGTTTCGAGCTGCGCGCCGTGGTTGACGAAGCGGGCGTTCTGCCCTTCTTTGGCAGACCAATAATCGCGCGTCTCCGGCGCCAACCCTTCGGCGAGCCCTTCCATGCTGGGCGCCGGGGCCGAGGCCACTTGCTTGAGCAGATTCACAGCGCCACCGCCACGCGTGGCGTCGCGCATGGCCTTGAGCGTGCGTTTGCTACGCGGCAACGTGGTGGCCGCTTCGAGCGCGAGCATGCGCTCATTGCGCGCTTCGAGGATGCGCTTGGACGCAAAATCCGAGATGAGGGGCTTCTCGTCGCCGGCGCCGCCCTTGAATGGATCCGTGAGGAGTGCAACCTTATCGCCGGGGAAACGCGAGGCGCCCACCAAGTCGCCCGTGCGGTTGTATGCGCCGGCGGCCAAGAACGACATGGGGATGTCGCGCTGCCCGGCAACTTGCGCCGCGAAGAGCGCCGCGAGCGCCGGAAGCTCGACGTCGTTGTGACCACAGCCGAGGCCTTGCACGCCGGTGTCATGGTTGTTGGTGCGCGTGTCGACCCCGTTGAGCACGAGCATGCGGCTGCCCACGTTCTGGAAGAAGTGCTGCGGGTCTTCGATGGGAACGTTGTTGTTGCGCAGGAAGTACTTGCCGTCTTTGGTCTGCGTGGGCACCGGGATGCCGTTGACGTCGCCCACGGCGGTGACGAGGCGATTCTCGTAGGCCGGCGTGGTTCCGCCGGCGGTGAGCTTACCGTCGCAGAACATGGTCGGGTCCCAGCCACCCGAGGCGTGCATGTGCAGGAAATACGGTCCGCCCCAAACGGCCTCGTCGGCGCGGGCCTGGGACGACGAGCCCCAGGGCAGCATGAGCGAGATTCCGGTCATCCCGGTGAGCGTGAGAAAGTTTCGGCGATTCATGGGGCACTCCTAAACAAGGCTGAGGACAAAAACTTGGGTGTTGGCGGCGGGCGCGCCTTCGGGCGCGCGGGCGGCTACTCGTGGGTGAACCGGTAGTCCATCAACATGAAGGTGATGACGCTCTGCCAAGCGCGGATGGTGAAGTTGTCGTCGCGGTCGAGCTTCTGCCCGGGCACGTAGGGCGCCTTCGGATCGGCCCGATCGGCGAGCGGCGTGTAGTTGGGCTGCAGGCGACCATCTTTGGTGACGAAGGTGATGGGCTTGTCGAAGTCCACCGTGGCGGCGCAGCGACCGTTGCCAAGGCCCTGGTTGTTGCCCTTGGTGACTTGCGTTTCTTCCAAGTCCTTCCAGACGTCGACGAAGAGCTTGTAGGCGCTGTCGACCTGGGCGGAGTTGGTGTCGACGGTCTCGCCCAACAGGCGGAAGTACAGGCCCTTGATGGTCTCGCGGATCTTGGGCTCGTTGTCGCCCACGGGGACCAGCGGCAGGTCTTTGCTGGTGCGCGGCGAGAAGGGCACCGTGTTGAGCTCGACGGTGCGGAACAACCGGCGGTCGTTGGCCGGCTTGGTGAAGTCGTAGGTCGTGGCGCGGCAGGCCACGTACGAGGCAACATATTGGCTGGTGGCCAACATGATCGAGTTCATGACGTCCGTGCGCTTGGTGGTGTCGCCGGAGTCGATGCCGCCGTACACCAAGTTCCAATCACGGTCCGCCACGAGATCGCTACGGAGGTAGCCATCCCGCGAGCGCTCTTCGTCTTTGACGGCCATCTCGCCGGTGAAGAAGTAGATGCCCGTGGTGGCGCGGAGCTTGCGGCCCAAGAGCTCGGGCGTCAGCAAGCGATGCTGCCCCAGGCCTTGGTGCAGGCCGTCTTTGGTGGTGTCGCCGCTCTTGGCGCGGAAATACGGGCTCATGATGATTTTGGCCACGAGCTTGCGCACATCGAACTTGTCGGCGGCGAAGTCTTTGCCGAGTTTGACGAACCAATCGTTCTGCAGCGTGAAGGCCTTCACGCGATCGGCGTAGTCCGGGGTCTCCCGGTCTTGGGGGAAGCTCAGGGGCTCGTCGCCCACGATGCCGTGGTACATGGTCTGCGCCACGGAGATGCCGAAGCGCGGGTCCGCGGCGATCTGCGCGCCGAGCCACATGGCGGCGTTGCCGTAGTTGCTGGGCGGCATCTGCGCGGTGTTGAACCCCGGCGGCAACATGTCGTCGTGCCACTTGTCGTCGGGGTTGAACCGGTTGATGCGCTGCTCGTCGAAGCCGCGGAAGCCGCCGGCGATGGGGTCGATGACCGTGTGACACACCGAGCACATCGGCGAGTTGCTGGTGGGGTTCTGCACGCTGGTGAGCGCCGTGCTGTCGACCGGCCGCGAGGCGAACTTGAGAATGTCCGTGGCCAAGAAGTTCTTGAGCACGATGCGCGCGCGCTTGCGGCCCTTGTTGGTGGGGGTCGTCTCCCAGCGGCTGAGGAACGCGGGCGTGGTGAGCAAGCCCGCGACGGGCACGGCCACGGTCTTGGTGGTGCCGGCCTGATCGGTCTGGAACTGCGCCGGGGTGAACTCGTAGCGTTGCCACTCGAGGAAGCTCTCGGCGGCCACGGGCTTGTCCGGGGTGATGCCGTAGATGCGCGCCACGTAGGGGTTCGCCACCACGTAGTTGCCGGACACGATGTCCGTGAACGGTCGGTCGTTGCGGACCACGTACTCGATGAACCGCATGGGCTCTTGGGTGATGCTTCGCGACGCGATCTGGCGATTCTCCGGGGTGTAGCCCGGGGTCTTGTCGTCGTAGAGCTCGGGGGCGTTGCCAAAGTTGGCGGCCACGCCCACGTCGAGACTGCGGTTGGTGAGCAGCGCGTCGTTCC
>JBIKNA010000212.1:0-11782 GCA_044358965.1 Polyangiaceae bacterium
TGAGCTCTTTGCTGCGCGCGGTCCCCGTCAGGTACGGATTCGACGACAGGAGCTTGAGCTGTGCGCCGGCCGCCTGGAACGAGCCCGTGTATGCGCGATGCAGAAGCCCGATGCCCAGCGAGCACGTCACGGCGGGCAACAGCAGCACAGTCCCTCGGCGCCACACCGACGCGTCTTTGCAAGCGATCAATAGGGGGACCGAGAGCGCGGCGACCAACACCACGGCCTCGGGTCGCAGGAGCACCATGGCTGCGCAGGCCCAGGCAAACCTCGCCCGCGCGGTGCGCTGTGCGGCATGCGGGCCTAGGGCGCGCGGATCGCTTGCCTGCGCCGCGGCTGCAAAGGCAACGCCCAGCGCGGCCCCAAAAAGCGAAAGCTCCATGCCGCTCCACCAACAGAACCCAAGCCATCCGGTAGCGCACACGGGCAGCGGGGCCCACACGAACAGCCCGCGACGCGGCCCCGCAAACAGCGAGGCCACCGCGCGCATGAACACATAGGCCGCACCCAGGCCCAAGAGCAGCGCAAAGCCGGCAAGGTACGGACCTCGAAACCCGAATAGGTAGCCCACGCCCAAGACCGCCGCGTACAGCGGCGCGGTTTCGCCCGACGAGTAGCCTTGGCCGGCGATCCAGTGCATGGGCTGCCCAAGCGCGAACGAGCGGGCAAAATCGAAATGAATGTAGACGTCATCGAGCGGGACGGGCCACGCCCGGGGGTTCTGCCAGAGCGCAGGCCCGAAGAACCCCGCGGCCCACAGCACGCTCATGGCCGCATGAATGGCGCGTTCCCGCCGAATGCCCCGCACGCGTGCTATATCGCACACGCCATGACCGAAAGCGCCGACAAAGAACGGGACGCCGCGCACTGGACCGCGGTGGAAGAAGCCACCGAGCTGCTCAACGAGGAGCGCTACGTCGAGTGCCTGAGCATGCTCAAGGCTGTCTTGCAGAAAGACCCGCAGAACCCCTACGCGTTCTTCTACACGGGCGTTGCCCTGTACGAGTGTGGCGAGCTCGAGCCCGCCCGGGACGCCTACCGCGCCTGCCTTCGCGTGGCCCCCAAACACCTGGGCGCACGCATTGCCGTTTCTCACGTGCTGCGCCAACTCGGCGACCACCGCGAGGCCATCAAGGAGGGCCTCATCGCCCTCGAGCACGCCCCCAACGACGCCGAGGCCCTGCACGCGGTGGGCATGGGCTACTACGCGCGCGGCGATAACGGCCCCGCGCGCAAGTACCTGCTCGCGTTCCTGGCGGCCAAGCCCGAGTTCGAGGTACGCGTCGAGGTCGAGGCCCTACTCGAACGCATGGAACTCGAGCTGCCCAACTAGGGGGACACCCCCTACCGGTAGACGCGTTTCCCTGCGCCTGCGTTCGTGACGGGGAGTGGTGGGCCGCGCTACTGGGCGCAGTTTTCGAGACGGAACAAACCCTTGGCCGTGCAGGTGCGCTCGGGCTCGGATTGGTCTTTCTTGACTGCACCGCACTCGAATTCGCCCCAGACGCGACCAGCGGCCACGCCTTGCGGGGTGTTGGGCGCGTAGCGCACGACGCATTCGTTGCTTTGGTAGGTGCCGTAGTCGGCCTTGGTGAACACCAGGCGGACCTTCTGTTCGCCCTGCTCTTGGAACTTGCCCTGGACAACCACCGTGCCGCCGTTGAGGCCGCCGATTTGCTGGATTTGCGCGGTAACGTCGAAGCCATCGCCGCCTTTGGCCACTTTGCAGTCGATCTTGACCGTGCCGCCGTCGGTGGTCTTGGCGCCTTGTTCGAGCGGCTGTGCCGCGTTGTTGGCGCAGGTCTTCTTGCCGTCGGCTTCCTTGCAAATGTTCGACGAGCACTGGCTGTTTTCTTCGCAGGTCTTGCCCTGGTCGAGGGCGGCGCCGGGCGAGGTGCCGAGCACGAGCCAGTCTTGCGACACGTCGCAGTTGAGCCCCTGGCCGCCGCTGACCTTGCTTTCGATGATCACCCGGGGAGGCGAGGAGACGGGATCGCTGCAGCCCACAGCGCTGAGCGCGACGGTGCCAACCAGACCGATGACCGAGGTGAGAAGAAAGCGGTTCATAAAGATTCTCCTGTAGAAGAAGGCAAAAAAGAGCTTACTTGGTTTGGGCCACGGGCGCCACGATTCGGCCGCGCCCCGGTTTTCGTTGTCAGGCCTTGGCCGCGGCAAAGCCCCGCGCCAGGTCTTGCCGCAGGTCGCCCAGGTCTTCGAGCCCCACGCTCAGGCGAATGAGCCCATCGCCGATGCCCACCGCCCGCCGCGCCTCGGCCGGAACGCTGGCGTGCGTCATGATGGCCGGGTGCTCGGCCAGGGACTCGACGCCCCCCAGGCTCTCGGCGCACACGAACACGCGTAAGGCCTTCAGGAATTGGGCCGCCTGCGCAAGGCTGCCGCGGAGTTCGAAGCTGATCATCCCGCCGGGGCCCTTCATTTGGCGCGCGGCGATGTCGTGACCCTTGTGCGTGCGCAGGCCGGGGTAGAACACCTGGGACACTTGGGGGTGCGCCGCCAGCTCGTCGGCGAGGATGCGCGCCGACGCCACGTGGCGCTCCATGCGTACGGCGAGGGTCTTAAGACCACGCAGCACCATGTAGCAATCGAAGGGGCTCGGTACCCCGCCCACGGCCTTTTGCAGGAAGTGCAAGCGCTCGGCCAGTTCGGCGTCGCGCGTCATGACCGCCCCACCCACCACGTCCGAGTGGCCGTTCAGGTACTTGGTGGTGGAGTGCACGACAAGGGTGGCGCCCAAGTCGAGCGGGCGCTGCAGGTAGGGCGTGGCGAAGGTGTTGTCGACGGCCAGCCAAAGGCCCTTGGCCTTGGCAATTTGGGCAATGGCCTCGATGTCGAAGACCTTGAGCATGGGGTTCGAAGGTGTCTCGAGCCAGATGAGCTTGGTCTCCGGGCGCACGGCGTCGCGCACGCGTGCAAGGTCGCTCACGTCCACAAAGGTGGCGTCCACACCGAACTGCTTCAGCACCTTGTCGAAAATGCGGAAGGTGCCGCCGTACACGTCGTCGCACACGACCACGTGGTCGTTGCTCTTGAGCATGAGCAACACCGCCGTGGTGGCCGCGCAGCCGCTGCCAAACGCGATGCCGTGGGTCGCGCCTTCGAGGGCGGCCAGGCAGCCTTCGAGGGCCGTGCGCGTGGGGTTCCCGGCCCGGGAGTAGTCGTAGCCCGCGTGCACGCCCGGCCCGTCTTGCGCAAAGGTGCTGGCAAGCACGATGGGGGTCATGACCGCGCCAGACAGCTTGTCCGGCGCTTGGCCGGCGTGGATGCACTGGGTATCGAAAGCGAAGGTGTCCTGGTTGGCGCTCATCGGTCGGCGGAGCACCCGTTACCACGGTGCCTGGGCATCGGCGATGGGGCCGCCGCCCGAGGGGGGCGGCATCTTTGGGCCCATCCGGGTGGCGCGGCGCGCGCCTTCGGGTCATAACTTGGCCGCCCTATGCGCTCGTTGCCTTGGCTTACCGGCCTTTTGCCTGTTGTTACGCTCCTTTTGGCGCTGCCTCATTGCTCTTCGGCGCAGCTTGTCCAGCCCACGCCGCTGCCCGATTCCGGCGTCGAGCCGGGCGCCGATGCGCAGGGCCCCGACCCGTCGGACCCCGATGCCGGGCCCATCGACCCGTCGGACCCCGATGCCGGACCCATCCCCGACGGCCCGATCCCGCGCACCAGCGACGTGACGGTGCAGGTCATGCCGAGCGACAAGGGGCAGGCCATCATCGACTCCATCAAGGGCGCGAAAACCAGCGTGCATGCCACGCTGTACCTGCTCACCGGATCGTCGTTCGAGCAGGCGTTCATCGACGCCAAAAAGGCCGGTCGCGACGTCAAAGTGGTGCTCAACAAGAACTTCCCGGACGGTAGCAACGGGAACACCGACGCGTTCGACAAGCTCAAGGCCGCGGGCGTCAACGTGGCTTGGGCGCCGTCGGTCTACACCTTCACGCACGCCAAAAGCATCATCATCGACGCCAAAAAAGCGTGGATCATGACCATGAACCTCACGTTTACGTCGCCCACCGAAAACCGCGAGTTCTTGGTGCAAGACAACGACGCCACGGACGTGGCGGACCTCGAAAAGGTGTTCGACGCCGACTTCAACAACAAGTCCCTGCTCATCAACACCAAGCTGGTGCTCTCGCCGGCCAACGCCACCGCTGTCGATGCCCGCAAGCGGCTCATCCAGCTGGTGGCCAGCGCCAAGAGCACCATCGAGATGGAAGCCGAGGGCTTCGGCGAGACGCAGCTCACGGATGCCATCATCGCGGCCCACGCCCGCGGCGTCGCGGTCAAGATTGTCCTCGAGAGCTCGCAGGCCAGCACCACGGGCGAGGCTGCGGCCATCGCCAAGCTCAAAGACAACAAGGTGCCCGTGGTCGGCGTCACCAAGCCCTACATCCATGCCAAGACCATCGTCGTCGATGGTGCGCTGGCTTACGTTGGCTCGCAGAACTTCACCTTCACGGCGCTGGTGCAGAACCGCGAGATCGGCGTGATCTTCGATGCCGCCGCGGAAGTGGCCAAGGTGCGGAACACCATCGTGGCCGACTACGGAAACGGCAAAGCGCTGTAACCTTGCAGGCGGCGCTGGGGCCCGTGCGTCAGTCTTTGGGCTTGTAGGCCGTGCCCGTGGCCTTGACGGCGGTCTTGCGACCTTGCCACTCGAGCTTGGCTTCGACGTTGTCGACGGACACGAGCGAGGCCCCGCGCGCGGCGGCCTGATTGCGCAGATCATTCTTGGCCTGCACCAGCGCGGCCTCTTTGCTGTCGCCCATGGCGGCGGCGGTGACCTCGCCCATGGGCACGTACAGGTCCTGGTTGGGACGTTCGTTCATGATCTCCACCTGCTCGCCCTCAGGCTTCAGGTTGATCTTCTCGGGGAGCGCCTCGGCGCAACCAGCGACAAGGGCGACGCCCAACGCGGCACAGGCAAGAAGAAGGGATCGCATGCGTCTAGGATCGCACTCTTCGGGCGCGAGGGCCAAAGGACCGACAGGGGGCGTTGTAGGTGCCCGCAAGCGTTCGGATTTCTTTTTGCGCGTCTTCCGGGGGGGGCCGCCTGTAAAGCATTGTGAATGCATGCAGCGTTCGCGCTGCTCGTCCGTTAAACCATCAAGAGAGACGGGACAAAGGCCAGGAAAACACGAGTAGCGCGCCGATGGGCGGCGGCGCTTCAGCCAAAACCGGTCAGGTTCAGTTCTCGAAAGGGTGGATGTCGTCGTGAAGCTTTGGGCACTCTTTGCGGTCTCGGCCGTTGCGCTTACCTCGTCGCTCTCTTTTGCGGGGACCGCCGCTGCGGCGCCCGAGCCACCCCAGGCCAGCGCCGACCAAAAGGGCGGCAAACACTTCCCCATGCCCGCGGCCGAGTTTCGCAAGAAAATCGATGACCGCACGGCCAAGGCCCGGGAGCGCATGGAGGCCTCACTGAAGCGCCGTAGTGTGCCCGAGGCGCAGGCCAAAGAGGTGCGCACCAAGTTCGACGCTGGCGTTGCCCAGGTCAAAAAGGTCGTCGACGAGGTGGCCGCCGATGGCATGGTCACCAAAGACGAGGCGGGCCGCGTGCGGCAGGTTGCCCGGCAGGCCCGGGGCGCTGGCCATGAAGGCCACCGGGCGCGGGGCAAGCACCACAAGAAGTAGTTCGTCGCCTATCCCCCCGCCGCGCCCTCCGGCCCGGGGAGCCTTCTGGGGGGGGCTCCGCCGGGCCGTCTCTTTTCGCGTCGCCCGGCGCAGTTTCTGCGTCGACGGCGCATCTGAGCTCGAAAACGCCCCGAAATTCAAGCTACGGCTCCGGGGCACAAACTTTGCTTAATTCCGCCTGTTCATGCACTCCGTCGTTCAGCCAACGCCAGAGCACACTGTCCGCTCGGCACTTCTGAGCGACCACGCCCGGATGGACGAGCAGCTCGAGCGCATGCTCGCGGCCTTCGAGCGCGGGGACCGGGCCCAGGCTCTCGAGGTCTGGACGGCCTTCGAGGCCCAGCTGCGCAATCACCTCACCCTCGAAGAGCGCGTGCTCATGCCCCTCGTGCTCAAGCGCAACTACCGCACGGCCATGGCGCTGCTCCAAGAGCACAAACATCTCCGGCAGCGGATGGACGAACTCAGCGTCGCCGTGGAACTCCACGTGGCGCGCGCCGAGCAAGCCCGCGCCTTCGCCATGGAACTCCAGGCGCATGCGCGCCACGAGGACCGGGTCCTGTACGCTGTTGCCGACGAGATCGAGCAAGACGCGGATGCGTCGCGCATCATCGCCGAGTTCGTGAGTTCGCTGAAGCCTTCGCCCTAGACGATCCCCGACGGCTTGGGGCGAGTTCGCGCACCCAAACAGCGAACCCTCGCGAAACGTTGGGGGTCAATCGCCCTTGAGCAGTGGTTCGAGCACGGCTTCGAGTGCGTCGACCTGCACGGGCTTCGTGAGGTAGCGATAAAAGCCTGCCTGCTCGCCGCGGGCCCGGTCCCGTGCCTCGGCGGCTGCGGTGAGTGCGATGACCGGAATGCTGGCGGTACTTGGGTCTTGGGTCAGCGCCGCGAGCGCGTCGAAGCCGCTCATGTCGGGCAGGTTCACGTCCATGATGATGACCTTGGGCTGCCGCGTCCGCGCCACATCGACGCCCATCTCTGCGGTGGGGAGCGCAACGAGTTCGATGCCGTCGAAGGCGCCCAGGAGATCTTTCATGAACTCCACGTTGGCCGGGTTGTCTTCGACGTACAGCACGAGGCCTCGGGCTTGTCCGAGCCCGGGCGCTGTCTGACCGCCGGCCGCCGCCGTGGTGTCTCCGTGGGCTGTCTCCCGGGATGGCACCTGCACCCAGAATGCGGAGCCCTGGCCGGCGACGCTCTCGAAGCCGACGGTGCCGTTCATGAGCTCGGCTAGGCGCTTGGTGATGGCGAGACCGATGCCGGTGCCCTCGATGGGGCCTGTCTCTTGGCCGGCGCGCTGGAATGGCAAGAAGAGCTTGTCGTGTTGCTCTTGCGGAATGCCGATACCGGTGTCGCGCACCGTTACCCGAAGGCAACCCGGGTCTCCGGCGCCCACCTCGAAGATCACCCGCCCCCTGGGGCGGTTGTACTTGATGGCGTTGGTGCCAAAGTTCATCAGGATCTGGGCGAAGCGCGTGCGGTCGACCAGCACCGTTTCTTTGGGGGGCGGGGTTGGCGCGAGGATTTCGACCTGCGCCCGGGCTGCCGTTGGGTCGAGCGTGGCGCACACTTGGTCGATCACCTCTTGTACGAGCACTGGCTCGGTGGAGATGGTGACGACGCCCACCTCGATGCGGGACAAATCGAGAATGTCGTCGATGAGCCGAAGTAGGTGCTCGCCGCCGCGCAGAATGTGCCCCACGCGCTCACGGTGCCGGTCGGAGAGCCGCTCTTTTTTGTCGCGCTGGAGCAGCTGCGCGAAGCCCAGCACGGCGTTGAGCGGGGTCCGAAGCTCGTGGCTCATGGACGACAAGAACTCGCTCTTGGCGGCGCTGCCGGCCTCGGCGGCGCGGCGGGCCTCTTTGAGCTCCTCTTGGATACGCTTGCGATCGCTGACGTCGCGAATGGCCGCGGAGACCCAAAGCCTTCCGTTGACCGTGAGCGGACTCAGGCTCACCTCGACGGGGAACTCGCTGCCATCGTTGCGCAGGCCCAGAAGGTCGACGCTGGCGGACATGCCCCGCACCGAAGGCGCGGACAGGTACCGTGCAAAGTGGCCGCCGTGGGCTCCGCGAAACCGCTCGGGGATCAAGACCTCGAGAGGTCGGCCCGTCAGCTCTTCGCGTCCGTAGCCGAAGAGACCCTCGGTCTGCTTGTTGACGAAGCCGATGCAACCTGTGTCGTCCACCACCACCACGGCGTCGGGCGCCGTGTCGATGAGCTCACGAAGTTGCTGCTGTCCCCAGTTGGCTGGATTGTCTTTCATGCGGGCAGATGGAGGCAGAAGGCTGCGCCGGGAGCGGCGTCGGTCACCCACAGTTTTCCATCGTGGGCGTCCGCTGCCAACTTGCAAAACGCGAGACCCAGACCCCGGCCGCCGACGGCCCTTCCGGAGCTTGTTTCTTCGGCTTGAACGAATGGATCGAAGATGCGCTCGCGCATGGACTCGGGCACGCCCTTGCCGCGATCGCGCACCATGAGCTGCACCCCGCCGTCGGCGCTCTCGGCGCTGATGGTGACCGTGGTGCCCCGCGGTGCATGCCGGATGCTGTTCTCGACCAGGTTGGCAACCAGGCGCCGGAGCAGATCCGGGTCTGCTTGGGTGCTGACCGCGGCTTGTGGCGCCTCGATGGCAACGCCTTTGGCTCGTGCGGCCACACCCAGCTCTTGCACCACCTCGTTGATGAGCGTGGCAACGTTGAGGTTGACCTTGCGCGCAACGAGCTTGCCCTCGTCGCCTTTGCTCAGGTCCAACAGATTCAAGATCATGCGGGTCAGCACCCGGGCTTCGGCGCGGATCTGCTGCACCGAGTCCCGGGCGTCGTCGGGCAACCCCGCCACGCGCAGCAACAGCTGCGCGTGCAGGTCCATGGAGTTGACCGGGTTCTTGAGATCGTGGACCACGAACGCCATCAGTCGCTCCTTTTGGAGCTGCACCCGGAGCAGCGCATCGCGTTGGTGCCGCAGCAAGGCGTAGTGCTCGCGTAGCTCGCTGCGCAGCTGTCGCAGCTTGAGGGCGGCTTGCACGCGCACCACAAGCTCCGTGGGGCGCACGGGCTTCGTGAGAAAGTCGTCGGCGCCGGCCTTCAGGGCGTGGTCGAACGTGTCCACGTCGCGCAGGGCTGTCAGAAAAATGATCGGAGTCTCGTCGCCGCCGGGCAAGCCGCGGATTTGTTCGCACGCCGCAAAACCATCCACTTCGGGCATGCGCACGTCGAGCAGCACGCAATCGGGGCGCGCGGCCTTGAAGCTCTCGACGGCTTCGGCGCCGTTGTTGGCTTCACGCACGGTGTAACCCTCGTCTTCGAGGGTGTTTCGCGCCAGCGAGCGGTTGGCCTCGTTGTCGTCGACCACGAGGATCTCCGCGCCGGCCGGGTCTGTGGGCGACACCGGGTCGCTCGTCGTGCCGGCGCCCATGCTGGGCGCACTGGAAGAGCTCTCGCTGGAAGTGGTCATGGTGGTGTTAGTGGCAATACAGCTGGAAGGCTCCCGTGGGAAGAAGATGACCGAGACAGGGCCAGTCCTGCGCTCGCGGTGTCGGTGGTGCAGCACTCGGGCGGCGCGGCAAAGGTGACCCGGTGCAGCTGCACGAGGCCCATGGTGAGCATCACCAAACCTACCGCCAGGCGTGCTTGCGGGTGGGCGGCCCAACGCCCGAGCTTTTGCGCCAGCAACGAGACCAGCGTGAGCGCGGGGACGGTGCCCAGCCCGAAGGTGAGCATCACCAGGGCCCCACGCAGCGGGGTGCCACTGGCCATGGAGAGCGCCAAGGCGCCATAGACCAGGCCACAAGGCAAAAGGCCCCACAAGAGCCCGAAGGCCAGATCCCGAAGACCGCCCTCGGCGGGCAACAAGCGCGCCCGCAGGGGCGCCGCCAAACGGAAAGGGCCCCCCAGCCACCGCTCCAAGGTGAACTTGCTAGGCAGCACCCCCAGCAGCGATACGCCCATCCACAAGAGTAGCGCCGCGCTCAACACCTGCAGACCCAAGCGACCGCGCTCGGCGAAGCTGCGGCTTACGATGTGTCCGAAGCCGCCGGCCACGGCGCCGGCAAGGGCATACCCGAACACCCGGCCGGCGTTGAGACGCAACACCCCAAGACCCCGATGCCTGGGGACCTGGGGCAAGCGCACCCTCCGAGGGGCCACCACGGCCGCGGCCGCGATGCCGCCGCACATGGCCGCGCAGTGCAGGCTGCCCATGAGGCCCATGACGAGGGCGGCGAGCAGCAGGGAACTCATCGGGACGGCCCCAAAAAGGGCGCCTTGACGATGCGCTCGGTGCCACCGCGTTGCGGACGCACGCGAACGCTGAGCTCGAACTCTCCGTGGTACGCGCCCTCCGCGAGTGACACGAAGATGGGCACGTCCATGCTGCCCAGGGGCTTGAGGGTGATGACCGGTTGGGCCACCAAGTAGGTCGCGGCGTCGGCACCGGCCTTGGTGATCTCGAAGGTGGTTGTCTCCGTGCGCTTGTTGACCACGTGCAGGTGCAGCGCGTTGCGGACGTTGCCGGACTCGACGATGTAGGGGGCACCGGTGACGCGCAACATGTTGGCCTCCACGTCTTTGCGCCCGCGCAGTTGCGTGGTGGCCACCACCAAACCAAGAGCCCCCAGCGCGGCGTAGGCAAACAAGCGCGGCCGAAGGAAACGCCGGGGCTCGCCCGCGAGGCCGCGTTGGGAGTCGTAGCGAACGAGTCCCCGCGGCTGCTGGAGCTTGTCCATGATCTCGTCACACGCATCGATGCAGGCGGTGCACGCGATGCAATCCATCTGCAGCCCGTGGCGGATGTCGATGCCGGTGGGGCAGACCGCGACGCAGCGTCCGCAGTCGACGCAGGCCCCTCGCTCTTTGCTGCTGGCCTTGCCCCGGGGCTCCCCGCGCAGGTGGTCGTAGCCGATGATGGCCGAGTCCGGGTCGAGCAGAACGCTCTGCAGACGCCCGTACGGGCAGAGCACCACGCAGAACTGCTCGCGGAACCAGACGAAGTTGAAGTGCAAAATGCCCGCGAACACCATCACCAGCAAGAAGAGTTCGGGGTGTTCGCCGGGGCGGTGCCGCATATGCGACAGCAGCCGGGGGATGGAGACGAAGTACGCAAGAAACATGTGCGCCAGCACGAAGGACACCAGCACGTAGGCCGTGTGCACCAGGGCCTTGCGCCAGGCCTTGTCGAAGGTGAGGGGCCCCTGATCTCGACGCATGCGCTTTTCGCGCGGGCCCTCGATGAGCCGCTCGATGCGGCGGTAGACGCCATCCAGGAACACCGTCTGCGGGCAGGCCCACCCGCACCACACGCGCCCCAACGTGGCCGTGAGCACGACGAGGCCGAAGGCCGCGCCGGTGACCAAGAACACCGTCATCCAGATGTCTTGGGCGTTGTAGACCTGCCCGAACAAGAAGAACTCGCGGTGCTCCACGTCCAGGAACACTGCTGGATGCCCGCCAACCTTGACGAAGGGCAACGACGCGTACACCGCGATGAGCACAATGAACACGGCGCGCCGCGCCAGGTTCCAGCGCCCTTTGACGTCTGCGGGGTAGACGAAATTGCGTTTGCCGTCCGTGGACAGCGAACTCTTGGGCGGAATGACGGGCAGGTGTCTTGGGGTCATGACGGGGTCACTTGGAGGCAGTCTCGCCTTGTGCGGGCTTCCCCCCCGGGACGTTGGTGTTGCGCAGAGTGAGCACGTAGGCGGCCACCGCCGGGGTCTTGCGGGACCCCAGCTGCGCGCCCCAGGCCGGCATGCCCTTTTGCGGGTAGCCCTCTTGGATGCTCTTGAAGATCGCCTCGGCGGTGCCCCCGTGTAGCCAGGCACCATCGGTGAGATTGGGCCCCACGGCGCCGCCGCCGTTGGCGGCGTGACATTGGGCGCAGGTCGACACGAAGAGCTGCTGACCCTCGGCGACGGTCTGCGGATCTTTGCTCATGTCGAGCAAGGCGGATTCCGTGAGCGGCACGGCTTTGCCCTGACGCTCGGCCATCTCGGCGAGCTCGCGGCGGTACGTCTGCGTGGGCAGCTCTCCGGCGGCGAACGTGTGGTAGAAAAACCAGTACCCGCAGGCAAACACCATGGTGCCGTAGAGCGTGATCAGCCACCAGTTGGGCAGGCGGTTGTCGTACTCCT
>JBIKNA010000015.1:0-38508 GCA_044358965.1 Polyangiaceae bacterium
TCTCTCTCTCTTCTTCCTCTCTCTCTTCTTCCTCCCCGTCACCGCGCCCCACCCGACCCCCGCAAACCAAGTAGGCGCAGCTTTCTCCGAGACCAAGCGCCGAAGGCGCCGGGCACGGAGACGTACTTCCTGTACGTCGCACATGCCCGGCGCCTTCCGCGCGCCGGTATCGGCGAAAGATGCGTCTACTTGATCAGTAGCGGTAGTGGTTGGGCTTGAACGGCCCCGCGACGGGCACGCCGAGGTACTCGGCCTGCTTGCTCGAGAGCGTGGTCAGCTCGACGCCCAGCTTGGCGAGGTGCAGGTTGGCAACCTTCTCGTCGAGCTTCTTGGGCAACGTGTAGACCTCGTTCTTGTAGTTCTTGGCGTTCTGCCAGAACTCGATCTGCGCGATGACCTGGTTCGAGAAGCTCGTGGACATCACGAAGGAGGGGTGACCGTTGGCGCAGCCGAGGTTGACCAAGCGACCGCGGGCGAGCAGCGTGAGGCGCTTGCCGTCGGGGAACACGAACTGGTCCACCTGCGGCTTGATGTTGACCTCTTTGATCTCCGGGTTCTTCTCGAGCCAGGCGACGTCGATTTCGCAGTCGAAGTGCCCGATGTTGCACATGATGGCCTGATCCTTCATGGCCTTCATGTGCTCGGCGCGGATGATGTCGCTGCAGCCAGTGGCCGTCACGAAGATGTCGGCGAGCGGCGCCGCCTTCTCCATGGTGGTGACCTGGTAGCCTTCCATGGCCGCTTGCAGCGCACAGATCGGGTCGACCTCGGTGATGATGACGCGAGCGCCGAGGCCGCGCAGGGACTGCGCGCAGCCCTTGCCCACGTCGCCGTAACCGGCCACCACGGCAACCTTGCCGGCGAACATGACGCCGGTGGCGCGCTTGAGGCCGTCGCCCAGCGACTCGCGGCAACCGTAGAGGTTGTCGAACTTGCTCTTGGTGACCGAGTCGTTGACGTTCATGGCCGGGGCGAACAGCTTGCCCGCCTTGGCCATGTCGTAGAGCCGGTGCACGCCCGTGGTGGTCTCCTCGGTGATGCCACGGATGGGGTCGTTCCCCTTGAACATCTCGGGATATTTGTTGTGGATGACGACGGTCAGGTCGCCCCCGTCGTCGAGGATCATGTTCGGGGCGAGGCCGCCCTTGAACGCCTTGAGCTGCATCTCGATGCACTCGTTGTATTCCTCTTCGGTCTCGCCCTTCCAGGCGAACACGGGGATGCCGGCCTTGGCCATGGCGGCGGCGGCGTGGTCCTGCGTGGAGAAGATGTTGCAGCTGGTCCAGGTGATCTCGGCGCCGAGCTCCACAAGGGTCTCCATGAGCACCGCGGTCTGGATGGTCATGTGGAGGCAGCCGGCGATACGCGCGCCCTTGAGGGGCTTCTGCGCACCGTACTCGGCGCGCAGCGCCATGAGTCCGGGCATCTCGCTCTCGGCAATGGTGATCTCTTTGCGACCCCAGTCGGCGAGCCCGATGTCCTTGACCTTGTAGTTCACTTTCTCGCTCATGATCGTTTCTCTTTCTTCGTGGGCGGGGCGCGGACATCCCGCGTCGCCGTAGTCGGTGGATGGTGGGTAGGGTTAGAAGTTTTCGGTGCGGTAGACGTTACGAAGAGGCGACAGCCGGGGACGTCCGGGCGCGCGCCACAAGGATTTGCCAAGGCAAATGGGAATCGGGGCCCCGCAGAGGCGGAGGGGCCGGCGCCACCCGGGCCGACACCAAGCCGGCCTCTTGGGCGAAAGCGAGCATCTCTTGGGCATCGAAGCCAAGCCAAACGTCGGCTTGCTCGCGCATGGCCTCGTCTTCGTGGTGCGCATAGTCGAGCGCGACGAGCGCGCCGGGACGTGCGCCTTTGCGCAGCAGCGTGCTCAGTGACTTGACCAATGCCCCCGGCTTCGGCGCGTGGTGCAAGAGGCGCACGGCAAACACCGCATCGGCCCCCTCGGGAACGTGGGTGCGCACCAGCGGGTTGTCCACGTCGGCGTGCACGAACTCTACGTTGCGAAAGCCCCGCGCTTCGGCCCGCGCCCGGGCAACCGCGAGCTGTGCAAGCGACCGATCGACGGCGATGACGCGGTCGAAACACGGCGCCAGGACGTCGAGCATGGCGCCATCGCCGGTTCCGGCGTCGATGGCGCAGGAGCGATCGGGCAAGAGCGTGGCAAGGGCCGACAGCGCGGTGAGCAGCTCTGGCGGCGGGGCCGCCGCCCCCGCGTCGCTGCGGGCTTTGCCAAAGAACTCGTGCGCGAAGGTCTCTCGGGCGGCGATGACGACGCGAATGCGATCGGGCAAGCCCTCGGCGCGGCACAGCTCGTCGCCGCTGCGAAGGGCGTCTTGCACCACGGCGTCGGTGCGGACGGCGCCATCGAGGCGAACGAGGGAGCGTGTGCCCTGCCGGCGCACCTGAAGCAGCCCCGCGGTGCGCAAGGCCTGGACGTGCCGCGAAATGGTGGGCTGCCCCTCGCCCAGAACCTCGGCCAGCTCGCCCACGGTGAGCTCTTCTTGCGCGGACAAGGAGAGCAAGCGAAGGCGCGACGGGTCGGCGATGACCCGGTACAGCTCCCATCGGCTTTGAGGCTTGGCGTCGCTAAGCACAGGTTTGTTCTATGCGCATATTCGCATGAACGCAAATATACTTGCATAAGCAAGTTATTTTAGGTAGTTATGGGGACATGCGGTCCCGTCCGTGGCACAAAGCGGCTGCGCCCAGGCTAGCGGTGGTTGCCGTCGCCGCGGCGCTCGGCAGCGCTTGTACCGCCCTGGTCGAGTTCCGCGACGAGCCCCTTTCGGGCGGGGCGGACGCCACGGCGCCAACGTCCACCGCAACGGGCAGCGGGACCACCCCTCGCCCCGACGCCGGCCCTCGCGACGGCGGGGCCAACATAGACTCCACGCCCCCGCCAGTAGACGCTTCGCCCTGCATTCGGCCTGATGGCCGCGCCCTTGGCAGCGGCGTTTACTGCGCGAACAACGGCACCGAGCCTTGGCCAAACAGCAACGATCTCATCACCTGCACCAACGGCAAACACTCGTACAAGCTCTGTTCCAAGTGCTTCAAGTCGCCAAGTGGTGTGCCCGATGTCTGCGACGAGTGCAGCGGGCGAGCCGATGGCAAATACTGCGGCGATCAGATGCCCATTACCGACGACGTCACGGTGGAGATCACCTGCAAGGGCGGCGTCATTGCTTCCGTGCGCGAGTGCGGCAACAAATGTTTCCACGATGGCGTCCGGGCCACGGAGTGCCGCCTCTAGGCGCCGCCCAGGTAGCGCGACGCCCGACATATCGAAGCCCTTCGCGATTCGCACGTCGGCGCGCGCTGTGGCCGTGCACCCCTGCCCTGGCCTGTGAGAGACTTGTCCCTGCATGGCCGACGAGACCAAAGGCGACAAGGGCAAGAAGACCCAAGCGTGGCCGCCGCCGGTCGCTGCCGCAGATATTCCCCCGCCCCGCCCGAGCACGCGGTCGTCCATCGAGATCGAGCTCGAGGGCGACGAGATCGACGTCGATGTGGACGAGCCGGCGTCCATCGACAAGATCCTCTCGCGCACCAAAGAGGGCTGGTCCATCGAAGAGCAGATGAAGTCGCTGAAAGAAGCGGCTCAGGGCGGCGCCCCCCGGACGGAGCCCGAGGGCATTGCCCATCTCGACTCTGCGGCACTGACGACGGACGTTCCAAACAACACGCCCCTGGGCGCGAGCCCAAGTCCACCCAAGGTCGCGAACGCCGAGTCCAAGGGACCGCCAGCGTTGCCGCCGCGGGTGTCGAATCGCCCGCCGCCGCTGCCGCCACAGGCCCAGCGGCCGTCCAAAGCTCCACCGCCTCCGGCCACCGGTCCTGCATCGAAGGCCCCGCCGCCGATTCCCCGTAGTCCCGAACCACCTCGGGTCGAGGGAGCTCGGGTCGAGGGAGCTCGGGTCGAGGGAGCCCGGGTCGAGCCAGCCAACAAGCCCGATGCCGCGCGGCCGGCCCCAGACCAGGGTCGCAGCCCCGAGCCGCCGCGGGCCGAAGCCGCTCGCCCCTCGCCCCGGAACGAGGCCCCAAAGGCCCCAGCCGCCAAGCCCAAGCCCCCGCCGGTGCAGAAGCCGGTCCCCGCCGAAATCATCCAGCTGAGTGAGCTGCTCGCTGCCCGGGTACAGCTGCTTGAATCCGAAGGCGATCGCGTGGGCCTCGGGCGTGCGCTCATCGAGCAATGCGTCCTCGCCGAGACGTACGGCGACGAAACCAAGGCCACGGCCTACGCCGAGCGCGCCCTCGCGGCCGACCCGGAGCTCGGGGTCGCGCGCAGCATTCTGCGGCGCCGCATGTTCGGCCGTACGCAGCTCGCAGGCATGCTCGAGCACATCGAGCACGAGATCGATCACGCCACCACCGAGGCGCAGGCCGTGGAGCTCTTGGTCGAACGCGCGCGCCTCAGCTCCGCATCCCACGACCGTGGCGCGGCCATCAAGGCGTGGGAAACTGCCTTGTCGCGCGCGCCCATTCACGCTGCTGCCATCAAGGGACTCGAGAGTGAGCTACTCGAACGAACCCTCGACGACACCGAGGGCTCGCTCGAAGACTACGTGCATCACTTGGGTCGCGTGGCCGATGCCTACGCCGCGGAGCCCGAGCTCGCTGGCTGGGTGCACGCCGAGCGCGCCCTGCACCTGACCTGGCGCCTCGGCAAGACCGAGCTGGCCCGCGGCGCCCTCGAGCGCGCCTTGCGCTTGGCGCCCGGCTCGAAGCCCGTGCGCCGGGCGTACATGCAGCTCTTGGCCGGCTGCAACGACACGACGCAGCTCTCGCGCACCCTCGAAGAAGAGGCGAACTACGAAGCGGACGGCATCCGGGCCGCGCGCCTCGAACTCGACGCGGCCACCATGCTGGCCGAATCCCTGAAGGACGAGGTTCGAGCGGTGGAGCTGTTGGAGCGCGCCAGCGGTCGCGCCCCCACCTCGCCGCTCGTCGACAAGCGCATCCTCGACGACCTCGTGCGCCTGCACGAAAAACACGGTCACTACAGCGACGCCGCGCACGCGCGAAGGCGGCGCTTGCGGTTCGTGACCGAGGCCCGGGCGCTGACACACGAATACCGCGCCCTCGCCCAGCTCCACGAGAAGATGGGCGATCTCGGCCAGGCAACGCTGGACCTCGAGCAAGCGAGGCTCACGGCCCCGGACGACTGGACGCTTGTCGAGGAGCTCGATCGGCTGCTTGCGGCCCAAGACTTGGACCACGATCGCGTCGCCCTCTGGACCGAAGAGGCACATCGCACGCAAGACGCCTCGCGGCGGGGCAAGGCCCTGCTGCGTGCCGCCAACCTCACGGAGCAGCGCTTGGGACAACCCGGCGAGGCCGTCAAACATCTGCGCGCGGCCTGGGTGGCCGCCCCCGGAGACCCGGAGCTGTCGGATGCGCTCGCGCGACTCTTGGGCCCGCGCCCCGCCGACGACCAGGTGCGAGACCTCCGCTCGCTGGTCGAGCTCCACGCGCAAGCTGCACAAGCAACGCCGGACACCGGCCGCAAGGTGGCCTACCTGGAGAAGGCCGCGGTGCTCTGGGAGGAGCTCTTGGGCGAACCGCGCCGCGCGCTCCGCATCTACGAAGAGATCCTGGCGCTCGAGGGTGGCCGACGCTCCGCAGTGCTGGGCCTTGCGCGCAACGCAACCCGCGTCGGAGACGAGCGCGCGCTCGCCCGGGCCCTGCTCGAAGAAGCCAAGCTGGCCGACGACGGAGCCTTGGTGCTGAACCTGCGCGTGCGCGCCGCACAAGCACTCTCCAAGCTCGACCCGGCGCGGGCACTCGCGCTGGTGTCCGAGGTGCTCGAAGCAGACTCCGCCCACGCCGCAGCCCGGGCCCTCGAAACCCGCCTGCACGAAGAGGCCGGTCGCTTCGAGCTGGTTGCAACCTCTCTCAAGGCCCGCGTCGACACGTCGCTCACCACCCAAGACAAGGTCTCTCTCCTGTTGTCGTTGGCGCAGGTGCAGAGCCTCCGTTTGGGCTCGCCGCTTCTGGCCCTCGAGTCGCTGAAAATGGCCCAGAGCCTCGACGGTCGGCACCCGGTGCCGCTCGAAGAAATCGCCCGGGTCATGGAATCGTCGGGGGACGCATATGCCTTGCGCGACGCCCATGTGACCCTCGGCGAAGGTGACGGCACGCCCCTCGAACGTGCGTTGCACTTCTTCCGCGCCGGCGAGATCTGCGAGCATCGCTTGTCCGACGACGAGTCCGCACGCAAGCACTACCTCCGGGCCTTAGACCAGCTGCCCGAAGAAGAGATCATTGCCGAGCGCATCGACCGCGTGCTCGTGCGCCGCGCCCTTGCCGACGTGGTGCGGACGCCGGGCTCTTCGCGCATCTCGGCGCCCAGCCTCGAAGACCGCCGGGCGTTCCTCACGCGGCGCCTGGACCGAGGTCCGGGGCCAGAGCAGTCCAAGACCTTGCGCCTGGATTTGGCGCTGACCACCATGCTCGCAGGAAAAGATCACGAGTCCGTGGCCCGGGTGCTCGAGGGGGCCCTCGAGGTCGACGAAGGCTTCGTACCGGCGCTGCGCACGCTGGAGTACGTGCACGGTCGCGCCCGAGATCACGCGGCGCTCGGCAAGCAGCTGTCGTCATCGAGCAATCGCTTCACCGACGTTCGCGCGCGCCTCGGGGCACTTTGGTCTTTGGCTTGGCTCGAAGAGTGGCGCGGCGACCCCAAGCCCGAAGACGTCAGCACCTACCTTCGCATCCTTGACCTGGACCCCACGGACCCGGGCGCCCTCGAGGGGGTCCTTCGCAAGCTCATCTCTCCGGCCCGCCGGGGCGACGTCGAAGCGCGGGGCTCCGTCATCGCGGCCCAACGCTCGCTGTCGGCGCTCTCCACGGACGAGGGACCGCAGCTTGCGGCCAACATTCGCACGGCGCTCCTCCTCGAAGCTCACGAGCGTGATGTCGCGGAGCTGGGTCCGGAGCTCCTTCGCGAGGCCCTCGAACGGTACCGGACCGCACTGCTCATCGAACCGCTCAGCGTGACCGCAGCCACCGGCCTCGCGCGCTTGTCCGGCAAACTGTCGGACATCAGCGGCTCCGTTGCGGCCTCCGTGGCCTTGGCCGATCTGGCCGTGGACCCGCTCGCCAAGGCCAAGTACCTCACCGAAGGTGCCGAACTCCTGCTCGGTGCGGGCGAAGACGAGCGACTGGGTTCCCGCGAAGCGCGGTCCCAGCGGGCGGCAACACTGCTCGAGTCGGCGCTCGAGGCCAACCCCGACGCGGTGCCCGCGGCCGCACGCCTCAGCCACGTTCGCGTGACACTCAATCAGGCCGAAGCGTTGGTGCACACCTTCCGGCGTGCGCTGCGCACGGCCAAAACCAAAGACGCCATCGTGTTCATCGGCAACGAGCTGGCGAAGGTGGCCCGGGACGAGCTCGGCGACCTGGTGGTGGCCATCGACGCCATGCGCTACGTGCGCGAGCAGGCAAAAGAGCACATCCCCTCGCTCCTCACGCTATCGGAGCTGTGCATCGCGCAGCGCGCTTGGCCCGAGGCCATCGAGACCCTCGAAGAGGTGGCAGCAAAGTCCAAGGAGCCGGCCCCCAAGCTGACGGCACTGTTTGCGCTAGCCAGCATTCACCAGAAGATCTTGCTTCGCCCCGACGAAGCCGAGCGGGCCCTACGCCGCGCCCGCGACGTCGACGAAGACAACCCCCGGGCCATTCGGGCGCTCATCCATCATCTCGCCACCAAAGCCCAGGGCGACGAGGTCGAGGCAGCCCTCAAGCTGCAGTGCAAGCTCGAGATCGCCCAGCTGCTCGAGCGCCTTGCCACGGTGGAAAAAGACAAGAGCACCAAGTGCGAGATCTTGCTCGAACTAGCGGACATTCGGGGCCAGCTCAAGGACCAGAACCTGGTGGAGAAGGCCCTCATCGAAGCCGTGGCCCAAGCGCCACAGCACGCCCGCGCCTTCGCGCGCCTCGGGCGCCTGTTCAAGGTCGACAGCAACTTCGACGCGGTGTCGTATGCCCGGGCACTCGCTGCGGTCATCGGACGCGGCCTGCAGCTCGGGCACGAGGACTCGCGCTGGTACGCTACCCTGGGGCACATCGAGGTCGAGTCCTTGGGTCGCCTTCGCGACGGCGTCGCGCACCTCAAGAAGGCACTCATGATGCAGCCGCAGCTGCACGAGTCACGTTTCGAGCTCGCCCAGGCCTACTCGCGTTTGGGCGCCCATGACGAAGCCGCCAAGACAATCTTCGAGATGATCGACCCCGTGGCCGAGCCGCTGTCCAAGGTCTCTGACCCGGCCGCCGCCCTCGAACTGCTCGAACGCGCCCTCGGCAGCGACCGCAGGCCCGAGGAAGCCATCGTGGTCAGCGAACTTCGGGCCATTTGCGGCGAGCTCGACCCCGGCCGGCAAGCGTGGCTCCGCGCCCGCAAGCTGCCGCCGCTCGAATCGCACCACAGTGCCCTCGACCGCCAGGCCCTGATCTCGCACACCATGCCCGCCGAGGGCCGGCACGTGTTGCTCGATGTGGCCGCGGCGGTGGCCGGTCTCGAACTGCGGCTCCTTCGCGCAGACTTGTCCGACCTTGGCCTGTCCATCAAAGACAAGGTCGGGCGTCGTTCGGGGCACCCCACGCGCGCCCTCCTGGATCGCGTTTCCAAGGCCCTGGGCCTGTCGGATCTCGAACTCGTTGTCACCGAGCGCGTCAGCCGCACGCGCGTGCTGGCCCAAGACAGCCTGTGGATTGCCGTTCCCAAATCGCTGACGGAGCTGCCCGAGCCCACGCAGCTGGCAGCCCTAGCCCGCGCCGCCTCGCGCATTGCCTTCGGTTTCCCGTGGCTCGAAGAGCTGCCTCCGCCGCATATCGAAGCCTTCTTGGTGGCCTGCGCCCGGCAGGTACATGCAACCTACACAAGCCACGACGGCGACGTGCTCACGCAGAAGCTCGTGTCGCAGTACGAGCCCGGCATCGCAAGGGAGCTGCATCGCAAGCAGAAGCAAGCGCTGGAGAAGTGCATCGGCACGCTGGCCTCGGGGCAAGGCAAAGCCCCAGCCATCGATGTGCTCATCGGCGCCCTGGCCAAGGCCGAACTCCGCGCCGCGTATCTGGTCACCGGCGATGTGCTCGCCACCATCGACGAGCTCCGCGCCTTGGACCCGCAGCTCATGGCCGCAACGGATGTCCCGGGACGCGATGCCCTTCTTGCGGTTCTCGAGCACCCCTACGCCGGCGACGTCGCACGCTTCGCCCTCAGCGGCGAAGCCACCGCCCTACGGCGCCGCGTCGCATCGACCTGGGCCGGCTCGAGCTAGTCTTCACATCCACACATCAACGGTGTGTGCAGTAGAAATTACGCCCCCGGCCGGGGCGGCGGCTGGGTCCGAACGCCGCTCGCGCGCACGCGAACGACCCGAATGGGCGCCTCGACCCCCTTGACCCGCTCTTCGAACACCTCGGACACCCGCTCGCCCTCGTGGCCGACGAAGGACGTCAGGTTCTCGGGCAAGATGATCTCGCCGGACGCCGCAAGGTGCTGGAGCCTGGAGGCTACGTTGACGGTCTGGCCGAAGTAGTCGAGCGTGCCGTTTGCGGTGACCACATAGCAAGGCCCGGAAAAGACCCCGAGTTTGAGCCCCGTGTCCTTGCCGTAGGCATGTGTGACGCGAAACGCTTCGAAGCTTTTCATGCACTGGATGCACGCCTGTACCGCGTCGCCCTCGTCGGGGAACGCCGCCATGATGGCGTCTCCCATGGTTTCGACGACCACGCCGCGCTGGTCCTCGATGACTTTGCGCAACAAGTCGAAGTGATCGTCCACGAGTCGAAAGGCCGCCGCGTCGCCAGCGCTGGTGTAGAGGGCCGTAGAGCCGGTGAGGTCGCTGAACAAGACGGCAACGGAGGCCACGCGCAGCGGGGTGCTGGGCTTGAGGATATCGCTCGAGAACATGCGCCGGAACTCGCCCATGGTGGCCAAGTCGTGGGCCGTCACCGCACGCTCGGCAAAGCCCATGCGTTCGAGTTTCGTGTGCACGTCGTCGGGGAGTTGGCTGCCAAGGCGGATCTGACCGCCAGGCGCCACGCGCAGCTCGGCGGGCTCGAAGCCTTGGGCCCCCAAGCGCACCTCGGCTTGCTCTTGGGCGCCCTCTTCGACCGCGACGATGGCCATGGCGCCACCACGTGCAAACAGGCGAAAACGACCGGCGCCGTCCGGAGCATGGAAGACGCACGCGCCTAGCCGCGGAAGACCATGCTGTTCGAGCACGTGCGGTGTGCGTGCAGGCCCGCCGATGCAAAAGACCATTTGCGGCATGGCGCGTACGGACACCTGCGGGCAAAACGTGGCTTCGACGGCTTTGTCGATGTCGAGCGCAAAGGTGATGTCGCAGAGCTGGCAATGCCCATCGCCCTTGATGGCACTGAGTTCGCTGACGGTGTCGGCGCCGGTGCGGCAGCTCGGGCACACCAGGGACCAGCGCAGCTCGAGGAGTCCCGCGGCAACCGCGTGCAAGAATCCGTGCAGCACGTCGGTTTTGGGCAGGCCCCAGTCTTGGGCAAGTTCGTAGGGCCTCATGCGCACCAGATCGGCGTCGGGGCCCGTGCGCAGTGCCGCAGTGATGCGCTTGACGACCTCTGCGGAGACGCCGCGCTCGAGGAGCTTGGCCTCACCGTCGTCGATGCGACGCAAGTTTGGCTCGGTGACGGGCGCAACGAAGGGGCTGGGGGCGCCATCGCGGAGGTGCTTGTCGATCTCGGTTGCGACGCGCAAGACCCGTTGGGTGTAGCCCGACGCCTCGATGCGCGCGATGGGCCAAAAGAGCGCGTACTTTGGTGTGAGCTCGAGACGCACCCGCATCTGGGTGCCGCCCTCGGGCGTTGGGGACAGTGCAATCGAGAACAGGTACCGCGACAGCGGGCCCTTGCGCATGCGACGCTCGACAGAGAACTTGCGGGCGTGCTGCCACTCGAAGGGGGCCTCTTCGTATTCGAGTTCGAAGCCTGAGGCGCGCGTGGTGGCCACAAAGCGCGCAACTCCCGGCTCGTGGTCTTCGACCGGACGATAGGAAACCGGGTTGCCCCCGATGAGCCGGTTCACTCGGTCGGTGTCGGTCACCAGGGGCCAGACGGCCTCGGGCCCGGATGACAGCAATACGGAGGCTTCGGCAATCACCGTGCCTCGGGCGGGCTGTTCGTTTTCACCTGCCATGGCCGCAGAACCTAGCACGCAGGCGGCGATCCAAGGGGATCTTCGGGGCGCAGGAGGGCCCCGGCTTCGGGCCCGTTTCCTTGGGCAGCGAGGCCCCTTGCCCGTGTAGTCTCTGAGCCATGACGGACTCTTTGGTCGTCGGCCGACAGATCGATCGTTACGAACTTCTGAGCCCCATCGGCGAGGGCGGAATGGCCTCGGTGTGGGCGGCTCGGCAACGGGGCAAACACGGCTTCGAGCGTGTGGTGGCCCTGAAGTCGATCCTGCCTCGCTACGCCAGCGATGCGGGCTTTCGGCGAATGCTGCTCGACGAAGCGCGCATCGCATCGCGCATCGACCACCCGAACGTCTCGCACATCTACGACGTGGGCGAGACCGGCGAGCTTTTGTATCTCGTGCTCGAGTACATCGACGGTGAGCCCCTGCAGAACCTCTTCGAGGTGGCCCAAGCCGAAGGCGGCATCCCCCTGCCCTTGGTGCTCCGCATCGCCGAAGAGATGTGTGCGGGCCTGCACGCCGCGCACGAGCTCCGCGGGGACGATGGCTCGCTTCTTGGGGTCGTGCACCGCGACGTATCGCCGCAGAACGTGCTTGTCAGCGTCCAGGGGGCCGTCAAGATCATCGACTTTGGCATTGCCCTCGCCGCCGACCGCTTGAGCGAAGAGACCGGTCAGGGCGCGCTCAAGGGCAAGGTCAACTACATGTCGCCGGAGCAAGCGCGGGGCGAGCCGCTCGACCGCCAGGCCGACGTGTTTGCTGCCGGCGCACTGCTCTTCAAGCTGCTCACGGGCCGTGCGCCGTTCCAGCAGGCCTCCGAAGCCGCCACCCTCGCAAGTCTCCTCGGCCACGTGAGCCCCCCGCAGCTTCCGCCAACGGTGCCTGCGCTCATTGCCGAGGTCATTCGCAAGGCCATCGCACTCAAGAAGTCCGATCGCTTCCGCGATGCCCGGGAGCTACAGGTCAGCCTGGAGCGCGCTCGCAAACAGCTGGGCATCGAGGCCGCCGCCGACGCCCTCGGCGCCTTCGTGCTGGCGCGTCTGTCCATGCGCACCCGCACGCGCCGGGCCGATCTGCGTCAGTTGCTCGCCACGAGCCGCGCCTCGATGGCCGATTCGTCGAGTTCTGGCCGCAGCTCCGTCAAGGAGCCCAGTGTCCCGGAGGTTTCACTGTCTGCCATCGGAGGCACCCTGGAGCCCTCGGCCACGGGCCTCGGGCCAGCCCCGGCCCCCGTCAAGGCGCGCATCCCCGAGCCCACCCGCATTCCAGAGTCGCGCAAAGAACCTGTGAGCTTTGGCGATCTCGAGGCGGCCCCGCCCCCGGGCAACCATGCGATGGGCCCCACACCGCACGAACCTTCCGGCGCGGGCAAAAATCCGCGCGGCAACAACTTCATGGACGTGCAGGCACTCCTGCAAGAGCGACCGGCGGCGGACGAAGAGGTTTCTTTGGCCGGGAACGTCGCCCGCAACGAGCGCCTGCTGGACGCAGTCAAAGACGACGGGCTGCACATCGAGCTTGCGCGAACGCCAAGGAACAGGACGCGCAAGGCCAAGGCCAAGCAGAGTCCAATCCTCGTCTTTGGCCTGCTGGGCGGCGTGGCCGTTTTGGTCGTCGTGGTGCTCTTCGTGGCGCCGCAGATCGTGCGGCAGCGGGTCATCGCAGGCGCCGCAGACTACGGCGTTCAGCTCACCATCGGACGGGCGACCCCCGCCCTGCGCGGCGTCATGCTGCGGGACGTCAACGTGGTGATCCCCAGCATGCCGTCAGCGACGGTCAAGCTCGACGAGCTGGCCGTCGACTGGTTCGGTAACGAGGTCGCGATCGCGCAGCTCGACGTGAGCGTCAAGGGGCCGAGCGCCCGGGTGGCCTCCGAGTGGGCTGCCTTGCGGAGCCGAGGTCCCAGCTCCGGCGGGCTCTCCCGGCTCTCGTTCGCCGCAGCCCATGTGGCCTGGGCAGACCCAACACCAGCGGTCAAGAACATCGATTTGGGCGAGGTCTCTCTGGACATCGGCCGCGGCCCCGGCGGACTTGGCGGCGGCGATGTCAAAGGTGGCGTGTCGCGCATTACGGTCTCGACCGCGCTCGGCGTGGTGGGCCCCTGGGCCATCACCATCGACCAGGATCGAGATCTGCGGCGCTACCGCATGATGTTCGACCCCGCGGTTCCGGATGGCCCCACGGCCCTTTACATCCGCGGCCGAGATACCGACAAAATCAGCGTCAAGGTCCCCCGCGCGCAACTGATGGCCCTCGGCATCCCCACGCGCGTCTTTGGCATCGCCGACGCCGAAACGCCAGACGTCGAAGCATCCGCCGAGGGCACGTTCATGCACCCAGCCGACGGGCCTGCGGCCCTGGAGCTGACAGGCAAGGTCGGGATCTTTCGCGGAAAGGGGGCCACGTTTCCCCGCGAGGTCGCGGTGGACCTGGTGCTGACCGGGGAGCCGTCTCGGGGCATCAAGCTCCGCAAGAGCTTGGCACGCACCGGCCCCTTCGCCCTCGCGCTCGATGGGACTCTCACCCCCCATGACGCAGGATTTCAGCTCGACATGACCTTCGGCTCCGAGCCTGTGGCCTGCGAGCGCATCGCAAAGCTCAATGCCGAACGGTCCCTGGGCCCCCTTGCGGGCGTGCTCATGGGTGTGGTCAAGGGCGCCGTTGCGGTCACGGGCAACGCACAGGTGCGGGGCAACCTCGCCTTCGACACACGGACCCCGGGGCAACTGAAAGTCGCCTACGCCGAGCACGAAGACTGCGGTCTTTCGATCCTGGGCGGGCGCTAAGCCCCCCTGCCCGGCTCATGGCTCTCCTTTGCGCTCGCGAGCGCAGCGATGTGCGAAGGGGCGCGGCGCGAGCCCTGGGGGCGCGAAAGCCTTCCCCTGAGGGGGGCACTTTGGCTATACACCTCAGGTGTCATCACGCTGCGGTTCCCGCGGCCCCCAAGGAGAATCATCATGCGCGGCTTCCTCAGCCCGTCCCTCAAGCGGACCCGAACCGAATCCCAGACGGCCTACGCGGCGTTTTCCCGTGGCCGCAAGTCCAAGCTCGCCAAGGCAGCGCAAACCAACCTCACGCAGGCCCATCAGTGGAGCCGCGGCGACGAGGTCGAGGCGCATGTTGCCCAGGCCCTCGAGGCCCAGGTCAAGGCGCTGCTCGCCAAGAAGAAGTAAGTTCTCTTCCGCCATACGTCGGCCCGACGGGCGCCTCGCGGCGCCGGCCGGGCCTTCGTGCATTTGGGCGAAGGCCCCGCGGCGCAACGCGGGCGTCGCCGCACTGGCATCGGAACCTTGCGGCCGTGCCCGCGGGCCGGGGCCGATGGTAACGCGGCGCGCCCCGGCCACTGCCACGGCGCGCCCGATGCCACCTAGCGGTGCTTCTTGGCGAACTCGCCCATGAAACCGGCGAGCGCTTCGGCCCAAGGCACCGGCACCGCGTTGTAGAGCGACGCCCGAATGCCACCGACACTTCGGTGCCCCTTGAGCCCGACCATGCCGGCCTTTTTTGCCTCGGACACGAAGGCGTCTTCGAGGGCTTCGCTGGGCAGCCGGAACACGACGTTCATGACGCTTCGGCTCGGCATCTCGACGGGGCACCGGTAGAAGCCGTCGCTGCCATCGATGGCTTGGTAGACCAGCTGGGCTTTGGTGCGGTTCTTTTGCTCCATCGGCGCGAGCCCGCCCTCGGCCTTGAGCCACGCAAGCACATTGCGCACGAGGTAGATCGCGAACGTGGGAGGCGTGTTGTAGAGCGAGTTGTTGGCCGCGGCGGTGCGGTACTGGAAGATCTTGGGCAGGTCTTTGCGGCCGCTCTCGACGAACGACTTGCGTGCGACCACCACCACGAGGCCGCTGGGTCCGATGTTCTTTTGGGCACCGGCATACACCATGGCGAAGCGCCCAAGGTTCATGGGCTTCCACAAGAAGTCGCTGGACATGTCGCAGATGACGTCGCCTTCCAACGCGGGCCAGGCGGCCTCGGCGGTGGCGTCGTACTGCAACCCGTGGATGGTCTCGTTGCTGGTGATGTGCACGTAGCGCGCGCCGGCGGTGCTCGCGATGTCCGCCTGCGGGGCCACGCGCACGTAGTCTTTCTCTTTGGCATCGCCGGTGCCGCTGCTGCCCGCCACGCGAACCTGGCCGCCGATGAGCGCCGCGCTGGCCTTGGCTTCGGACACGGCTTTCTCGCCCCAGGCGCCGGTCACCACGTAGTCCGCGCGCTCGCCCGCGGACAAGAAGTTCATGGGGATGGTTGCGAAGTGCTGCGAGGCCCCACCCTGCATGAAGAGCACGTCGTAGTCTTGGGGGATCTGCGCGAGCTCACGGAGCAACGCCACGGCTTCGTCGTGCACGCGCTCGTAGTCTTTGCCACGGTGGCTCTGCTCCATGACGCTCATGCCGGTGCCCCCAAAGTTGAGGAGCTCGGCCTGGGCGCGCTCTAGGGCCTGGGTGGGCAGCGCGGCGGGGCCGGCGCTGAAGTTCATGGCGCGGAAGGTGTCGGTCATCTTGGGTTCCAGAGTGTACCCAATGGGCTTGGTTCCCACGGGGCGAAAAATGCGGCATACATCTGTACCATGCTCCCCTTCGAGATTCCGGCGGGTACCACCCCCGCGGCCCTGGTCACCGACTTGGTGCCCAAAGCGCACGCCCGCCTGGTTCCCTCCAGCGTCCCCCAAGACTCCATCCGCTGCGGGGTCTACTTTCTTGGCAGTGATCTGGCGTACACCGTGGACATCAAGGGAGCCGCACTGAAGGTCACCGAAGAGGCCCCACGCGACGCCGCGCTCTACATTGCGGTGGCGCTCGACACCGTGCAGGCCTTTCTCGACGATGCCGCCGGGCCCAAGAAGTACGTACCGCGCTTCGAGCCCGCCGAAATCAAGATGATGACAGACCCGCGGCTGCTCAAACGCGTGCTCATGGCGCAGGGCAAGGTGGAACTGGGCCTGACGGACTTCCCGGGCGGCGCCGCGCGCCTGTTCGTGTGTACCGGCAAAGAGGCCAAACACGGACCTGTGACCCGCAGCGAGGATGACGACGCCGATGTCACCATCACCACCGGCACCAACACCTTCGAGCGCATCCAGGCCGGCGCCCTGGGCCCCGAGGCGGCGCTCGCCGATGGCGATGTCAGCGTGAAGGGCAAACGCTTCGTCGCCGGGCAGTTCGCCCTGGCCGTCGCGCCCTTCTACCCCAAGCCTCGATGAGCCTCCACGCGCGCGCCGGCCACCTGTATGTCGTTGGCCTGCTCGCCCTCAGCGCGCTATGCGGGTGTGGACGCAGGGCGACCCCCGCCGAGTGCGATCGCATGTTAACGAAGTACATCGAGATGAGCGTGGCGGGCGAAGCCAACGTCGAACGGATGGACCCGAAAGATCGCCCGCAGGTCATCGAACGAAGGACCGCGGCCCGGCGCGCCGAGCCCACCTTCTTGCGGTACCAATCGAGGTGCCAGGCCGAGGTGCGCAAGAGCGAGTTCGACTGCGCCATGGCCGCGAACACCCCCGGCGAATGGGAAGCCTGCATCGAGTAGAATGCGCTGCGGGCGCGCGGGGCAATGCGCCGCCCGCCTCGAATCCGCGACACCTCCGCCGTTCCTCGCTCGCCGGTGTCGGCCAAGGCACACTCCCAAGGGCTGCGGGAGATGGCGCGGAAACAGGCGGCCGATGCGGTCCACGGCAAGGTCCAATGCATGTATGCTTCGAGGCATGCGCTCGTCTCCTCTCCGCTGGATCTGCGTCGCGATGCTCGCCCCGGCCACCTGCGCCGTGGCCCTTGCCTGCGGCGGCCCAAGCAAACCCGCCAACGGCGAGGAGCAGGGTGCAGCCAGCAGTGACGCGGGCACCGAAGATGGCGCCAGCGCCGAAGCCGAGGGCGGCAAGGCCGACGTCTGCACGGGCTTCGATATGGAGTACCTCGACGACGTCTTGAACAAGGTGGCCTGCGAAGTGCCCAACATGCCGAGCGGCGAGCAGGGCAAGGACCTCAAAGAGAAACTCGAGGTGAAGCTCGTCTCGAGCTCCAACAAGGTCGCCCCCGGCGCCAAGGTCGATCTCATCGTGGTCTTCAGCAACAAGACCAAAGAGCCCATGCCCCTGCACTTCGCCGTGGACCCAACGCCACGCTTCGAAACCGAGGTCTACGACCCAAAGGGCAAGCGCATGGACCAGCCTCCGGGCGAGCACCCGAATTGGCCGCAGGGCTCGGCCCCGCGCGACAGCGTCGAACCCAAGACCGCCCGGGTTATCCTTGCCGCCGGCGGCAGCGCCAAGGTTCACCTGGCCTGGGAGGCCAAGAAGATGCGCTGGGCACCCGAGAAGGCCCGAGGCACCCCGCCGGGAGGCGGCTTTCCGCGTGCGCCGTCCACGCCTCTTCCAAAGGGCAAATACACCGTGCGCGTGGTGACGCCACTCATCGGCGTCTACGAGGGAGTCGACAAGGAGATGAGCGGCCCCAAGCTCGCCATCGAGGTAGGCAACTGACATGTTCCGGGCACTCTTCTTGGGTACGCCGGCGTTCGCCGTGCCTTGCCTCGACGCGCTGACGGAGATCGCCACGGTGGTGCACGTGGTGTGTCAACCAGATCGGCCTCGGGGCCGAGGGCAAGATGTCCAGATGCCCGCCACCAAGGAGCGCGCGCTTGCCTTGGGCATCCCCGTGCATCAGCCCACCAAGCTGAAAGACGGCAGCTTCGCCGCCTGGGTCCACGAGCAGCAAGTCGACGTTGCGTTGGTGGTGGCCTACGGACGCATCCTGCCCGAGGCTGTGCTCGCGGCGCCGCGCACCGGATGCGTCAATGTGCACGCATCACTCTTGCCCAAGTACCGGGGCGCCGCGCCCATCAACTGGGCCATCGTCCGCGGCGAGGCCGAGACCGGCGTCACGCTCATGCAAATGGATGCAGGCCTGGACACCGGCGCCGTGCTCGAGCGCTTCCCGCTGGCCATCAACGAAAACGAGACAACCCAAGAGTTGTCCGAGCGGCTCGCGGCCCTGGGGGCCTTGGCCGTGCGCAAAGGCCTCCCCAAGCATGTCGCGGGCGGCTACACCCCCACGCCACAAGACCACGAGAGGGCGACGCTCGCCCCCATGCTCAGCAAAGACGACGGCCACATCCGCTGGAACCAGCGCGCGCGGGCCGTGCACGATCACGTCCGCGGCATGTTCCCGTGGCCCGGTGCCTTCGTGCGCCACCGCGGCAAGGTCATCAAAGTCATCGAGACCCGCGTCGTACCCGAAGCCCAAGGCGCCGCGGGGAGGGTTCTATTTGCCGACAAACATCGAGTGCTCGTGGGCTGTGCCGAGGGGGCCATCAGCCTCGAACGAGTGCAACTCGAGGGCAAGAAGCCCGTGCGCGGCGGCGATTGGTTCATCGGCCGCGGCGTCGCCGAGGGAGACCAGCTCGAGTAGTTGGCACGCCCGCGGCCGGCCGCGAGCGTAGGTCCCAGCCGCAGACGCGTTAGAGGCTTGTGCCCTACACCAACGAGCGGAGCGGGCGTTGCGGCTCGGGCTGTGCGAGTCCTCGCAGTTGCTCGAACAGATGTGCCCGATGTCCCTGGTCCATCTGGTGGAACCGGATGCCAATGGACCGTCCCCCGGTGTCCGTGGGGCGGCGACCGTGCACGACGCGGGTCACGGTGCCCAAAGCGTCCACGAAGCGATTGGACCGCGGCGGGCGGAAGCTCACGATGACCGGCTCGCCGGTGAGGATCCGGTGATTGCTCCGGACGAGCATGCCGTCCAGCGAGAGATCGAGCGCGACGTCGCCCACGAGTTTGAAGTCTCGCTCGCGGACCACCTGGCAATCGAGGCGCACATAACGACGAACGCTGGTCCGGACGGTCTCGACCTCAGGCCGCTTCAACTTGGCCAGAAAGCGGTGCAACGGAGAAAGGCTTCCCATGGTGGCTCCTTATGCACACACTGTAGGTCTAGGTAGTTGTATGGGACAACTTCGGTGCGGCGTTTCCAAGGTTGAAATTTGCTGTTGCAGGCGTGCACGCAGGTACGACCACGAATCATGGAGTTAGGCCCCCAAAGCGCTGGCACGAAGGCTGCTTATGTCTAAACCGACGTCGCGCGACGTGGCCCTCCCCCCCGGTCCTCGCGCGGCGTTTTTTATTTTGTCGCCGCGTTCCGGCTCTCCTTTGGGCGCTAGCGCGCGCGGCCATCCGAGGCATTGTAGTGGGCGTGCAACGCACCGACGCACTGCTCCGTGAATTGGAGGACGAGTTCCCCTCGTTCCGCATTCGTCACAAGCGCGACAGTCGCCTTCAGCGCGCCATCGATATCGGCCTACGCGTCCTGACGCTGGGCGGGCAGCGGCACTACATGACGCACTACCACACGGTGCTGTTTGGGGTGCTCTGGGTCCCCTCCAGCTGGGAGTCCACCAGCGACGACGATCGCTATGTGCTTCTGCGTCACGAGCGGGTCCACCTGAGGCAGCGGGCTCGCATGGGCGATGTGCGCATGGGCGCTCTGTACCTGTTCGTGTTCCTGCCGCTGTTCCTGTCGTACGGACGCGCCCGCATCGAGTGGGAGGCGTACGAGGAAACCCTACGTGCGACCTGCGAGGTCCGAGGCGCCGCTTCCGCATGGACCTTGGAGGACACCATCGTCTCGCGCTTCACCGGCCCGGACTATGGCTACATGTGGCCATTCCCCAAGCAGGTCCGACGCTGGTTCCGCGAAGCCATGCAACGCATCGAAGCCGAGGGCGCATCGCGCGGGGCCGACGGGCAAGCCAACGGCTAGGGGGGGCCCTCATTCCGGACCGAGGATTTCCGTGGAGTTGCGAGCAGCGCAAGGCGCAACGACGACGCCTACTGTTGCTAGGCAAGGAGGAGCAACCCGACGCGATGCGAAGCAAATCCGCGGAAAGCCGACGGGAGGAATTGGGGACACCCCCCGGATGCCGCGAAAGGTGGGAGCGTGGCTCCCCAAAGCATTCGCAGTGGCTCGATTTGGGGCAGGCAACTGCGTTACCCAGGGCTACATTTGCGGCCATGAACGCGCAGCCCGACCTTCCCGCGCCGTCGGCCCAAGGCATCCTGTCGGAGCGACCGCCGGAGCACCTGCTGGTTTATGCCCGGCGGCGCGCGCTCACCGGAACACTCGTCATCGGCGGCGGGACCAAGAGTGAGGCCGTCGTGGTCTTCAACAAGGGACGCGCGCGCAAGGTCCGGTCGCAGTGCAACATTTATCTAGGCGGCCTGCTCTACGAGCTGGGCGCCATCGACGCTGCGGCGCAGAACGACACGCTCGCCGAGGTGGTCCGCAGCAAACGTCCACATGGCGCCGTGCTGCGCGAGCGCGGCCTTTTGACCCAAGAGGCCCTGACCCAGGCGCTCGCCGAACAGATCGCCCGAAAGATTGCCCATTGCGTGTCGCTCCCGCGCGAGCTCGGCTTTTCGTTCTACGAGGGAACCGATGTGCTGCCCGGCTTCGGCGGCACCGACTGGCCGGAGATCGACGTACTGGGCCCGGTGTGGCGCGGTCTTCGGGAGTGCATTCACGACGAGCCCCGAGGCTCTCTCTTGCGCAAGGTCGACCTCACAACGCTTCGCTACGTGCCTGTGCTCAGCGAAGACAAGGTTGGCTTCACGAGCGCCGAGCAAGCCTGGGTCACGGCACTCCGCTGCGGACAGATCACCGCCGACCGCGCGGGCGCGCATGTCAGCGAGCGGGTTCGCGAACGCCTCGCGTACTTTTTGCTGATCACCGGGTCGTTCTCCAAGGGTGCGACCTCGAGCGCCCAGGCGTTGCCTCGGGTCCCCGTATCCATGCCCGTCCCCACCGCGCCCTTCCGCGCGCCATCGTTTCAGATGCCAGCGGTGCTCGCAGGGGCCGGCAAAATCAGCGTGCAGCTCAAGGCCGCTGCCCCCGCAGTGTCACAGGTGATGCCCCGCGTGGCGGCCCCGAGCCCCAAAGAAGAACCGGCTGCGCACCGCGCGACGCTGCTACCGGGTATCTTGCCCAAAGACCCCGCGGCACGCGTTCCCCTGCTCTTGGAACTCGCCGACAAACTTGTCACCGAAAGCGACCACCAGGTGCTCGGCGTGGGCCCCGCAGCCTCCCCCGAGGCCGTGCGCGCGACGTACTTCCGCCTGGCCCGCGAGTACCACCCCGACAAGCAGCCCCACGGGTGCGAAGCAGCCCACGACGCATGCGCTCGCATCTGCACGCGCATGGCCGAAGCGTACCGCGCGCTCACCGAACGGGGCTCGACCCCGCGCTTGCCTGAGCCCCGGCCGCGCGGCGCCGACCATCACCGAGGCCTCGAGCTCGCCCGCCAAGCCCTTCGCACGGCCCCCCGAGACCCCGCCCGTGCGTGCACCATGGCCGAAGAGGCGCTGCGAAGCGCCCCGGACGACCCGGAACTGCGGGTGCTTTCGGCATGGATCAAGTCGCACAGCCCGCTCCACAGCGACGATGTTGCCCTCAAGGCCCTCGCCGAGGAGCTCAGCTCCGCGCTCGAAGACGCCCCACACCACGCCCCGGGTTACTACTACCGGGCGCAGATTTATCGGCGTCTCGGCCAAGCCGGTGCGGCCATTCGCGATCTCAAAGCTTGCGCGGACATGGACCCGCAGCACACCGATGCGGTGCGTGAGCTGCGCATCGTCCGCATGAGGATGCAGGAGGGCGCGAGCCCTGGCATGGCCCTCGGCATTCCCGGTGCAAAGGCCAAAGCCGGCGATTCGCTCACAAAACTCCTCGCGGTATTGCGCAAGGACGACGAGTGACGGCCCCCCGGCCGACGAGCTTCATCAGCAATATCGAGTTTGTACGCGTGCCCGCGAGGGTGATAGACCTAAAGAGGTGAGCGTCGTCGGATTGGATCTCGGCACGACCAATACGGTCGTGGCCGCCGTGCGCAACGGCAAGGTGCAGGTGCTTGCCGACGAAAGCGGCGCGCGCTTGCTGCCCAGTGTCGTCAGCTTCCACCCCAACGGCGACGTGCTCGTGGGCGCCGGGGCCAAGGCCCGCCGCACCATCGACCCCAAGAACACCATCGTCAGCCACAAGCGCCTGATCGGTCGCTCGTGGAACAGCCAAGAGCTGGCCGCAGCCCGCAACAAGACGCCGTTCGAACTTCGCGAAGGGCCAGGTCAAGGGCCACTCGTCCACGTTCGTGGGCAGGACTACACGCTGCCCGAAGTCAGCGCATTCGTGCTCAAGCGCGCGCGGCAAATCGCCGAGACCGCGCTCGGCACCCAAGTCGATCGTGCGGTCATCACCGTCCCCGCGCACTTCAACGAACTTCAGCGCGCGTCCACCAAGGTCGCCGGCCGCGTGGCCGGCATCGAGGTCATGCGCATCCTCAACGAGCCCACCGCCGCTGCCCTTGCCTACGGCCTTGGGCGCACCGGCGCCGAGCGCGTGGCCGTCTACGACTTTGGCGGCGGCACCTTCGACTGCACGCTCCTCGACCTCAACGGCAACGTGTTCGAGGTCTTGGCCACGGCCGGCGACTCGTTCCTTGGTGGCGACGACGTCGATGAGCTGATCGCCATGCGCATGGCCGAGCAGGTGCTCAAGAACCACAGGTACGACGCCCGCACGGACCCGGTTGCCTTCGAGAAGCTCAAGGCCGCCGCGGAGAAGGTCAAGTTCGAGCTGTCCACCAAAAACGTTGGAAGCGTGCGCCTGCAGGACATCGGCTTTGGCGCGGGCGGCAAGGCCATCGAGATGACCTTCCAGCTGCCGCGACGCGAGTTCGACGCCATGCTGACGCCGCTGGTGGAGCGGACGTTCAAGGTCACCCAAGACGCCCTGGCGCTCGCGCGCCTGACGCCATCTTCTTTCGACAAGATCATCCTGGTCGGCGGCTCCACCCGCATGCCGCTCGTGCGGGCGCGCGTCGAGTCGTTCTTTGGCGCCAAGCCCCTCGATCGGGTCAACCCCGATGAAGTCGTGGCCATCGGCGCAGCCATCCAGGCCGCGGCGCTCACCGACACCAAGCGCAAGCGCGACATCCCGGCCCCCCCCGTACCGATGCCCCCAAGCACCGGGCGCACGCTGGGCTCGCCCGAGGAGAGCACGCAGACGGCGGCTTACGCCATGCCGCCCGGTTCCAAGGTGCCCACCGCCCGCACGGGGCCGCCGCCCATCGCGTCGGGTCCTCCGGCCGTCAACAGCCCCGTGCGCACCGCAAGTGGGCCCCCCAACCTGCCCGCGGCACCGCGCGCGCAACCATCGGCCCCGGCCCCCGCCATGAAGGGCACGCGCCCCATGGGTCAGGTGCAAGAGGTCCCGGCCGCGGGCCGCGACGCGCGCCGCGACAAAGAAGAGTCCTTCCCGGACCTGCAGCCGCCGGCCCCCTTCGAGTGGTTCCCCGAAGAGGAAACCGAGGGAGGGACAGCGACCTTCACCCTCCAGGCCCCGGACAGCGATCCCGGGACCATGACGCAAATGCGCGGGCACCCAGGCGATGTGGGCGCGCAGACCGAGGCGGGCTTCGGCGCCATCGACGAGCCTCCCTCCTTGTACAGTACACCCGATGCGCGGTTGCCGGGCACGTTCGGTCAGCTGCAGGACCCTTCGTTGGTGTCCACCACCGGCGTCCAAGGTTCGCAGCCGCCCATGTCCGGCGCGCCCGCAACGCGTGCGATGCCCGGTGCACCGCCGCTGCCGCCGCCGGCACCCGGCAGCCGGCAACGCATGGACTCCTACCCGTCCATGAATTCGTTTGGCTCGTTTCCATCCATGGCCGAGCGAACATCGCCATTGCCGCAGGGCGCTCCTGCACCCCACGGCCCGTCGGGCATGCCGCCGCCCATTGGGCTGCGTGGACAGCACTTCCCAAGCCAGCCTCCGCCGGCGCGCTCGGCGCCTCCGGGTGGTCCTGGCTCTCCCTATCCCATGTCCCCGTCGGCTGCGCCGCCGGGCCCCTCCAGGCCGCCTCCGCAAGACAGCGTGCTCTTCGGTTCCAATCCCCCACTGCCCATGGGGCCCATGGCCTCGGCGCCGCCACCGGGTGCGCCGCCGTTCTTCCAGCCACAGACAGCGCCGATGCCCATGCAGCAGGCGCCGTACGCCCCACCGTTTGGGTCATCGCCCCCACCCATGGGCCAAGCGCCCGCAGGTCACCCAGGCATGGGGCACCCTGGCACGGGGCCCGCGCCGCTTGGCGGCGATTCGTACCCGCCCGGCGTACGCCCCTCGGACGCACCGTTGCTGGCCGGGGTCTTCCCCAGCAACATGCCCAGCATGCCCGTGCAGGGCGGCAGACCGGTGTCGCTGTCTCCCGAGCCGGGGGCGCCCATCCTCGTCGACGTGACACCGCGAGGCCTCGTGGTGGAGACCGCCGGCGGCTATGCGGACACCATCATCCCCCGCAACGCCAAGATTCCCTGCGAGCGCACGCGAAAGTTTGCCACCGGTCGCGACAACCAAACCGTCGTCAAGGTGCGCGTGGCCCAAGGTGAGCACCCCATGTTCGCCGGCAACACCTACCTGGGAGAGGTCGACCTGTCAGGCCTACGGCCAGCCACCCGCGGCGAGGTCACGGTGCTCGTCACCTTCGAGCTCGACTCCGACGGCACCATGCGTGTTCGCGCAAAAGACGCCACCACCGGACACGAGGCCGTTGCCACGATTCAGCTCGTCGGCGTCGCAGACGAGTCCAGCGTGGTCATGATGATCAACCGCTTCGCACAGCAGCCCATCTTGCCGGGCTCCATGGACCCGCGCTCATGAGCGGCATGGACGCGCACACGCTTGCGCACTGGCTGCACGTGCTCGACGACCTCAGCTACTACGACCTGTTCCGTGTTGCGCCCAAGGCCTCTTTCGACGAGGTCCGCCTTGGATTTCACGTCTTTTGCGAGACGTTCCACCCCGATGCCCACATGTCGAGACCGCCGCAAGAGCGCGAAGCCGTTGCGCGCATCTTCAAGCGAGGTACCGAGGCGTACCGCATTCTGTCCGAGCCCCAGCTCCGCAGCCTGTACGACCAAGCCATCGCCCAAGGTGGCCGCCCCGCAGACATCGTCGTGTCCATGAAGAGTGCGCAAGGGCAGGACGCCACGGGGAGCAAAGGGCCGGTCAACCTGTCCGACAAGATCAAAAACGCTGCAGCCCGGCCGTTTGTCCGACGCGCCGAGGAGCTGTTCAAGAAGGGCGACGCCGCGCAGGCCAAGATTCAACTGGTGCTCGCCATGCACCTCGAGCCCAACAACCCCGCCCTGATCGAGTTCCAGGGGCAGCTCCAGGGCGCCAAGAAACCATAGGGCGCACAGAGCCGTGTGCTAGGCTTCGAGGCCTTATGGCCGCTGCGTCCACCGAGCACAACTCCAAGGTGTTCCCGGCGCTCCTTGCGCTCACCACGGTGCTCGTCGTCACGTGCATCCACCTGATCTTCTTCAAGGCCCCGGTGGAGCGCACCATGGGCATCGTGCAGAAGATCTTCTACTTCCACGTGCCGTCGGCCTACTCCATGTACCTCGCCGCCACGGCCTGTTTCGTGGGCAGCATCGGGTACCTGGTCAAGCCCAGCGATCGCTGGGATGCCCTTGCGCGGGCGGGCGGCGAGCTCGCTGTGGCCTACGGCCTCATCATGCTCATCACCGGCGCTTTGTGGGGCTCCAAGGCCTGGGGCGTCTACTGGACCTGGGACCCGCGCCTCACCACCGCGCTCCTCAGCGTGCTCATCTACATTTCGTACACGGTGCTCCGCGCGTTTGCCGGCGACGGCGAGGGCGAACGCAAGTTTGCTGCGGCACTTGGCATTCTGGGCGCGGCCAACCTGCCCATCATCCACTTCAGCGTCGAGAAGTGGGCGGGGCAACACCCCAAGGTCATCATGGCCAAGGGCGGCGGGGGCTTGTCGCACCCCGACATGAAGGTGGCGTTCTTCTTGTCGCTCTTTACGTTCACACTGCTCACCGGATGTTTCCTGTGGGCGCGCGTCCGCCTCGAACTCGCCCGAACGCGGCTGTCCATGGCCGAAGAAGACGCCATCGACCTTGGCCTCGACGACCGCACCGAAACGTAGAATCGAATGCTCGACCTCACCTTCCCCAAGTCGCTCACATCGGTCACCGAGCCTGCACCGCGGGCACCCGCTCCGGCTGCCCCCAAAGCCTCTACGGCACAGGTGGCTTCGGCCGCTGCGGCAGCGCCGCAAGCGGTGGCCCCTGCCCCGGTGGCGAGCACCGCCGCCGTGCCCCAGGCGTCCTCCCCCCAGGCGTCCTCCGTTGCCGCCCCTGCGGCCTCTACCGCCGACTCCCGCGCCACGGCCTTCGAGGCCGTCCAGGGCGGCACCGAAACCAAGAGCGGCACGGTGCTCATGGTCGAGGCCTACGCCATCATCTGGGTGCTGCTCGCCGGTTGGGTTTTGCTCACGTTCCGCAAAGCCGAACGGATGCACGCCCGACTGCAAGATCTCGAAGCCGCCCTCGATCGGGCGGCAGCGGCCAAAGACTCCAAGACGGGCAAAGGAGCCGCTGGGTCATGAACCTGCCCGGCCCGGAGCACTTCATCTTCATCCCGGGGATGCTGCTCATCGGGATGGTGTTCGGATACATCCTGGGCGGCAAGTCCGCACGGGCAGATATCGACAAGAAGCGTCGCCGCGCCCGAGAGTGACCCTTGCGCAGGCCCATGGGTGGTTGATACACGATTGATCCCATGGATTTCGAGATCACCGAAGAGCAGCGCCTCCTGATCGAAACCGCACGTCGCTTCGCCAAGGAGCGCGTCATTCCGGTGGCCGCGGCCTGCGACCGCGAATCACGCTTTCCGAAAGACGTGTTCGAAGAGGCGCACAAGCTCGGCCTTGCGAACCCCACGCTGCCCACGGAGTACGGCGGCTCGGGCTTGTCCGACGTCGACTCGTCCTTCGTGACCGAAGAGCTGGCCTATGGCTGCAGCGGCATCCAAACCAGCATCACGGCCAACACCCTTGGTCTCACGCCCATCAAGCTCGCCGGCTCCGAAGAGCAAAAGAAGAAGTACCTGGGCTGGTTGGCAAGCGAGCCCATCTTCTGCAGCTACGCCACCACAGAGCCCTCGGCGGGCAGTGACGTGGCGGGACTGCAATGCCGCGCACGCAAAGAAGCCGACGGCAGCTATGTGCTCACGGGCCAGAAGGCGTGGATCACCAACGCCACCATGGCCAGTTTCTACACCATCTTCGCGACCGAGAACCCCGAGCTCAAGCACAAGGGCATCGGCGCGTTCATCGTCCACAAGGACCAAAAAGGCCTGACGGTGGGGCGCCACGAAGACAAGCTCGGTCAGCGCGCGAGCGACACCGCAGCGCTGATGCTCGAAGAAGTGCGTGTACCCGCGGCGCAGGTGCTGGCTGCCCCCGGCCAAGGCTTCAAGCTCGCGATGGAGACATTCAACCAGACGCGCCCGGACATCGGCGCCATCGCCGTGGGCATCATGCGCCGGTGTTTGGACGAGTGTGTGGCCTACGCCAAAGAGCGCAAGACCTTCGGCAAACCCATCGCGGAGCACCAGATGGTCCAGGCCATCCTGGCGGAGATGGCCATCCGCATCGAAGCCACCAGCCTGCTCGTTCGCAAGGCCGCGTGGAATCTCGACAAGGGGATCCGAAATCCCATCGTCTCCAGCTACGCCAAGGCCTTCGGCGCCGACGCTGCCATGCAAACAGCCATCGACGCCGTGCAGATCTTTGGCGGGAACGGCTACACCAAAGACTACCCCGTCGAGAAGCTCATGCGCGACGCCAAGATCCTTCAGATCTACGAGGGCACCGCGCAGATTCAGCGCATCGTCATCGCCAAGGCCCTGCTGGGCTAGAAGACATTTCACGCTCCGTCTCGAGCCTCGACGGCCGTGGCGGAGCGAGCCCCAGGGGCATTTCCTTTCGGGCGCACGAGCGGAACGAGCCTCGTGGTCTTGATCACTGCGCGCAGCGACCAACGCCGGTATTCGGGGGAGCAGCAGGTTGTGAAACGCATTCTAGTTGGGCCTTCCCTGCCCCTGCGTGATCGGCCGGCGAGGCTCGTGGAGGCGTCGTGGGCGTTGCTCGCGGCTCTTTCATGGTGCCTCGGCGTTTCGGCCTGCGCGTCGGGCGCTCGCGACGTGGTGCCCGATACTCCGGCGCACACGGTGCCCGGCGACGGCCCTGGGGCGAAAACCAAAGAGCCTGCCCCGGATGCATACGTGCACATTGCACGACGCCCCCACGTGCAGGTTGGCCTCGCCGAAGCGCGGGGCATGACGGAACCTGCGGGTGCAGAGATGGCCGAGGTCTTGGCCTCAAGGTTTGAGGCCTGCGCCGAACGCCTCGCACGGCAAGGCGCACTCACCGATGGGGCCGCGCGCCTCGTCGTGGTGGCGGGCCCCCGCGGCGAGGCCGAAGGCTTCAACCTGACACTTGCGCCGGGAGAGGGCGTCGACCGCGTTGCCACGCTCTGCCTGGTGGCGCCGGCCAAAATGATGGTGTTTCCCGCGACTGGCGCCAAACAGCGCGGCGTGGCGGTCGAGCTCACCTGGACCGGGCGCCCGAAGGGCGACGGCGGAGCCTAGGCACGCAAAAAGCGCGCATTTTCCGCCAAACCCCAGCGAACGCACCTTGTCATCCAGTGTAGGCCCACATGCGTGCGGTCTGCACATATACCCAGTCTCGGCCGCGTCTTTTCAGGGGTTTCCGTTCCAAAACGTGAACGCTCCTTTCCTGCAAACCCCCTGGGCTTTCGTCTTCGAAAGGCTATGAAGCGTTGCCGAGGTGGATCGGCCGTGCACCGGATCAGGTGCGAACCAGTCCCCGCGCTCCCAAGAGGTTCCGATCATGAAGAACGTTGCTCCCCTCATTGTGCTCACGTTGCTCGCTGCCGCCTGCTCCTCCGGAGCCACGGACATTGGCGCAGGCCCGGCCGGCACGGGCGGCGCCGATGGAACGCAGGCAGCGGGCGCTGGCGCGCAAGACGGCACCGAAAACGCGGGCACCAACGCAGACGGCACCCCGTCGGCCGAGGCCACCACCTATGCCAAGGGCGTGAGCATCACCGAGATCAGTGTGTGGCAAGCGGTCAAGGTTCCCGTGGCGGCCCAAGGCGCTGCGGTCACCGAGCGCAACGCTCCTGTGGTGGCGGGACGCCCCGGCATCCTTCGCGTGTCCGTGACCCTTGGCGACGACTCCCCGGCCCGCGAGCTTTCGGCCCTGCTCACCCTCAAGAACGGCGACGCCGCGCCGCTGGTCCTCAAAGACACCAAGACCATCTCTGGCGCATCTAGCGACGACAAGCTCAAGTCGACCTTCAACTTTGAGCTCAGCGCAGAGTCGCTCACCGTGGGCACGCAATACTCGGTCACGCTGTTCGAATCGGCCGGCGCCAAGGGCGTCGGCCTCAAAGACGCCGCCGACGCCGTGTACCCCCAAGGCGGCGCTCTCGAGTCGCTCAATGTTGCGGCGACGGGCCGCGTTCACGTGGTCGTCGTTCCGCTCAAGTACGACGCCGATGGCACCGGGCGGCAACCCGACGTGTCCGCCGCGCAGCTCGAACGCTACCGGCGCATCATGATGTCGCGGTACCCGGCCAACGAAGTCGAAGTGACCACCCGGGCCGCGGTGTCTTGGACGAGCGCCATCGGCGCCAACGGCACGGGCTTTTCCAACGCGCTCAACGCGCTCGTGCGTCTCCGCCAGCAAGACAAGGTCGCCGACGACGTCTACTACTACGGCGTGTTCGCCCCCTCGGCGAGCTTCGGCGCCTTCTGCAAGGCAGGCTGCGTCGCTGGCCTGTCGGGCGTTGCAGACGACCCCGAAGACTCCTTCCTGCGCGCCAGCGTGGGCTTGGGCTACACCGGCGACGACTCGGCCAGCACCATGGCCCACGAGATCGGCCACGCCCACGGCCGGGAGCACGCCCCGTGTGGCGGTGCCCAGGGCGTCGATCGCGGCTTCCCGTACAAGGGCGGCGGCATCGGCGTGTGGGGCTACAACATTCTCGACAAGAGCCTGGTCTCGCCCTCGCAGGGCAAAGACATGATGGGTTACTGCCAGCCCGAGTGGGTCAGCGACTACACCTTTACGGCGCTGCACGAGCGCATCGCCTACGTCAACGCCGCCACCAAGATCGTGCAGCCCTCGGCCAACGTCGCGCCCAGCAGGTCCTACCAGATGATCACCGTCGACGGCGCCATGAACCCGACGGAGACCACGCGCATCGAGCTCCGCGGGGCTTTGCACAACGCCAACACCGACATCGAGGTGCTGGGCGAAGGCAACGCTGTCATCGGCACAACCAAAGCGCGATTCGTCCGCTACGACCACCTGCCCGGCGGCTTCTACGTTCTGCCCGAGCAAGCCAACCCCTCGGCGGTCCGCGCCCTGCGCATTCCGCAGCTCTCGCGCACGTTGGACCTGCGCGCCTTGTCCCGGCAGTAGACCTGTCCGAACAACCCACGCCTTGGCCCCGGCTCGCACCGCGCACCGGGGCTTTGCCGTTCCCGCCCCTCGCGCCGGGGTGGCCTCGTCTGGTCTAGGCTAGTTCCCGATCCAGACGCCCGCGCGATTGGCCTGCATGATCTCCGTGCGAAGGCGGTATTCCTTCACGTCCATGTCCCGGCCTGACTCCCCGCGCCGACGGCGGCTCTTCAGGAAAGCAAGCTCGACCAGAGCGAGCTGCTTCTTGCGCCGGTACGACCAGACCCGGTAGCCGCGGGACATCAGGACGCCGACGTTGCTGAGGCCAAGGGCGAAGTACGAGCTGACGAGCTGCAGCTCTTTGGGGTGCAGCAGGTTGCCCACTTCGCCCATGAGTTCCCGGATGACGATGGCACGGTCGCGGGTAACGAGCAGCGCCAAGAGCACGAAGAAGAACAGATCGATGACCCAGGAGATGAGGATCATCAGCACGGCGCCGCCATTTCCGAAGAACGTGGGCAGACCGTTGTGCATGGCGTGCATCATGACCGCGCAGCCAAAGCCAAAGGCCGGCGCCCCCAGTTTGACGAACCAGTTGCGACTCTCTGCAGCGATGCCAAAGCCCAGCCCGGTGCACGCCGTAAAGGTGCAATGGGACAGACCGAGGAGCACCGTGCGAATGAACAACAGCGACACGAAGCCACCGATGCCCGCCTCGACGAACTGATTGGCGACGTACAGGATGTCTTCGGTGAGCGTAAAGCCGAGCCCCACGATGCCGCCGTAGATGGCGCCATCCAGCGGGCCATCGAGCTCCTTGAGCCCCAACGCGCTGACGAGGGCAATGATGGCCACGCCGAGCCCCTTGAAGCCCTCTTCGAACACGGGCGCGAGCACCGTGGCCCCAAAGGCCTGCACGCCGGGATCTTTGACGGTGGTCTCGGCCAGCTGCGCCGTCAGCTGCTCGACCATGCTGGATGATGCGCCGCCCGCCACCGTTGCGAAGAGCGCCCCCCAAAGGAACGCGCAGGTGACCAGCCACCAGGGCTCGGGCTCGAAGCGATCGCACCAACGAATGAAGAGCACGTAGACCACCACGAAGGGCGTCACGCACAAAAGGCCGAGCAGGAGCCCGAGCAGGATCATTCGCCTGTCAACGTAGCACGGCTGCGCTTGGGCCTGGTTGCTGCCGTGGCCAGCTGCCCGCAAGCCGCCTGCACATCGCCGCCCCCGGAGTAACGCACATGGGAAAAGGCCCCCCGGGACGAAAGGGCATCGCGGAATGCGACCAGAGCGGCATCCGGGGCGCGGGCAAAGGGGTCTGTGTCTTTGGTGCCGATGGGGTTGTAGGGGATGATGCTGAGGCGCGGACGAAGGCCCATGCGCGCGGACAGCTCGGCGATGAAGTCCGATAGGGCGACAGCGTCGGCTTCGGTATCGTTGACCCCCGCGAGCTGCGCCACGGCGAGCATGGGCGCGAGCTGGGTCTTGCGCGCGTGGTACACGATGGCATCGGCGAGTGGCCCCAGCAGCGGGTACCGTGCCTCGATGGGCATGAGCTTGGCGCGAAGCTCCGGGCGAGCACTGCCGATGGAGACGCCGAGCCGTACGTTCGGTGCCTCGTCGGCCAGGCGCATGACGCCGGGGGCCACACCGGCGGTGCACACGGTCATGGCCCGCGCGTCGACGGCCAGCGCCGACGGCTCGCGGAGCACGGCAATGGCACCGAGCACCCGGTCGAGGTTGGCCATGGGTTCGCCCATGCCCTGGAAGACGACACCGTGCACCCGCCCCTGCGCTGCGGCCCGAAGCCCCGCGCGCACCACACGCACCTGCTCGATGATCTCCCAGACCTCGAGGTTGCGGATGAGGCCCATGCGCCCGGTGGCGCAGAACGCACACGCAAGGCCGCAGCCCACCTGAGAGCTGACGCAGACCGAGAAGCGCCCCGGGCGCTCGAGAGGAATACGTACGGTCTCGAGCACGCAGTTGTCGAAGGTGCGCAGGGCGTACTTGATGAAGGGGTCGACCTGACTCTCTTCTTTGGTGACGACGGAGAGTTCCGGGACGAAGGTTTGCGCCCGGGCGGCGTCCATGATCACACGCCGAACCCCCGTGACAGGGGTACCCAGGGGCTCCGCAACGGCATCGAGGGCGCGCTGCCCATTGCCGTGTACCCTAGACACGAGCTTGCGGGCCTCGGCCAGATCGCAGCCCAAATGCGCCGCCAACGCCTCGGGGGTTTGAGCCTGCAAAGGCACCCGGGAGGGTTCGCTGGGGCCTGAGGCCGGGGCTAGAACGGGGAGGGAGCGCATACGCGTGGGGCCGCCTGGTGCCGAGTGTTAGCAGAGCGGCAGGCAGCGCGCCGAACGTGTTATCGTACCTCTACTTTGTTCGGGTTCAGCTTCTCGGAGCTCATCGTGCTTGTGGTCGTTGGCCTGGTGGTCATTGGCCCCAAGGACTTGCCCAAGGTGCTGCGCAAGGCAGGCCAGTGGGCCGGCAAGCTCCGTCGCATGGCCGGCGAGCTGCGGGCACAGAGCGGCATCGACGATGTTCTGCGAAGTGAAGGTCTGACCGAGAGCATCGTCGAGATCCGCAAGCTGGCCCGCGGCGAGATCGAGAGCGTTGCCCGGGACATCACCAACTTTGAGCCCGCAAAGAACGACCCCTACGAAGAAGCCCGGGGCGGCGACGTGCTCATTGCCGAAGAGCGCGAGTACCCCCGAGACGGCGCCGACAACTACGAGTGCCTGCCCGACACCGCGCTCGTGTACGACGGCACGCTGGCCGACGGCCCCCTGGCGAACAACGCCTTCTACATGATGGGCGACGCAAACCTCGAGATTCCGAAGCGCGTTCTGCCCGAGGGCCACGGCCCCGACGCCGAGAGCGGCGTCGACGCACCGGAAGACAGCGCCTCGACGGCCGAGCCCCAAAACTCCGACGCCGCTTCCGAGGCGGCAGCAAAGCCCCCGGAGGCCCCAGGCGAACAAGGCCCCCTGCCCTCGAGCCCCGAGCCTGCGGCCAAGGAGGCCCTGTGAGCGATCCTGACGACACCAGCGCCCCGACGGAGCCCGAGGCGGACGTCAAGATGACCATCTGGGAGCACCTGGGTGAGCTTCGCACGCGGCTTATGCGTGCGGCCCTGGGCAGCTTGTTCGGCACCATCGGTTGCTGGGTGTACCGGGAGCAGCTTCTTGCGTGGCTGGTGAAGCCCTACGCCGTGCAGTGGAAAGAGCGATTTCCAAACACACCGCTCGAACTTCAGACCCTGGCCCCCGCAGATGCATTTGTAAACTACATGCAGCTCGCCATCGTGGGTGGCGTGGTCATCGGAGCCCCGGTCATCTTCTACCAACTGTGGGCCTTCGTGGCGCCGGGGCTCTATTCCCGCGAGAAGCGGTACATCGTCCCCTTCGTGTTGTTCTCCACCACGCTGTTTTTGTCGGGGGTGGCCTTCGCGTACTACGTGGCGTTCCCGTTTACGTTTAGCTACTTCTTCTCGCTCTTGGGGCCCGTCGGCGATGGCACGACGCTCATCTCGCGCCCCACCATGGAGTTCTACCTAGACTTCACGACGCGCATGTTGCTCGCATTTGGCGGCGTGTTCGAGCTGCCGCTGTTCATCACCTTCTTGGCCATCGCGGGCATCGTGACGCCGCAGCAACTGCTCAAGTTCAGCCGCTGGGCCATCATCTTGTCCTTTGCGCTGGGCGCGATCATCACGCCGGGCCCCGAGGTCTCGAGCCAGATCGCCGTGTCTGGCGCCCTGGTGGCGTTGTACTTCTTGTCCGTGGGCGTTGCGTTCTTGGTGGCCAAAAAGCCGCCCAAAGAGGACGCGACAGGCGGCTGACGGCAGCCCGCTTGACGGCTGCGCGTTGGCAAATTACCCATCTGTTTCAACCACTTGACGCGTCACCCGTTCTGGCGACGGGAGCGCCGTGAAGCTTTCGGGCATACCCATCGTCTCATCTCGGCGCGGCACGAACGTCCGCGCTGCCTTCCTCGGAGAACTTTCTGAACATGCACAAAGCCCTTATCGCGTTGGTCCCTGGTCTCGTGCTTGCTGGTGCGCTTGCCAGCGGATGCACGGTCACCACGAGTTCCTCGGCCGCGGACGGCGGCACCGCCGATGGATCGAGTTCCGCCGACGGCGGAGCAAGCGGTGACGGCGGGGGTTGCGGCGTTGGCGAACCCAACGACACCCGCGAGCAAGCCACGGCCATCACGCTCGGTAGCAAGTACGAAGGCCTTTGCATGACCCCCAAGGGCACCGACAGCGACGTGGATTTTTACGAGTTCACGGCGCCCAACGATGCAGCCGGCGGCTACGTCACCTTCAGCATGACGAACGTTGGCGCAGGCTCCCTGGAGTACAAGGTCTACGCGGCGGCCGACAATGGCGAGATCACGTCGGCCTACACCACCACCAACGGCCAGAGCGTCTCTGGTTACTTCACGGTGGCGCCAGGCCAGAAGTACCGCCTCGCTCTCGACAACTTCGCCGGGGCCCCCGCCGAGTACAAGTACGATCTCGAACTCAAGTACACGAAGCTGAACGACACCTTCGAGCCCAACAACACCAAAGACGCGGCGAAAGACATCACCGTGGGCACCCCCGTCAACGGATTCTTTGGCGGCGGCTACCGCGGGCAGGAGCTCAAAGACGAGGACATCGACGACTGGTTCGCCGTCGATGTCACCGCGGGCAAGGTGAAGGTCAACCTAACCGACACGAGCGACGTTAGCGCAGAGGTCACGCTCTTCTCTCCCACCGGCGAGCAGATCGAAACCAAGTACTCCACGACGCCGGGGGCCGACATCAACCTGGTCAGCCCAGAGCCCGTAGCCGCCGGCAAGTACCGCATCCGCGTCAACCAGTTCTCGGGCAAACCCAAGTGCGCCGGCAACGGCGACACGTTGCCGCAACACCTGACCAAGGCCTACAAGCTCACGGTCACCGTCGAATAAGCCCGGACACTGTCCCATTCGAGAGCGAGCGGTCCATCGGATCGCCGCTCTCGTTTGCATTTCGGGGCAGACGCGCTGCGCTCAGGTCTCGACGGGTACCGGCAAGCGCCGGGCGTCCATCCAGAGGCCCTCGATGTCGTACATGCCGCGGGCTTCTTCTTGGAAGACGTGCACCACCACGTCGCCGAAGTCCATCAGCACCCACGTGGCGTGCGGCATGCCTTCCACCGAGATTGGCTTTTTGCCCTGCTTGCGCAGCGAGTCTTCGATTCCCGACGCCAGCGCCGCCACTTGGCGATCGCTGCGACCGGTCATGAGCACGAGGAAGTCTGCGTAATCGACGCGGCCCGACACATCGAGGATCTCGAGGCCAATGGCCTTCTTGTCGAGCGCCGCGACGGCGATGAGCGTGGCAAGCTGCCGCGCGTCGTCGCTGGCCCGAGAGACCTCCGGGGCTGCCGCGGGTGCCTTGCTGCGCTTGGAGCGCGGCGCCGGGGACTCGCGCTTGCTGCTGGCGACACTGGGGGAGACCGGTCGCGCAACGGCCTTCTTTTTCTTGACGGGCGAGACCTTGGGCGCGCCGTGCGACGTCTTGATCTTGGGTCGCTCAGGGGTACGTGCGCGCGTTTTGGTTGCCGTGGTCTTTTTCGCCGCCAATTTCGTCGTCTCCGAAGGTTCGGCGGCGATCCTTGCCCCGGCGGTCTCTTGGCGTCAACTCTTTACGCCCGGAATCAAGGACTGATCCGCCGTTTCTACCCGCGCACCTGTCCTGCCCCTTGCACCACCCACTTCATGGTCGTCAGCGACTCGAGCCCCATGGGGCCGCGCCAGTGCAGGCGGCTCGTGGCGATGCCGATCTCGGCCCCCAGGCCCAGCTCGCCGCCGTCGTGAAAGCGCGTGGACGCGTTGACGACGACGCAGGCCGCGTCGACGTGGCTTCGAAAACGTGCGGCGAAGGCATCGTTGGTCGTGATGATGGCTTCGGTGTGGCCCGAGCCGTACTGGGCGATGTGTGCCAGCGCCGCATCGAGATCGGGCACCACACGCACCGCCAATATCTTGTCCAAGAACTCTTGGCCGTAGTCCGCGTCGGTGGCCAGAGCAATGCCCGGCACCAGGGCACGCGCCCGCGGACATCCGCGGATCTCGCAGCCGCCCGCCATGAGCGCGCCGAGCACCACGGGCAGCAGCGCCTCGGCCTCGGCCTCGGTCACCAGCAAGCACTCGAGGGCGTTGCAGACCCCGGGACGCTGCAGCTTGGCGTCGAGGACGATGCGGGCGCTCTCCGCCGGCACGGCGCCCTCGGTCAGCAACATGTGGCAGACGCCCTTGTAGTGCTGCACCACCGGCACCCGAGCGTGCTCGGTCACGAAGCGAATCAGGGACTCGCCTCCACGAGGGATCACGAGGTCTACGGTCTCCGTCTGGGTGATGAGTTCGCCCACGGTCTTGCGGTCCACATCGGCGATGAGCTGGACGGCACGCGGCGGAAGGCCGGCGTCGCCGATGGAACCACGCACGAGGCCCTCGAGCACCACGTTGGTGTGGATCGCCTCGGAGCCACCGCGCAACACGATGGCATTGCCGGCCTTGAAGGCCAAAGCCGCCGCCTCGACGGTGACGTTGGGCCGGGCTTCGTACACCATGCCGATGACACCGATGGGCACGCGAACCCGCTGCACCACGAGGCCGTTGGACCGCACGGTCTTGCTGACGACTTCCCCCACGGGGTCTTCGAGCGCGACGATCTCCCGCACCGCAGCGGCAAGGCTTCGAATGCGTGGAGCGTTCAGCGTGAGTCGGTCGAGCATGGCCGCACTCAGGCCCTTTTCCCTGCCCGCGGCCAGGTCCCGCTCGTTCTCGCGTTGGATGAGTTCAACGCTCTCGTCCAGGCGCGCGGCCAGGGCCGTAAGCGCCCGGTTCTTGTGCTCGGTTGACGTAGGCGCAAGCGCGCGCGCGGAAAGCCGAGCTTGCACGCAGATCTCTCGAACGGACTCCGACATGGGCCGCAGCATAGCGGCAAGCACCGCCGAAGCCCATGGAGCCGCGTTGCCCAGGCAAGCCGCCGTACCTGCCCCCACTACCTAGAACCCAACTACCTTAGAACCCAACCACGACGTGACCACCGGCCATCATGTACGCATTGAGATCGCGCGCCTCGTCGGCCCGCGGGCCCAGAAGCCCGGCCAGCACCGAGGCTCCAAGGCGAACATCTGCATCATCGAGATTGAACGCGTAGTCCAATGACAGACGGGCAATGCCAGCACCTGCGGCGGCCGATCCCGTGCGATCGCCGGCGCCCGGCTTGACGATGTGGAGCACCGCCGCGCCAACGCCAACGGTGGGGTGGATGGGTCCGGCCTTGCGAAGGTCCAGCGTGAGCTCCGCGGCATAGTGACCGAAGGCTTCGCCGGTGCGCGCGCCACGGTGGTTGCCATCGCCACCTTCGCCACGAAACCAGTCCACGGACAGACGGCCCCCCACGGAGCCGGCGCCGAAGGCCACACCCGCCCCCACGCCGTAGCCAAGCCCCTGCCCCGTGGTCAGCATGGACGGCCCAAGCGAAAGCCGCACGGCAGAGCGGTACAGCTCGGGCTCGTTGGCCCGGAGCACGGTGCGCGGCGGCGGCGTGTCGTATTCGGCGGGCGCAACGGCATAGCGGCCATCGTCGGCGCGGGCCTCTTGGGCGGCGGCCGAAGCCGGCAGCGAGAGCAAGCACAGTGCGGAAACCAGTGAGAACCATCGCGTCGTCATCGGGACCTCGGGGGAAAGGGCGCCCCGAGGGCACAGCCCCCGGCGCCCACCTTCAACGGCCCGGGCCGCCTCCCCTTACAGTCGCCATGGGCCTCGGACTGGGGTATTCTGCAGAGGCCTTGCGCTCCACCGTGCTTCGTGGCTGCTTCCGCTTTGCTTTCGGCACCTTGGCCGTAGCGGCGGCCCTCACAGTGGCCGAGCCCCATGCCCGCGCGGCAACCCCCGAAGCCCAGGCCGAGGCTCAAGTGCACTTTACCAAGGCC
>JBIKNA010000625.1:0-3510 GCA_044358965.1 Polyangiaceae bacterium
ACCTATATGCCCTATGGCGCCATCGAGAGCGACTACAGGCCGACGCGATGGAAGAGCTTCCGTGAGGAATACAAGTTCACCGGCAAAGAAGAAGACATCGAGGTTGGCCTTACGTACTTTGGGGCACGGTACTACCACGCGAGACTGGGGAGGTTTATCAGCCCCGACCCGTTGACCGTGCACATGGCCGCGGCGGACCCCAATCCGTATGCGTACGTCCGCGGCAGGACGATGAGCCATGTGGACCCGTTTGGGCTCGCGGCATGCTCGAAGGACAACACCGATGCATCCTGCGACACGAGCGACGGCGGCAAGGTCGTCAGCACTGGACCAAATCAGCTCGAGATCATCGAGCCGCCCGCAGCGAGCACGGCGCCCAGGGATCCAGCGCCGAATCCGCATGAAGGGATGATCGAGGGCGGCTTGGCCAAGGCCAGCATGGCGGCAGAGCGGGCGGAGCAAGCGGCCAATACTCGCTTGGGCACGGACCGCGCCTACATCGTGCCAAGCCACGTCTGGAAGGAGACCTACAGCCTCGCAGACCGAACGGCGAAGTTGTCCGCTGGCCCGCTTGGGTGGGTCGGCTTGGCCATTCAGGGTGGGCCAATGGAGGTCGCGGCAAAGCCAGGTGATGTAAGCGCAGCGTTGCCATTCATCGCGAGCATCATTGCCCCGGTTGGCGCAGCAACGAGCCCGGCCGCAAAAGCACCAACCCTGGTCCGCGCTCTCGCCGCGGCAGACTTGGGCCTAGCGGAGGGTACCATCGTTGAAGGTACACTCTCCGTCAACAGCGGAAAGGCGACGGCCTACATCAAGTACCTCGGTAACCCGGACGGCGTTGGCCGGGGGCTCTTGGGTGCTCGCGCAGCCCTCGCGCGTGCCGCGCGGGCGGAGGGCGCCAACGTTCTCCGGATCGAGACGTCACGCATCATCGAGCAGAGCGGTAAGCTGGGCCCTATACTTCAGCGTGCGGGGTTTGCATCGCGAGCCAACGGAACCATGTGGTGGGAGACCGCTATTCGATGAGGTACACGATCACTCCAAAGTACATCGAACGGATCGCAAAGCAGGCGCGAAGGATCCTCGCCGGATATGTCGCGGGGAAGCCGGGAGCGCGAATCTTTCCTGGCTACTATTCTTTCGAACAGACCGACCGCCCCGGGTGGTGGAGCGCGTCACTTGCATCACCCGCATGGGGTCAGGTGCTTGGAGCACATCAGGTTCAAAACTCGCCCCGGCATGCCTTTCTGGTGACCGCCCGCGGATTCGCGGTATTCAACGATCCTGCCACACCAGTATGGGTCCCGTATGAGGCCATTGTGGACATGGACAAGCTCGACAAGGACGCGACAGACGGCTTGCTGACACTCTGGTGGGGCGCACCACCGGAGCGCGTTGACCTTCATTTCGAGTGCAAGGCAGCTGCGTTCGCGTTCGTCCAATATCTCGCCTACGCGAGGCAACGCCTCAAGATCGAGGGGATCGCGAGCGACCCGGAACGACCTTGATTCTTCGACCGTAAACGGGACAATGAGGTGGAAGGCGCACTTCGATGAGGTACGGGATGACACCCAAAATCGTCGAGCGGCTCACAAAGAAGGCGCGGCGCATACTAGCGGGCGACGTCTATGGAGCGCCCGGCAAGCGCATCTACCCGGGGTACTTCTCGTTCGAGTTGCCTGCGCGGCCGGCATGGTGGTCGGACGCTTTGCTCTCACCGGAATGGGGCAACCCGTTGGGGGTGCACACCGTTGAACCCTCCGTTCGGAGGGCTTTCGTCGTGACCGAGCTCGGCCTTGCCGTATTCAATGATCCAAGCGCCCCAGTGTGGGTCGCATACGAGGCCATCGCGGGCTGGAACAAGCTGGAGAAGGACGAGACGGTCCGTTCGCTCACGCTAAAGTTGCATCCGTCGGGCAACGCTGTAGAGCTACATTTTTCGTGTGTGGGTGAGGCGTTCGCGTTCGTCCAGTTCGTCGGGTATGCGACCGAGCGCCTCGCCATTGAGGGGACGCGCGTCGACGATGCTGCGCAATCCTAGGGTGTAGCGCTCCGGAACGACCTTCCTTCACCTGAGCGCTCCGGAACGACCTTGGATCAGCCGCTTCGCAGCGCCCCTCCCTGAGCGGGCGGAGCCCGCGATTTGGGAGGGGCCGACCGGCCGTAGTCCGCCGAAGGCGGCAAGGTCCGGCGGGGGTGGGCACCCAATCTGATTCCGCCGCTTGCCCAGACCAGCGCGTCGGGCATGAGCATGGTCTACGACGAGGCGGGCAACCTTGTAGAACTCAAGGTGCAGCGCTCGGGCACGTGCAGCGTGGGCACGAGCAGCTTCTGCGCGCAGCGGTATCGCTACGATTGGGACGAGGTGGGCCAGCTCCAGCGCGCAAGGCGTTGGGACTACGTCAGTACCATTCCCGCCACCGAAGCCATTTACCCCGCGGTGCCAGCCGCGGCACCCGCGCAGGATTTGAACTTTGCCTACAGCTTGGGCAAGCGCGTGCGCAAGACCTCGGCGGTGAGTGCCCAGAACACCCTCGAAGTCTTCGACACCCTGCGCCTGTCGGGCAGCTTCTATCGCAACGGCGACTACGACAACGAGGCCGTCAATGTCACCGGATACCTAGCGATCCTAGCGATCCGGACGGACCTTGCTTCACCGGCGAAAGAAGCCCTTGGGGCGCGGTATGCGCATGGCCCCCTTGCCGAGCGTCAGCCCGAGCGAGCTGGCGCCGGGCCCGTGGCGCGCCAAGTCGACCAGGTGCTCTCGGACGGGGTTGGCCAGCGTGTAGACGATCTTGCGGATGACGTCGTGCGGCTCGACGAGCAATGTGGCGCAGGTGGGGTCCGTGTTCCAAAGTTCTCCCAGCGACTCCATCGATGGTTGAGCGCTTTGGCGAGCAGCTTGTGCAAGTGCTCGTAGAACTTCTTCACTCACCGATCGACGCAGCGGTACGCGACCCCCGCATACGCAGCGTGCGTGGTCCGTCCCCAGGGCGCCGAAAGCGTAGGGGCGGAACGTTGAACATAGTTCGCCCCCAGGTCGGCGGCGCGGTTGCGGAGATCGTTCATGGCGTACCGAAGAAGATCGTTCGAGTTCTGGGGCTCGATTGGGGGTTCTGGGAACAACTCGGCCGGTGGCCATGTGGTGCCCGCGCGACCACGGATGTCTGCGACGCGTGTGCAGCTCGCCGGCGGTGGGAGAGTCGTGACGTCCACCGCGTGGGCATTCGGGCCGAGCCCAGGGTAGCGGCACGCGAGTGCGCTCACCAAGAGGGGCCCCAGAAACACGGCACGGAGCCAGCGAGTTCTCGTCCGATCGTGCGCCCCTGGAGCACCCGGGCGTGGTGATGAACTCCCCCAAAGAAGTCGACCCATGCCACCGGTTTGTAGGGCGCGTTCGAACTCGCGACAAGCGAGGCGCTCCGATCCGGACCGACCTGCCGGAAGTCGAAGCGAATGCCCAAGCCCTTGCGCGTCCAAGGCACCCGCTGCGAGACCGATGCTGACACT
>JBIKNA010000626.1:0-3500 GCA_044358965.1 Polyangiaceae bacterium
CAAACCCGAAAGCCCTTCCGGCTTTCCACGGCCCGCTTCGCTCCGCCTTCACCCAAACCGACCGTCACCACCATCTCGAAGTGCAGCCTGCTACAGCTGACTACGCACTCGCCCGCCTGCTTTGGGTCCCCGGCACGGGTTGCCACGAGCAGGCGCGCTGGCGCGTTTTGCTCACGAATCCAAATCTCGGCGTGCGGCACGTCGCCGGAAAGCGTCTCGTCGTACACGTTGGCCGACGCACGAACGAACACGCACGGCGTGCCGGAGGGCGCGCAAACCGATGTGGGGTCCATGGGTTCTTGCGACGGCACGGCGGTGGCTTGGGTGGGCCCGCGCGGCGCGACGTTTGGTGGGAACGCTTGGCGGTAGGGCGGGCCAGACACCGTGGAGGCCTGGCAGGCGAACGCGAGGCACGCCATGCCGAAGACCCAGGGCGACCGGGCAGTACGTCGCGTTCGAGCACGCCATACAATCCGGTGCGGCGGACATAGCGCAGGCTGCACAATTGCCGGCGACGGTGAGTTCAGACGTCGGCCCGCCCGCATCATTCGAAGCATCCACCGCTGCGTCATCACCAACACCCGCGTCGCTGTGCCCCGCGTCCGTCGAGGCCGCATCGAAACCGGCATCAGGAAGGGACGGCGCGTCGCCGGAAGCATCTTTCGAAGACAGGCCGCCACAAGCGTCAGGGAGGCGGCTCCTACGGAGAGGAGTATTCGCCGCATGAGGCGGCCTGCGAGGAAATGGGTGTCACGCACGTCGGCGGCCGATCATACACCTCGGGTGTCCACCAGCGACGTGCTTCCCTTTCCGCATGCGGTGTCGCCACCGCCCATCGCTATGGCAAACCTGCTTCGTCCTGATCGGCAAGGCCCACTTGCGCCACGGTGCTTCCTGGCGGCGCCCCCGACAAGGTGGCGCCGGAGTCACGCCCCACGGTTTCCATAAACCGTGTGCGCCGTTTCCAGCGTTGCCAAAGTCCAAAAACGGTGAACACACCGCCCAGAGCCACCAACACAGCCAGACACAACTGAAAGGTCGCCGTAAACCGCGACACCGAAAGAGCCTGCAGCACGAGGAACACGACGCCGAGGGCCGCGCTGATCCCTGCTCCTCGATAGAGCAGGCGCTCCACCCGTGCGCGGGGACTGCGTGACTCGGCCTCGTACTCCTCTTCGCACTCCTTGCAGCAACGGAGACCACCCGGCGCGTGCACCTGGCACACGGGTTTGGCGCACCGCGGACAACATTGACCGTAGGTGTTTACGCCGCACTCCGCGCACGCGGCTTCCGGGACGGCGGACGGAGAGTCCGCGGAGGCAGCCTCGACATCATCGACAGGGTCCGCACTCGGCTGGGGGTCCACCGCGTCGTCCTTGGCGTGCCGCAGGTCTTCCAGCAAGAGCACGAGGTCATCCGCAGTGATCTCTAGCGCCGTCGCAGACTCATCGCGGGCGATACGCTCGATGTCTTCGCGGGTTGCCGTCGTGGACTGTTGCAACTTGTACACGGCGCCTGCCATCCGCAGGAGGTGCACCGTGGTGGCCACCAGGGGAGCCTCCGTGTACACGCGCGCGGGCGCGTGGTGAAGCCCGACGACCTGTGGGATCGGCGCCGGGATGTTCCAGCGCTCCAACATGGTCTGCGCCAGCACGGCGTGGTCGAAACCAAAGCGGGCGCGCTCCTCGGAGACCATGGCGTCGGTTTGATCATCCCCGGCGTCAAGCAGCTCCGTGTAGCCCGGCTCGTCGAGCATCATGAGTTGCCCGACATCGTGCAAGAGCGCACAGGTGAACGCGTCTCCGCTACGTAGATCGAACCTCTGCGCGAGACGTCGGGTGAGCGTGGCCACTGCCGCCGAGCGGTCCATGATCCGACGGCCGTGCGGCGACTCGGACTCGAACATGCCAAGCACCACCACCGCGGAGGCGATTTCGCAGAGCTTGGTTATCCCCAGCATGGTGGCAGCGTGGCGCACGGTTGTACACGGCTGGGCCAGCCCGCTGCCTGCGGCGTTGACGAGACGCAGTACTCGCACGGACAGAGCGGGGTCACGCTCCAAGATGGACGCCAGCTGGGATGGGGTGCACTCGGGGTTCATCGCAGCGGCGAGAAGCTGATGTGCGCTGAGCGGTAGCGCCTTCGCGCAATGGACCCGCGCCTGCAGTCCCGCCGCGCTGTCGAGGGCGACGCGCTCCGTGCGGGAAGCTGGCACGCCGAAAAAAGCGTCATCGACCTTGTCCTCGACCTGCGCTGGCAGCGGTGCGTTCACAAGAGGACGAGAACGGTCGGGAGGCGAAAACTGAAGAGGGAAACAACCGTTTTTCCGGGCTCTGATGGCCCGCCTGTTCTTCACAGGTCGGTTTGCTCAGGCGTGGTTCTTTTTCGGTAACGCTGGAGTTCCCAGTTACCGCCGCTTGCCCCCGTCCGTTCCAACCAAGCGGATTGTTTTAGGGAAATTGATTCCGTAAAATATTTGAGAAGGCGTGTCGGAAATGAGGGCCCCCGACCGCTCTCCATGGGAAGGCCACCAACGGCCACATTGAAAGGTTGACCAATGAGCAAAAAATACCTCCTCGTGTATCGCACCCCCGTGGCCCCCTCGCAGAATCCGCCGTCTCCGGCGGAGATGGAGGCCATGCTGGCGCAGTGGCAGAAGTGGAAGACGGCGTTCCCCTCCATCATCGACATGGGCGACGGCCTGCTGCCCACCGGGCGGGCCATCAAAGGTGGCGTCGTCACCGACGGACCGACCGTCGAGTCGAAGGAGATCGTTTCCGGATACTCCATCGTGGGTGCCGCGGACTATGACGCTGCACTGCTGGTGGCGAAGGCCTGCCCAATCCTTTTCGCGCCGGGAGCCAGCATCGAAGTTCGAGAGCTGGCGGGGTACTGATCGATGGACGATGCGCACAAGGCGGCATCGTTCGTGCTTCGGCACGAATACGGTCGCCTTGTGGCAGTGCTCCTTCGGGAGTTTGGCGCCCATCGCTTGGCCTTCGTCGAAGACGCCCTATCGCAGGCGCTCGTCGAAGCAACGGTGGGTTGGCGCACTCGGGGCATTCCGCCCAACGCCCGCGCGTGGATTCATCGGGCGGCACGCCACCGGATCATCGACGAGATTCGAAAAGAGCGCCGTCACGAGCCCCTCGACGGCGTGGCCGAACCCGAGACCGAAGATGAACCGCGCGCGACCCTCGGCGACGACCTGCACGACGACGAACTGCGGGCACTGTTCGCCTGCGCGGCAACGTCGATTCCCGTGGCGTCCCAGATCGTGTTTGCGCTTCGAACCTTGTGTGGTTTCTCCACAAGCGAGATCGCGACGCGACTGGTGACTTCGGAGGAGAACGTCCAAAAGCGTTGGGAGCGGGCCCGCGACGGCATGCGCCTCGTGAACCACGTCGGTTCACGCCACCCAAGGGGTGGCTCACGTTGTGCCAGACGGGCGGAAGTGGCGCGGCCCAGCACAGGGCGCGTAATGGGCGGTTATGTCGTCC
>JBIKNA010000213.1:0-11719 GCA_044358965.1 Polyangiaceae bacterium
AGCCGCGTGACCGAGAGGAAGGAGGTCACGAAGCGCGACTTCCTCCTCAAATCAGCGGTCCAAGACCGCTACTACGGCCTCTCCGGTGACGACTTTTGCACCGCGATGTAGCTAGTTTCTAGGTCTCGCGTGTCAGCCGTCGCGCGCGAGACGTTGGGCGTCAGTAGCGCTCGAGCCAACCCACCAAGCCGTCTGGTGGCCCATCAGTACAGCTGCAGCCACCCAAGGTGGGGGCGGCCAAGCTGATACCCGTCCCGGTAGGCGAAGGTCACTTGTGCCCGCGATGTGTCGATGAGCACTGCCGGGGCTGCACCGGACGGACCTAGCGGCTGCGCCAGGACCTCGCAGGTGCCGCCATTGGCGCCGGTGCAGCGGAGGAAAGACGCCGGCACCGCTGGATTCGTGCTGGACACCAAGACGTACAGCGCCTGGTGCGTGGCATCCCAAGCCGCGGCGCTGGTGCCATTTGCGGGCGCTGCAGGAAGTACCTGCCGCGCGAAACGAGTGCACGAAAGCGGGGAGCCGGCGCACCGCAAAACCTCGAGCGCTTTGTCCAACGGGCGCGACCCCAACAACAAGTACGCGCCGGCGTCTTGTTCGAGCAGCGTCACTGCCGTGAAGTGCCCGACATCTGCCAGCGCGACGCAGGCAATGCTGGGAGCCAATGTGCATGCACTGACGCGCGTGCGGCCTGGCGCCCCGGGACCGATGGCGGCGACCAGCAGCCGGCCGTCCGTACCGGCCACCACGCCCGTCGCGGTCCACTGCTGTGCCTCGAGCGCTGCCGGGTTCTCGTTGCAGCTCTCGCCCTGCTCGTTGCAGCTCAGCACGCCCAAACTGGTGGGCGATTGGAGCACGACGCCAATGCGCCCTTGCACCCGTGCCGCGCCCTGCATGGCAATGTTGCCACCGGTCGTCAGCAGATCTCGCATCACCCGGTGTGTACAGCTCGGGGAGTCGTCTTTGCATGACCAAAGCGCCAGGCGTCGCGTCGGCAGTGCCTGCAGGTCGCGCGTGACAATGAGCGTGCTCGAGCCTGCTTGGTCGCGGAAGGCTGCGGGGGTGCCTCCGCTCAGTTGCCCTTCGGCGCCCGAGGCGGCTGACACGTCGCGGTGCGCGCAATTGGTGCCTACGGGGCTGCAGGTGAACATGGACGGACGAGCGAGCGACGAAGGGTCTTCGCTGATGACTTGGAGGTCTGCGTTGGCCTTTCGAACGAGCGCCAAACGGCTCCCGAGGAGCACCAAGTTGCCTAGGGGGCCCTCGCCCGACGGGCTCGACAAGTCCGACGTGGCAAAGCTGCCCGCGAGCGTTACGAAACGTTGTGCCGTCGGGCGCAACGACGGATTGATGGCTCCGCCGATACGAAGCAGCTCGGCACCCGTCGCGGGTTTGACGTAGGCCGGTGAATCGAGGGCGCCAGCCGTGGACTCTCTGCATGCCCACTGGAGGCCACTGCCCTTGCACGTGTAGGCCGAGACGCCCTTCGCTGCCTCCTTTTCGGTGTCGCTGAACGCGGCGAATTCGGTGCCGCTGAACGCGGCGAACAGTCCTTTGGTCGTTCGCGCCACGAACAGTGGCTGCACCGACCCTCGGTCAGACGCGAGCTCGGCCTCGAACACGGTAGCAAGAGCCGCACACGAGATGGCGCCATCCATGGTGCATTCGACGGCGTCGATACCCAGACTCGTGCCAACGAGCACCGTGAGATTTCGGGCGCCAAATCCAAAGTCGGCTGCGACCCCTTTGCTCCCGGTGCTACAGGCAACGCTGGAGCACACCTGGCTCCGCAGTGCGCGAGAGGTGCAGCCCGATACGTCGGGGTTGCATGTCACGTGCTGCATGCCAATGCCGGCCACGAAGTGCGCGACGTTGCTCGCCGGATCCACTGCGGCGTACGTGAATGGGGAGCTGCTCCCCAGGTCGAGGTTGTCTAAGGTGCAACCCGTGGTGAGGGAACCTACCGGGCATGAGCTAAGTGCGAGGGTCGCCCCAGAAACGATCCTGTTTCTCTGCGTTGCTGCAACGACACGGGGGACACCTTGGTGCACAACGCGCAGCAGGGCTGGCGCGAGTCCTCCCGCGTGCGTTGCCGGTGCGTCGAAGATGGTGCAGCCGTCGCCCGTGGCGCTGCAACGCAAGAAGGACGGGCCACGGCCCGCCGCCGGGGCGAACACCACGAACTGGGACGTACTCGGGTCAAACGCTGCCGCGAGAGGACCGGGAAAGCGAATCGCCCCGGTGGGGTCGAGAACCCGCCCCTTGCACTGGGACCCATCGAGCTCGCATCGGCGTAAGCCGATGCGTCCAGAGAGGTCGGTGCCGAACACCAGGAGCTTCTCGGCGCTGTCGTCGATGGTGGCGGTGTAGTTGTCCAAGGCGTCGGCGCCTCGGTCGGTGCCGACGTCTTGTGTGCGCAGATAGTTGTCGGCGAGGACGCGCGGGGCGGTGGAACTCTTTCCTGCAATGGTGAGCTCGGCCTCTAGAAAGACGGCACCGGCCGGCGGTTTGCTTCCGGGCAGCAGAACTTGCCGCGCCGGGGTCGTGGCCGGAAACGCGGCGAGCTGTTCGAGGCGCATCCCCAGCTGGTCGGTCCAGAAGACGCGCAGAGCACCGTCGTTGACGGGGGTTGGTACAGACAGCTCCAGAGTGCCCGCCACGAAGCCTTGGCGCGGGTCGCTGTCGGCCCATCGCACAACCGGCGCCGGGGGCGGAGCCACGTCGGCGCCGCTGTCCATCGGGGGATTGTCGCCCGACGGGCCGCGCACGCCCGGAGGGCTCGGTGGGTCGCCTTCGAGGATGCAGCCCGCTTGGTCGCCGCAGCGCGACGTGTCAATCTCGTTACTGACGCATTTGCCCGAGTAGTTGCACGTTTGGTCGTCGGGGCATCGGACGCCGAGGCACGCGGCGTACAAGCCGACGGGCAGGGTGACGGCCCGGCCATTCTGGTACCGAAAGCGCCGCGAGGCTTGGATGCATTGTGCATCGAAAGCCGTCAGGCACGCCTCGGGGCTCTTGCCTTTGCCCAGGGTGACGCGGACGCCAGCCCTGGCGTCGGTGGTGCCCGAAGGGGGCACGAGGGTGAGCGAGCCAAGTTGACCGTTGTCGCTCCAGTTGCCCGCGATGGTGCTCACTGTCACGGCTTGGGATTCGGCGCGTCCATCGGTGGTTTGGACCCATGCGCTGGTGTCGCTGCCGCCAGGTACGTCCGTCGATAGCTGCAGTGAGACCTGAGTGGCGGTCTGGCAACCATGGGACCACGAGCCCAGCGCGAGCGCGACACCGACCAGCGTGGTATGCGTAGCGCGCATGCGTTAGAGGGTGAACTTGTAGCGCGCTACGCCGTCTGGCGGCACGGTGACCGTGGCTGTTTGGGTCTTGCCGTCTTGCGTGGTGCAGCTGATGCGATGGGACCCGGCCGGCAGCTCGAGTCCCGCCACGGGCGTTGCCCCACGGTTGGCACCGTCGACCGCCACGTTGCACCACCCGCCGCTGGCGCCCACATTCAGCTTGCCGTTGCCAACGGGCGCCACCGGCTTGACAACGGTGGTGGCGGGGGCGGCCGTCGGGTCGCCCGGCGCGGCGGTGCTCGATGCAGGCTTACCGGTGCCGATCTTCTCGAGCACGACGTCGAACTGCTTGGCTTCGAAGGCCGCGCCGGTGAACGAGATCGTCTGCTCGGCGTAGCCCGGGGCGGTCACCGTGAGCTTGTGGGGTTCCGTGGGGCTCACGCCATCGAGGTGTCCCTCGAAGGGCATGCCGTCCATGGAGATGATGGGCTGTACGCCCTCGGGCTTGACCTTGACGGTGACGCCGAAGCCAGCGCGCTTGAGTGCGAAGCGGACCGGCGCCTCGGGTTTGGCGGCGACCGTAAGCGTGGCCTTGCCCTGCTCGAAGCCATCTTTGGTGACCTTGACCTCGATGGACTTGCCCACGGGCAGCCCCGAAATCGTGGTGGGCGTTGTTTCCGAGCGCAGATCGCCGTTGACCCAGACCGCCGCGCCCGGGGGCTCGCTCAGGACATCGATGCTGCCCCTGGGCTGCTCGGCCCGCGCGTCGGTGGGGGGCAGCGCGGCTTGGCGCCGGGACCACACGACACCGCCGGCAATGCCCACGAGCAGCAGGGCGGCAAAGCCGAGGCCTCCCAACGCGGCGCTGATGCCGCCCGGTCGCTGTAGATTGGTGACCGTGTGCGCCGCCGCGGGCATGCTCTGCGTGACGCTGAGACGCCGCTCCATGGTGAGTTCGAGATCGTGCTCGGCGGCGCGGTTGTAGTCGATGATGTCGGCGAGCTGTTTGCCCTGCAGCAGCGCCTCTTTTTGCGCCGCCAGCTTCTCTTCGAAGAGCGACTGCATGAACTTGTTGAGCGCCAGGTTGCTGACGGCGATTTGCCGCTTGCGGATGAACTCTTCGAGGTCCGCCTGCAGGGCACGCGCATTGGGGTAGCGTTGCTCCGGGTCTCGGCTGAGCGCCCGCATGACGATGCTCTCGAGGCCCAGCGGGTAGTCCGGCCGCACCTGCGAGGGGCGCGGGTAGTCCTTGTCGCAGATGAGCTTGAGGGTCTCGTACTCGCTTGCGCCCTTGAACAAGCGTTTGCCGGTGGTGAGCTCGAACAGCAGAATGCCCGTGGCAAAAATGTCTGTTCGAAGGTCCACGGTCTCGCCGCGGGCCTGCTCGGGCGACATGTACGGGACCTTGCCCTTGAGCTTCCCGCTCTTGGTTGGGTCTTGGGTGGCCTTCACGTCGCTTTTGGCGATGCCAAAATCCACGATTTTGACGTCGCCCGAGAAGGTGACCACGACGTTCTGCGGAGAGATGTCCCGGTGCACGATGCCCAACGGCGTGCCGTCGAGCTCGGTTTTCTCGTGGGCGTAGGCGAGGCCGGCGCACATGCCCAGGGCAATGGCCAAGGCGTGTTCGAGCGGGAACTCGAGCACGCCCTGTTTCTTCATTTGCCGGACGATGGATCGCAGGTCCTCGCCGTGCACATGCTCCATGGCGATGAAGAACGTGCCGTCGACCTCGCCGACGTCGAAGATCTGCACGATGTTCGGGTGCGAGAGCGTGGCCGCAACGCGCGCCTCGTGCAGCAGCATCTCGATGAACGCGCGGTCGTTGTTCATCTGCGGCAAGATCCGCTTGATGACGAGGAGCTTCTCGAAGCCGGCGACGCTGCGCTGGATGGCCAAGAAGATCTCGGCCATGCCGCCCGTGGCCAGCTTGCGCAGCAAGGTGTACTTGCCGAAGCGCATGGGCAGTCCGTCCGCGTTCACGGGCACGCTGCCCGACGGCGGGTTGGGGACGTAGACATGGCTTCCGGAAGCGGGGTGCTGCGACGACATGGCAAGGAACTCTTGGCAGAGCACGTCGCCGCCCTTCGGATCGTGCCGGTGGCCCCGCTTGCCATGGCACGCGTCACCCCGGTCCGCGAGACTGCGCGCACCCTCTTCGAACCATAGGCTGAGGTCGGCAACGGGTCAACGCGACGGGAGCGCACGTAACCTACATATCGTACCCGTCGCCGGGCCTCCCAATGGGCGCGAAACCAGCTTGCCCCCGACGCCTCGGCCCCACGGCCGGTGGGCGGGAAGCTGCGCCCTTGTACTTGACCCATGGCCGGGCCTAACTTGACAGCACTTTGGACGTTCGGTTCCTCGCGCTCGCGTTGCTCGGTTTGGCCGCCCTTTCGGGCTGCAGCACGCCGCGCGCACAGTTAATGCGCTGCCAAGACGCGTTCGAGCAGAACCAACACGAGCGCGCCCTGGCAGTGGCCCGTCAGCTGGAAGACGATCTGCCGCGCTTGGAGCCCGCTGAGCGTGCTCGTTACGCCTACGTCCGCGGCATGACCGACCATCGCATTGGCTACGATCTCGACGCCCGCCACTGGCTCATGCTGGCCGACGCCATGGAAAAACAGCTCCCGGGCTCGCTTCCCGCCGAATGGGCTGCCAAACTGGCCGAGACGCTGCCTCCGCTAAACGAAGCGGTGTACCGCGATGGCAACGAAGCACTGCGCAATCGCAGCGCTTTGTCCCGTTGAGACGCGGTTGATCTTGCGTCGGGGGCCAGGGGCGCTATCTGACCTCTACCTACCTTGAGCCCGAACCCCTCGTTGTCCGCCGATGCCCAACTCTCGACCCCCGAGAGCCGCCTCATTGCGGGCACGTACAGCCTGTCCCGACCGATCTCCACGGGGCGCATCAGCTGGGTGTACGAGGCTTTCTCGTTGGCCACAGGGCAGCGCGTCGCCGTCAAGCTGCCCGCCCCCGGCAGCTCGCAAACCCACGGGCGCGACCGCCTTGCCCGCGAGGCCTTCGTCGGCCGTTCGCTCACCAGTCCTCACGCCGTGGCCGTCGTCGATGCCAGCGTCGAGGGCGATGCGCCGTTCGTGGCCTTCGAGCTGCTCGAGGGGCAAACCGCCCGCGAGTACATCGACGAGCACGGTCCGCTCAGCGTGTCCGACGCGCTCATCGTCGTGTTGCAGGCCTGCGACGCCATGGCCCAAGCCCACGATGCAGGTATCCTGCACCGAGATTTGCGTGCATCGCACTTGTTCTTGTCGCGCGTGGGCCAAGGGCTCACCACCAAAGTCATTGGCTTCTCTGGCACCCAGGCCTTCCGGGGCCCGCGCCAAGAGCTGAGCGAAATGGTGGTCACCGCGGCAAGCAGCGATCAAGCGCCCGAACAAGCCCACGGTCGCGCCATGGCGGCCTCGGACGTGTGGTCCCTGGGCGCGTGCCTCTACGAGCTGCTCACCTGTGTTCGTCCCTCGCTGCGCGATCCCGCCATCGAGCGCGTGTTCCGCTTGGAGCCCGATCGCATCGTCCCCCTGCGTCTCCGCCGGCCGGAGGTACCCGTGGCCGTGGCGCACGTGGTCAAGCAGTGCCTGGCCACGGTGCCCGCGCACCGGTACGCCAACGCCACAGAGCTGTCCATGGCACTTCGCGTGGCCATCGAACGCTGCGCCGCCGAGCTGCCCGCGCACCCCACTACGCTGGGCTCGGCGTTTGCGTTGGCACGCAAAGAGCGAGACACGCCGCAGGTGGATTCACGCCGCTCCAGCTGGGCGCAAGCCTAGCGCGCCGCGTACGCGTCAGCCTCGCTGCGTATATGGGCCTTGCTGGAGCGTCTGCATGCCTGCGAGCAGTTGCAGGTTCTTCTCCATGCCTGCGGGGGATCCGTCCAGGAACATCACATTGCCGCGGCCATGTTCGGACATGTGCTTGATGGCCTCGGTCCACACCTGAAACAAGATCAGCGACGACGACAGGCCCGCGGACTCCATCTCTTTGGCCGCGAGGCTCATGCCCTTGGCAGCTTCTTCGCGAAACAGCGCGATGCCCTCGCCACGGGCCTTCTGGGCGATGCGCTCGGCCTCGGCGGCGATGCGAATGGCGTTGCCCTCGGCTTCGGCCTGTCGCGTTTTGGTGACGAGCAACGCCTTGCCCTCGTTCTCCGCGGCAGCCAGCAGGTTTTGTGACGCCACCACCCGGGCCATGGACTCCATCACCGGTCCGTCAAAGACCACGTCGTTCATTTGCATGTCGATCAGGTGGTAGCCCCAGGACTCCAGGCTCTCGTCCAGGTGCACTTTCACGGCGCTCACGATCTCGCCGCGTAGTGACAAGATCTCCACCTGACGTTTCGTGGCCACGAAGCTGCGTACGGCGCCCTCGACGGTTCGGATGAGCGCCTGCTGAAAGCTTCCTTCGTCGATGAACTTGAACGCCACATTGACGATGGTCTGCTCGCGTTGGTCGAGCACTGCGTAGAGCAACATGGCCTTGAAGTAGACGTTGGCCTGGTCGACGGTGATGGCCTGGAACGAAAGCTCCATGGACCGGTTCTGCACCGAGATCGTCCGGTGTACGCGCTCGAAGAACGGCACCACCACGTTGAGCCCGGGGAACATGACCCGCCGGTACTTGCCGAACATGGTCACCACCGCCACGGAACCCTGCGTCACGGCCTTCAGGCTCATGAGCGCGAGCACCACCAAAGGAAGACCCAACGTCCCCAGGACCACCACAGCTTCCATGGGGACCAAGGTTACGAGGCAGTGAAGAACCGGCCAACTTCACGGCCGCCCTCACCGCCTCGTTCCCTTTCGCTCCAAAGGGCGCGAGTCGCGTTAGTGCGTGCGCAGCACCCGCCCGCTCGGAACCGCAGCGCCGGCCCCGGACGAGCCGCCCGTGTTCGGACTGTCGTAGTAGCTCTGGGCGCTGGGCCTGCACTGCTTGCAAATCGCACGCTTGAATGCGTCTTCGCGCGCCGACAGTTCGTCGGTATCGGGGTGCGACGGATCGGACAGGAAGCGGGAAACCACGGTGCGCCCCTCGTCGTCGAGGGCGATGTGCCGGAACGGCACCGTGTCGTAGGGACGCTCGCCGCCGTGGCAGCCGTTGCATGTGCCTTCGCTAAAGGCCTGGCGCACAGTCTCGTGCACCCCCGGCGCATCCCAGCGGAAGCTCGCGCTACGCATGCTGGCGTAGCCCGTCGCCATGTTCGCTGGGATCATGTTGCGACCGACCAGGATCGCACTCTGGTTGTTCTTCATGTGAGTGCCCAACGCGGCGGTGTTCCACAGGTCGTCGCGGGGGGTGTTGGCCAACGCCGCCGGGGCCAGTTTGTGGCCACCCACCACGGCGAACTCGCGCATTTCCCACACGCTGTCGTAGGTCGCGGCGACGTTCTCGTTGGTGCGCACGCGCAACAAACCGCCGGACGCCTGGAACTCCGCGACGATCTCCGCGAGCTTCTGACGTCGCGCCAGGGCGCTTTGTGTGTTGCCCAAGGCGTGCCAGTCCGCTGCGGTCGCGCGGCCCATGCGGTACTCGAAAATTGCCGTAAACGGCAGGGGCTTCTTCGTTACTGGGTCCACGGCGTTGAACACCACGCGTCCCTCGCCCGCTGCCGGCGAGCAGGTCGGATCGTTCTCGCTCAAGTCGCCGCGGTTGACGACGGCCACGGCGCGGAAAGGCGCTTTGGACATGTCCAAGTGGCTTGCCGTGCAGGTGCTGCACGTGTCGTCGCACTCGTTGCTAGGGTCTTGCTTGAGCCACGCACACGCGAGTCGCTCATAGACCTCGGGGCGCGCCGTTCGCTTGAGCACCACGCCGCCGCTCTGGAAGTCTGTCCCCGCCTTGAACGACGTAAGCCATGAAAGGGTGAGCGCGGCACTGTCTTCGCCGCCTGCCAGTTGCGCCATCACCGATGCGAAAGACCATGGCACGGCGCACGCCTCGTCCCCGAGCACTTCGGGATCCGTGATGAGTAGCTCCCGATCCCGCTGAATCGTGTTGACCTCGCAGGTGAACGTGCCCGGTCGCCCGGAACTCGACGACGACGACGACGACGACGGAGATGGTGTGGGGTAGCCCGAACTGCTCTGTCGGCTCCACCCTCCGTTGTAGTCGTCGTCCACCGAAGACGAGCCCGAGCTGTAGAGTCTGCATCCAACCGTCCCGAGCATCGCAAGCGCAAGCAAGTGTGTCCGTGTCATCAAGTCCTCCAAGAAAGTCGCGCCCGAGGTGTCGGCCGGGCATGCAACGCATCAGCAACCTTCGTGCCGCTGGCGATCTCGTGCGCATTGACGGGAAATCCGTCGCGTTCGCACTTCGTTTGTCGATCACCGGGGGTGCAGGTGTTTGCACCCGGTGCAGCGACATGCACCCGGGCCCGCGCCGCATCCGTCGTGGTGTGAGTGAACCATGGTTCACGCAGCGAGCGCTCCTTGGGGCCTTGCGGGCGATCTCGCGCACGCCATTCGCGGTACACTCCGCAAAGTGAGCCACGCACCCAAGATCGCTCTCGTCGTCGCCGCGCTGCTCGCAGGTTGTGGCAGTCCGCCGCCGGTCGTTGCGCCGCCAGCACCCGTGCCCGCCGAGACCGCATCGCACCAGATCATCGGCGCGAAGGCCGAGGGCACACCCAAAGAGCTCTTTGCCCGGGGCCAGGCGGCGCTGATGGCCCAGCACTGGGAAGAGGCCCGCGATGTGTTCGATGCGCTCATTGGTGGCGAGCCCGACGGGCCGCTCGCGGCGCAGTCCATGTTGGGGCTTGGCGCGGCGCTCGAAGGCCTAGGGGATCGCGAGAAGGCCCGTGACACCTACCGGTCGCTCGACCGGCGCTTCCCTAACGATCCGGCGGCCCGCGAGGCGCTGACGCGCGAGGCGTCCATCGACGCGCACCTCGAAGACTGGCCGGCACTCGGCGATGTGGGCGCGCGCATCTTGGCGCGCAAAGACGCCACGGACTTCGAGCGGGTGCTCGGGCATGGTGCCCGCGGTCTGTCCCGCATCGAAGCGGGCGACGACACGATGGCCTCGCGGGACGTGCAAGATGGTCTCGACATCGTTGAGCGCACGGGCATGGGCACCGCAGGGCGCCTGCCGCCGCCGGTGGCGCAGTTGCGCTTTGCGTTGGGCGAGATCCGCCGGGTCCGCTCCGAGCGCGTCTCGTTTCAGCCGGTCACGCCAGACTTCTTGATCAAGATCGAGCTTCGCTGTCAGGGGCTGCTCGACGCCCAGAATGCCTACGCCGACGCCATTCGATCGACGGACCCGCATTGGGCCATGATGAGCGGCTTTCGCGTGGGGGAGATGTATCGCGTCCTACACAAGGACCTGATGAGCATCCCGCCCACGGAGCAGGCCAAGACCGAGAAAGACAAGCAGCTCTTCTACGCCATCATGCACGTGCGTTACCGCGCGTTCGTAGACAAGGGCATCGAGATGATGCGGCGAACCATCGAGCTCGGCGAGAAGACCCCAGAGTCCCAGGCGTGGCTGACGCGGGCCAAGGCGGCCAAGAAAGACATGGAAGACGCGTTGGCCCTAGAGAAGGCCGAGTTCGCCAAGTTCCCGTTCACCGAGGCCGAGGTCGAGCGGGCCATCGCCATCATGAAAGAAAACCTCGCAAAAAAAGCCTCGGCGAAATAGCTGACGCCCGTTGGACAAGGCTGCTTGCGGCCAAGCGCAGTCTCGGCTACTTTCCCGCCGCCTTCGCTGGCGTAGCTCAACTGGTAGAGCACCGGTTTTGTAAACCGGCGGTTAGGGGTTCAAGTCCCCTCGCTAGCTCCACCAGCCCTCGTCAGCTTCTTTCTCTCTTGTATCGCTTCCCGTCTTCTGCTTTTTCTTCGCCTACTTAGAATTCACTTAGTCAGTACCAACAAAGCCCTGGAGGGTTGCCCGAGTGGCCAAAGGGAGCAGACTGTAAATCTGCCGGCTATGCCTTCGATGGTTCGAATCCATCACCCTCCACTCCGCCGGCTGTGAGCGAACGCTCGCAGCCGGCAATTGCGGGTGTAGCTCAGTTGGTAGAGCGTCAGCCTTCCAAGCTGAACGTCGCCGGTTCGAACCCGGTCGCCCGCTCGAGGTACAACTTTTTTTGCAAGTGCGGTCTAGCCCGGGAGCGGGACTTGGGTTAAACCGCGGCTACACCAAAGGTCGAACCTTCGGTTTCACGTATGCCCACCTAGCTCAGTGGTAGAGCACTTCCTTGGTAAGGAAGAGGTCTCGGGTTCAAGCCCCGAGGTGGGCTCCAGCTCCACCCCCCGTCCACACTTCTTCACGACCGAACGTCCCAGGAGATCGCCATGGCGAAGGAAAAGTTCAACCGCAGCAAGCCCCACGTGAACGTCGGAACCATTGGTCACATCGACCATGGCAAGACCACGCTTACGGCGTCGCTGGTCAAGGTTCAGAGCAAGAAGAACCTG
>JBIKNA010000627.1:0-3474 GCA_044358965.1 Polyangiaceae bacterium
AGAAGACGACAAAAGCGACCCCGAAGAAGGAAGCAGCGAAGGACGGACCCGCAGACAAGGGCGGGACTCCAGTGCCCGCGCCCGCCCCCAGCGGCACAACGTCCGCCACACCTTCAGGGGGTGGAGCGCCCCCTGCATCGTCGGGTGCCGAAGACCGCGCAGCGGTGGACGAGCACTGCTGCTACGGAGGCAAGCCGCCGCCTTGGCCTTCTCGATGGCGTCGTTCGAGTCCGAGATTGCATCGTTCGCGCGACCTAGCGCTTCATCCGCGCGCGCCAGCGCATCCTCGGCCTGGCGCAGTGCGTCCTTCGCGGCATCCAGCGCGTCGTTGTAGGTCATCCATGCCCCTTTGGCCGAGACGAACCAGTTCGCCGTGATATCGATGCCCGCCGTGTCGCGCTCATCGAAGCTGTCGCAGAGGCAGTGTTCCACCGCCGCGCCGTTGCCAACGATCTTGACCTTACCAAGGGACACGGCGGTCTTGCCCTTGGTCGTTGCAGAGATGCCAAGCACCGTCGTCTTGCCCGCGGCTACCTTGCTGTTCCAACCAATGAACGCGACGCTGTCTTTGCAGCGCTCGAGGTCCTCAGCGTGTCTTGTGCGCACGAGGCCGGCGCGTGGCTACGCGATCAGTGGCCTCGCTAGCGCGCGGTTACTGCCGATTCTTGGCGGGAAGGGCGCAGGCCGAGACCGCGTCGCCAGTCATCCAATCAATTGTGTTCTTGAAGACGAGGATGGTGCTCGTGAGCTGGTCCTGTGCGTAAGGAGCCGCGAGCTGCGCCAACTTTTCTGCGTCAGGGGAGGGTTTGGCTTGCGACAGCAGAGTGCGCGCAGCTCCGGTCGGGTTGCTGGCGCGAGCGAACGGATTTGCAAGGAACTGCGACGACGCAACGTAACCGCAGCGTGGACCCCATCTGGCGCGCGGGATTCTGGCCCCGCAGACTCGTGGCATGAGACGAGTCCGATTGAGCGAGGAACAACTGCGACATGTGGCGGCGTGGCGCGGCAGCGGGCAGACGGCTTACGGGTACGCGCGAGCCCACGGGTTGTCGCAAGGGAGCTTGAAGCGCTGGGCTGAACACGCCGAGCGCGCGAGTGCGCCGACGTTCGCCAAGGTGGAGGTGGTGCCGAAGCCGGCACCGGGCACCACGCTCGTACTCCGCGTTGGGCGCACGGAGCTGGTCGTGGGGGCAGGCTTCGACGCGGAGCTGCTGCGGCGCGTGGTGCAGGCGCTGACGTGATCCCGCTGGGCGTTGAGGTGTTCGTGGCGACGGAGCCGGTGGACATGCGCTACGGCGTTGAGCGTCTTGGTGGCATCGTGCGCGAGCGTATGGGGCGGGAGCCGCGGTCGCGGCGTGCGCTCTTCGTGTTCGTGGGGAAGCGTCGACATCTGCTCAAGGTGCTGTGGTGGGACGGTACGGGCGTGGTGCTCTGTAGCAAGCGGCTCGACCAAGGACTCTTCGAGGTGCCGCAGGTGCGGCACGCTGGGCAGCAGAGCGTGCAGATCAGCGAGGCCAGTTTCGAGGCATTGTTCGCAGGCCTTGCCACGCAGCCCGTGCACTGATCCGGAGGCGCAAAAGAGGCGTGAATCTCGATCTGCGGCATGCGAAGAAGCACGTGCCGCATGTCATCGCCCGCGACCGACTCCGATCACGAGGGCCCACAGGCGCTGCTCGAGAAGCTTGAGAAGGAGACGGCTGCGAAGGAGAGCCTTCTGGGCATCGTCGCGAGGCTGGAGGGTCGGCTGGCAACGTTGGAGATGGCGCTCGTTCATCACGCGAGCGAGAACGAACTTCTTCGCCGTCGCCTCTATGGCACCAAGAGCGAGCGCGGGGGCACCGACGAGCTTCAGCTCACGCTGGGCGATATCCTCTCGGAGAAGGCTGCGCTGCAGAAGCAACTGCGGGACGCGCTCGACAAGCAACAAGCCGAGCTTGAGCAAGCCGGCGACATGCCGGACAAAGGCAGGACGAAGACGTCGACGCCCAAAGGCCGGCGGGATCTGTCCGCGTCGCAGTTACCGCGCGTGGTGGTGGAGCTGCGCGACGAGGAGCTTGAGCGCGCCGGCGGCAAGTTGGTGGATTGGGAGTCGAGCTTCGAGCTGATGCACCAGTCAGCGGCGTGGAAGGTGCTTGAAAAGAAGCACGCCAAGTACGAGGTCGTGGTGCAAGGCGAGGCCAAGCTGGTGGGCACTGTGGCGCCCAAGCGGGTCTTGACGCGCGGCATGCTGCACACGTCTGCGGTGGCGTGGTTGTGCGTGCAGAAGTTTGGGCTCGGTGTGCCGCATCATCGGCTGGAGCAACACCTGAGCGCGCAGGGCGAGGGGCTGGATCGGACCACCATGGGTCGCAACGTGACCGAAGTGGGTCACGTGCTTGGGGCCACGGTGGTTGCGGCGATGTTTCGCGACGCCACGCTCAACTGCCAGGTGCTCTCCACCGACGCTACGGGCGCGGCCATTCAGCCCGGCGCATCCGAGAGCGGTGGCAAGCAAGCTTGCAAGAAGGGGCACTTCTTTACCGTGGTCGCCGACTGCGATCACGTGCTCTTCCACTATGCCGAGAAGCACACGAAAGACGCAGTGTCCGAGCTCTTCAAGGGCTTCCGCGGATTTCTCCAAGCAGACGCAAGCAGCGTGTACGACATTTTAGAGACAGGTCCACCCAACACGGCAGAGCCCAACGGCGTCTCGCTGGTTGGGTGCTGGGCTCACTGTCGGCGGTACTTCTTTGAAGCTGCGATCTGCAAGTATCCCGTCGGGGTCGAGGGGCTCATGCGCATTCGCGCGGTGTACGCCGCCGACAACATGCTCGCGTCGATGCCGCCGTCCAAGCGTCTGGCAGCTCGTGCGCGTCACGTGGCGCCGCTCATCGCGGACTTCTTTCAATGGGCCAAGGCTGCAGCGCAGCAGACCCCGGGCCGTAGCCTTGCGACCAAGGCACTTGGCTACGCGCTAAACCAAGAGACCGAACTGCGCCGGGTGTTGCTCGATGGCCGGCTCCCGCTGGACAACACGCGCAGCGAGCGCGCGCTGCGCACGATTGTGGTGGGCCGTAAGAACTGGCTCTTCTACGGCTCCGATGACCACGCCGACGCTGCCGCGGCGCTCTTCAGCGTCATCGCCTCGTGTCGGCTCCACGGCCTCGACCCCGAGGCCTACATCGACGAGCTGCTCCGCGTGTTGCCCTACTGGCCCATCGACCGCAACCTCGAGCTCGCGCCGAAGTACTGGCGCGCCACCCGCGCGCGCCTCGACCCGGAGCAACTTGCCGCGCCCATCGGCGTCATCGACGTCCCGCCGCTGGCTGGCTAGGGAAGCGCTCTGCCACGACGCGCCAAAGCATCAACATGGGGGCGACGCGGCGGTTACGTTTCAAAGCGCACCACTGGCGTTGATGTTGCGCAGTTGCTCGAAGGTGGCTCTTCGTGGTTCACGCAGGAGTACAATCAACGAGGCTTGCTCCGCCGGGTGAA
>JBIKNA010000214.1:0-11653 GCA_044358965.1 Polyangiaceae bacterium
CAGATTTGCGCCCCTTCGATCTAGAGGCCATTGCGCGCGCCCCCTTCGACCCAACGGACTACCAGGGCACGCTGTATGTGGCGCCCTCCGTGGCCGAGCTCAAGTCGCAACTGCTTGCCTGGCTCCGCCGCGCGGCTTCGTAGCAAGACGCGCCACTACTTCACGTTGATGTTCGCGGGAGCCAAGGTGATGCACTCTCCGCCCGGCACCTTGACCGAGTGGTACGAACTTGTGATCTGAATCTCGACCAGCGTCAGCTGCGACAGCTTGGCGACCAACTTCTTCTTGGTTGGTTCCGACCCGGCCAACACCGAGATGCTTCCCGCGGTGGGGTAGAAGTTCTTCCCGTTGCGAACCACCAGCAAACACTGCGCACAGGTGTAAAGGTCAGCGTTGCCGCCCGCACCGTAGGTGTGCGTACCAAGCTGCGCGCTACGAAAGAACATGTCGATGTATTCGTTGTCGCGATCTTTGGTCGGGAAGAACTTGGCGGTGAACTCGGCGTCGTTGCCCTCGTTGTTCTCGTAGGTCTCGGCGGTGAGCGCGGTGCAGCCGGGGGTTGGCGGGGCACCGCCGTCAGAGGTCGTGGCACCGTTGTCGGACGCGGAGGGAGGCGTGACTGTGGGCCCGCCCGTTGTCTGCGGCGGCGCGCCGTTCTCTGAAGTGTCCCCTGGGGCCGTCGACGCGTGCGCGCCGGCGTTGCCGTCTGGCTCTGCGACCGCTTTGCTTGCCGCGCCCGAACGACGACCCGCAACGGGGGTTGCGTTCGCCTCGCATGCCGACGCACCCAACAAGAGACAAGTGAACATCCATCGATGGGACGAGCGCATGAGTTCGGTCCTCTCGAGGCCAAGCGTGACCTCGAAGTGGCATGCGCGCAGCTCTATTCATGCGCCCGCGCGAACTTCGCTTGTGCGCGCAAAACTGCAGCAATGGCGGTACGAATCTGTCTCCGCCGAGAGACGTTTGCCCGTTACTTGGGGCTCGCGTAGTCGCGTTTCACGGCGCACAGACCATCGGCGTTCAGGTGCCCCATGGTGCTCTGCTGGTAGCTCGCGAAGTCGGCATAGTGCCGGAGGCCCACACTGGCATCGCCGCTCTTGCCCACCACGGGAACGCTGCCCGAGTCGAACTTGCGCTGTCCGGGCTTGGCCGGCACGCTGTCGAGGCACGAGCGCCAGGGCAGCGCCTTGCCTTGTGCGTCGGTGAAGCCTGCCGGGTCGAGGTTGGCCAGATCGTCGGTGGTGACCACGCCGTCTTTGGCGACGGCGGCCATTTGATCGAAGAACGGCTTGGCTTGGTCGTGGTCGACCGTGTCCCAGAAGGCGTGCTCCAGGTGGAACGTGAGCTGCGCGTAGTTGGCCTTGCCTTGCGTGAGTTGCACGCCACGCTGAGCCTCTTCGCCGTCGAATGCCTTGCCCGTGAGATCGGTGTTCTGACAGTTGATGTACGTGGTGGGCGTGGCAAAACCCAGACGGAACTTGACCACCGTGGGCAGCTTGGAAAAGTCGTAGCTGGCGTCGCCGCTCTTGCAGTTCTGACCCTTGAAGGTTGCAACGCCCACGTAGAGTGTGGTCCAGCCCTTCTTGATCATCTCTTCATAGTCGCCGTTGGCGACGGTGTCCAAGTTGACCCGGGTGGCCGCGGCGGTGGCCGGCACCACGCGGTACCCTAGGCCGTAGCGCACGGCCGGATCGAAGGCGGCGTTGCCACGCAGGTTCAGGTTGTCGAAGGTGACGAGGCGCACGCTCTTGTCTTCGGTGCTGCCGCGGCCCGTGGTCGGCTCTTGGCTGTCGCCGCCGTGCAGAAACCGCATGCTGCTGGGCTTGGCATCGGCCGGAGTTTGCGGCGTTCCCTCCACGGACAGATTCACCGCCCAGGGGCCCACGGCTTTGGCGAGCACATCGCCGGTGCGCGATTGATCCGTGGGCGACAAGTCCGGGTTGTCGGTCAGCTGCACATCGTTGACGGTGATCAGGATGCGATCGAAGCGCACTTCCCAGCCGTCGACGACAGCGAAGTCGGACCCCGCCGTGGGCGGGAAGGGGTAGCCGGTCACCGCAGTGTCTTCGCCGGAGATGGTGAAGACGAGCTGCGTGGCAGCTTCGTCCTCGTGAGTGCTGCACGCCAGGAGCGCAAAGAGCGATAGAGCAGCGGGGGCCAGGCAACGAAGAGCGCGCATAAGAAGTCTCCTAGCGGCCAGAAGGTTCGGCCGGCGCGGAACCTTCCCACTATCGCAACTTGATTGCAAATGGTTGCACAGTTAAACGATTACGGGACTGCTGAAGCGTTGAACTCGAACTGGTACACGCCGGCCGCCGCGCGCATGCCCGCGAACAACGCCACGTTGGGCTGCCCGATGTCGGTGTCGGCGAAGCGATAGGGGCGCCCTGCGGCCTCTGGTGGCGTCAGTTCGGAAAACTCGACGTTGGAAAACATGCCTTTCGGGTCGACGCGAACCGTGAGCGCGCCGCCGTCTTCGGGGGTGACGTCTACGGAGATGGGCGTGACGATGCGCTTGCTGCACAACGGGTCGGCGCCGGGTCGCGTTGCGTCGATGACCTGCGGGCGGCGGTTGGCGCTGATGGTCAGCTGACCCTCGAAGGGCAGGGTGCTGCCGCCGCGCGTGGCGCGCCCGGCCACGTCGAGGATGATCGAAGCGTCCGTGGGCGCATCGATGCGGGCGCCGGTGAGCCACACCTCGCCGGCGATGCCGCGATCCCGTGTGCCTCGGCCCAGCCCCGGGAACTTCTGCGGGCGTTCGTCGAGCACGTCCACCAAGAGCTCCGACGGCACTTCGGCCACGTAGACGCCGGGCAAGAAACACGAGCGCTCTTGGCCGCCGGACACGGGTAGCGACCGGTTCAAGTAGAGCCCGCCGATGCGTAGGCGCATGCGATCGAGCTGCACGGTGTAGCCCCGGCCGGTTTGGAAAGTGTAGCCAGGGCCGCGCGCGCCGTCGGGGCCCCGGGCGTAGGCCTCGAAGGTTACGATTTCGCTGCCGGTGGAGCCGTTGCAGGCGGCACCGAGCAGTGCGGTCACGCCAACGAACAAGAGTGCTGCGAGGTGCCTCATGGCTCACCTCCAAAGTTGACGGAGAAGGTTGCAAACACGCCCCGGGGCGCTCCGGCGGCAAAGTGCCGCCCCGGCACCAGCGTTGGCTGCCCCTGGGACCGGAAGTCCGATGCGTAGTTGAACTCGCTCAAGCGGTAGCGCTGGTCGAAGATGTTGGTGGAGATCAGCCCAAACTCAAGGTCGCGGTAGCGAACCGTGGCCGACAGGTCCACGGTGAAGATGTTGTCCGAGCGTTGCCCAAAGGGGAGCGCCCGACGACCGACATAGGTGATGCCCGAGGCCAGCGCGCCTTTGAGCTGCGTGCCGCGCACCCGGAAGGGCAGATCGCCGTGCAACGCAGAGTCCGAGCGCACCACCACGTCGGGCACGTAGGGGATCAGCAAGTTGGTGTCGTCGAAGGTGCTGCGCACGAAGGTGACGTTGGCCGCCTGATCGAAGTTGCTGCCGGTGGCGCGCAGCGCGCCCACCCAGCCGGTGCGGGTGGTGCCTTGGGCCAGCACGTTGCGGCCCACGGTCTCGCTGAAGATGAGATCGCGATCGACGCTGGTTTGGAAGAACACCGAGCGGGCCATGAGCTCGAGGTCGCCAATGTGTTTGCCATAGGCCACACCCAGCTCTTGGGCCTCGAGCCGCGCGAAGGGCTGCACGCGATCTTGGTTGATGAACACCGGGTCGATGGATCGTGCGCCGGTGCCCCAACTGGCGGAGAAAGTGAACGATTGGATGGGGCCCACGAGCACGCTGCCGCGGGGCAAGAACACCATGGACGAAGTGGAGATTCGGTCTTGGGGCTCGCGGTAGCGGCCAAAGTCTTGTTGCGAAAGGCAGCTCGCGTCGCCCGGTGGGTTCTGGCTCGACGGCTGACGCACTTCGGAAACCGCGCACAGGTTGCGAACGTCGTAGGTGAACAGATCGCCGCGGATGCCGCCACGGAAGCTCAGCCACTTGAGTGGCCGCACGTCGATGTCGCCGTACACGCCAATGTTGCCGAGCCGCGCGTCCAGATCCGTCTCGCGCAGGTAGGGCACATCGGGCAGGCTCTGGCGCCGGTACTGCGACGACGCGCTGGAATCGCCCCGGGCGAAGTAACCCACCTCGATGGCTTGGGGCAAATCGAGCCCCTTGGTTTGGTACCGCGCCGAGCCCCGCGCGCCGTAGGTCACACTGTCGACGGACAGGTCGAGTAGATCTCCGCGCTGCGTGTGCGGCGACTGTACGGGCTTTTGCGTGTCGAGCAGGAAGCCCGTGAAGTTCTCGCGCAGTCGCATGCTGCGGAACACCAAGAACGCGCTCTGCGCGTAGCGAAACGGACCGTGTTTCAGGTCCACGTCGCCGTAGGTAGAGTAGCGCGACGAGTCGCCGCCCTGCCGCGTGTCGTAGGTGTCGTAGAAGCCCACGCGACCCGAATCCACGTCTTGTGCGCGCAACACGCCGGCGCTCTGGTAGTGCGTGGCGTAGGCCGTTGCGCCAACGCGGTAGGTGCCGTTGCTGAGCGTGCCTTCGTATTGCCCCATGGCGCTGCCCCGCTCGGAGCTGCGGTTTTGGCCGAAGCCGTCGCTCTTGAACAGCTCGGCGCCGCCGTAGGTTTTGTTGGAGCTGTGGTCTGGGCCCCAGGTCAGCAACAGGCGCCGCGTGCCAAAGGACCCCACAGTGGCTTTTCCGGTGATGCCGCGCTGGCGCAGTCCCAGGTCGTAGGCCGCGCTACCCGCCACGGCGAAGTTGCCTTGCCGCGGGTCGAAGGGGCCCTCGATCACGCGCAGCCCCTCTACGAGTTCCGGGATGATGAAGTGCAAGTCGGCGTAGCCGTTGCCGTGCAGGTTGCCTGCTTCGTTGATGGGCACCCCGGAGGCCGAGAACTCGATGTCTTGGCCCTCGCGGGCGTCGAAGCCACGGAGGAACACTTGCTCAGCATGTCCGTCGCCACCCTTGTTGGTGAGCAGGATGCCTGGGGCCAGCTTCAGTAAGTCGGCGGCGTTGGCCCGCGGCACCCGCGATAGCTCGCCGAGCTTGAGGTTGAAGTCCGAGGCGCCTCGCGAGGGCGTGTCGCGTTTGCCAACGACGGTAACGGCCTCGTCTTCTGCGGGCTTGGGCGCAGGATCTGCTGCCTGCGCGCGTGCGCGGGCCTCCCAAGCAAGGCAGACAAAAAGACACACGACTGTCGATGCGCGACGCATGAACACTTCCACGACCTTTGAACTGTCTCGACTGTTACGGAGACAAAGGGGCGCGGAGCATGGCGTGCCGCGCGCCCCGGGTCAATGATGGAATGATACACGCATCGCGATCACGCTTTGCGCGACCGCGCGCTAGCCAGCGCGGGGAGCCTTGGAGGCTGCGATGACCTGCACTTAGGCCGGCGGCAGACGGCGGGCGGAGACACCGGCCTTGATGGCGACCTCGCGCGCTTCGCGGGCAGCGGCGGTGTCGCGACGACGCTCTTGCGGAGGCAAGTGAATGGAGAACTTGGCGCCACCAAGGGCCACACTCTTGTCGATCTCGATTTGGCCGCCGTGTTCGACGATGATCTTCTTCACGATGGCAAGGCCCAGGCCCGTGCCGTCGGTCTTGGTGGTGAAGTACGGCTCGAAGATGCGATCGCGCATGGGCTCGGGCACCCCCGGACCGTCGTCTTCGATGTGGATGATGGCGCCGCGGTTCATGGGCTCGGCGTGCACCAACACGTGTCCGGGGCCCTCGCCCGAGGCGGCGCTGCGGTTGTCGTCGCGGATGGCTTGCACGGCGTTGCGCACCAGGTTGACGAGCACGCGGCGCAACATCTGGCGATCCATGGCTACGGGCAGCGGGTCTGTGGGCAAGCGCCACTCGATGTCGACGTTGCCCATGGCCACGGGCTCGGCGTCCGCCGACGACTCACCGAGGGTCGGGTCTTCGAGGTGGCCCATGGTGTCGCGGCATTCGCGCAAGAACTCTTGCACGTTGAACTCGCGCAGCTCGGCGTGCGGCAGCCGCGCAAAGTTCGAGAAGTTGGACACCAGGCGCCGCAGCGTGGCCACCTCTTCGCGCACGATCTCGAGGGTGGTGTCGAGCAGCCTCGTGTAAGACGCGTCGCCCCCGGGGTAGCGCTGGTGGCACTCTTCGACGGCGAGCTGAATGGGCGTCAGTGGGTTTTTGATCTCGTGCGCAAGTCGCTGGGCCATCTCTTGCCAGGCGGCCATGCGCTGCAGGTACTCGATGCGCGTACGAGACTGGGCCATCTCGCCCAACATGCGATTGAAGGTCTCCGCGAGCTGCGTGAGCTCGTCGGAGCCGGTGACGGGCACGCGCACGGCCCAGTCGCCTTCGGCCACCAAGTTGATGGCCATGCTCAGGCGATTGATGCGCTTGGTGATGCCGCGCGCGAGCACGATGCCGAGCACCACGGTGATGAGCGCCGTCATGCCCAACAGGGCCGTGAAGGCGTTGAGATAGCCCTGGTACACGGCGTCTTTGGATCGCGCGAGCTGGTTGTAGCGCATGACCACGGCCCCGGCGGACTCCAGCTCGTCGAGGCGCTTGCGGGCCACCACGAAGGTCGCGACCACCTGCGGCCCGTCACCGTCGTCGCCCAGTGGACGCCGGATCTCGAGGCTTCGCTCGGCGCTCTCGTCCACCGGGCGCCCGCGATCTCGGCTGCCCAAGAGCTCACCGGTTTCGGACACCACTTGTACGGACACGAGATTGGGAAACCGCGGGAACAAAACTCCCAGGCGCTCTTGCACCACTTTGCCCTGGTTGTTCTTGGCTGCGGTGCGCAACGGCTCGTCCGTGGCCAGCGCCACGGTCTGGTGCTTCATGTCGTCTTTGATGGCGTGCACGTAGTCCGCGTACACCTCGACGCTGCGGTTGAGCTGCTCGCCGAACTCGGGGTGAAACCACAGGGCCGAGGCCTGGCGAAACATGGACGCAGCCAGGTAGAGCGCCGCCGCCAAGGGCAGGATGGCCGTGAGCAACACCACCAAGGCCAAGCGACGTTCGGTTTTGCCTGGCAAGACCTTGGAGATGGTCCGCTCCCAGGCTTTGCGCAGAAACAGCCGAGCTTGATGCCAAGGACCCACGGCGGCGCAGTGTAGTACTGCGGTTGCGCCGGGCGCCCGAACTTCGTATCCGGTGCGGTGGATCCAACGGCAGGGCACTCCTTGGGCCTTCAACGGCCCAAAAACGGGTCATTCGCCGGCGCACGACTGCCTTCCAAGGCGGGGCCTTAAGTGGCAAGGTGTTGGCATGTTTCGCCTTCGTGGGGCCGGCTCAACGCTCGTCGCGCTCATCCTTGCCACTGCTGCCTGCAAAGAGACGTTCCCGTCTCCCATCCCCGATGCGTCGGCGCCGCCGCCCATCGAGGCCAACGGCTACACCATCAAGCGCGAGACATTCGTCGTCGACGGCGTGGTGCCTCCCAAGAACCCCGTCTCCGGCGAAGCAACACCCGTCGAGCTCAACAAGACCCGCGTGGTGCGCTACCGCGTCGATTCGGACCCGCCCAAGCCGGCCCGCGCCATCATCATCATGATGCCCGGCTTCTTGGGTGGTGGCGGCAGTTTCGACGCGCTGGCCAAAGCCGTGGTGCGACGGTCCGCGGGCGACGAGGTGTTCGAGGCATGGGCCATCGATCGCCGCGCCAACTTCTTGGAAGATCGCACGGGCATCGAGGCGGCCAAGGCCAAAGGCGACCCGTCCATCGCGCAGAAGTATTACTTCGACAACGTGCCCGTCGACGGCAAGACCTTCGCGGGCTTCGTCACCGGCGAAAATGCGGGCTACGCCAGCGAATGGGGCCTGGCCACCACCGTGGGCGATCTGCGCAACGTCATCTCGGTGATCCCCCAGGCCGACCGCGCGGGCCGGGTGTTCTTGCTGGGGCACTCGCTGGGGGCCAGTGTGGCCGAGGCCTATGCCGCGTGGGACTTTGGCACCCCGGGCTACCAAGACTTGGCGGGGCTCATGCTCGTCGACGGCGTCGGCGGCAAAGAGGGCGATGCGCCCTCCACCATCGACCAGACGCAATACGAACAAGGTGGCGGCGGCTCGCTCACGGAGCCCAAGGTCGGCGTCGAGAAAGACCTGCGGACCCAAAAGAAGACCCTCTACGTGCTGCCGTTCCTTGGGCAAAAGGCCCAGGTGGTCAGCGAGTACTTGGCCCTGGCGGCGGTGCTCGACCCCAACGGCATTCGCAAAGACGATCCCCAACAAGAAGACCTGCTCGCGTTCTTGCTGGGCTACCGCGTGGGCACACCCACCGATGGCTCGCCGGCGCGCACCAAGCCCGCCAACATCACCAACCGTGCGGCCTTCGGCATGGCCTTCGACGATCCGTCGGCGCTTCTCCAGTTCACGGCAGTCAACCTTGGTGCCCCGGCTGGCGGCCCACTGGCCGCGTACAAGCCGCTCACCGGCGACCGCGACTTGTTGCAGCCGTCGGACCCGAACGCCACGTACACCTGGACGGACTACGACAAGACGCAGCCCAAAGAGAACACCAACCTCACAGACTTCGCCAAGTCTTGGTACGCCGGCGAGTCATGCAACTTTGGCGAGTGGTACTTCCCCCAGCGGCTCCAGGTCGACGTGGGTGTGGCCACAACGCTCAACATCGAGGACACGGACTTCCGCTCCGCCAAGTACGGCATCAAGGCCAAATTTGGCTCCAAAATCGACGTGCCCATCTTTGGTGCAGCTTTCGCCCTCGTCAAAGAGGCCAAGGCCTTCGACAAGCTCAAGGCGACTGTATCGCCGACCATCGGTCCGTCGCACGTTGGCGCGGGCAAACCGCGCAGCGATACCTCGGCCTTCCGTGCCGAGGTCTACCCGACGCTGTCGCACCTCGATGGCCTCGTGGGCGCCGACGACACGGGCACCGAGGTCGCGCGGTTCTACGAGAGTGTCGTTTCGTTCGCCCGGGTCAACACCGCTCCGGGCGGCGTCACCGTGCCGGTCAAGTAGCGCGTCTTCGCTTTCCCCAACGGTGGCCATGCCGCCGTTGGTGCACAAACGCGCCCGCGCGGCGAAGCCCTGGGGGCCCGCCGCGCGACTCGCGCACTTGTGTGTGTGTCGCGGTTCAGCGCACCGCGAAGTTTCGGATTAGCACCGGCGGGCCGGGGATGAAGATCTCCGCTCGGGTCGTGCTCTCGTGGAAGCCGTCGGTGACCGTGTACAGGAAGCTCGTTGTGCCGGTGAAGCCCGCTTTGGGCGTGAAGGTGAACGAGCCGTCGGGGGCCACGAGCACCGTGCCGGCGCCGCCACTCGGTTTGGTGTGGTTGGCCACGCGCAGGTTGGCGATGAGATCGGCGTCTTTGTCGTTGGCGAGTAGACCGTTGGCGAACCCGACGACGAGGGGCTTGTCGGCGGCGCCCGTGTACTTGTCGGCGGTGGCCACCGGCGGGTTGTTGCTGCCACGTTCCGGGCGCAGAGCATTCACGATGAACTTGCTGAGCTCGTAGTAGCCCGAGAAGTTGGGGTGAATGGTGCCCGTGGTGTTCTTGTTCATGTAGGGGCCCTGGTAGGCCGCAGACTCCGTGGCGCGTCGCAGCCAGCGTTGGTTGTCCGACGCGCAGTAGCCGTGACCCTTGAAGGCCGCCCAAGGACCGGACACGAACTCGAAGCCCGCGCGCCGAGCGCCCTCGCGGATGGAGTTGTGCAGCAGCGGCTCGGCGTACGTTTGGGCCCAGTTCGACTCGAACTTGGTCATGGAGAGCGCAAGCGGACCGGGCAGCACGCTGATGACGTCTTCGAGAACGTCTTCGCAGGTCTGACCGTTGTCGCCGGTGAAGGCGTTGGGGTACTCGAGCACCAGCACGCGCTTGGCGATGCCGCGAATCTCGTTGCCAAAGCGCTCATAGGCCGCCGGGATGCTCTTCACGTCTTCGGCGAAGCGCTGCTTGAGTGGCATGGTGTTGGGCTGGAAGCCCACTTTCTCGTCGGGGCAGTTCGAGTAGAGCGCGCAGGTGAACATCATCTTGCTGAAGCCTGCATCGTTGAGGCCTGCACTCATGACGATGGCGTCGACCTTGCGGGTGCCTACGGCGCGCTTGAGCTGCGTCACCTGCGAGGGCACGCTCATGGGCGTATGTCGCGTCGCTGCCCGATGCTGCGGCTACATCTCGCGTGCGCGCCTAGCGAAACTGCCCCGTGGGCCAGAGTTTGTTGCGCACGGCCCAGCCCGCGCTTAGCCCCACGACGGCACCGGCGATCATGCCGCGGAAGCCCAGCAGGGTCGAAGGCGCCCAGATGACGGCGCACACCGCCACCGAGGCCAGGGTCGCAACGGCGCGCTGCTTCTGAAGCGCACGACCGAGACCCTGGGCCTTCTTCCACTCCGCTGCGAGTGCGACTTCTTCGTTGTTTCCTGCGGGGGTCATCGCCGCGCGTTCCCTCGACCGAGACTGAGCAGGGCCGCCAGCCATGATCGATCGTGTTCGGCGCCCGGTACCCACGGCCCGGCACTGCCTATCCACGTCGTGCCCACCGGGTCCGGCTCCGAAGACCGTGCGCGCGATGTGCTTATGCGTCGGGCCGTGGTTGTGCCCCCAAGAGCGATGTCTTCCGCCGTGCCTTGCCGGTGCCACATGTGCCAAACATGCGATCCGAAGCACCCGCGCGCGACTCGGATTCGCGAGACGGCGCAGCCGGCAGCGATTCCGCGGGCAAGCTGCGAACGGCGCGCCGGCAATCGGGTTTCGAGGTGGACCGAAAAGCGCCATCTTGGCGCCGAGGGGCGGTAGCCCGTGAACATACCCGACGTACGTGAGTTACGCTGTCTGGGTCCCATGTCCAGCGTTGCACGGATCCTGGTCTTCTCGGTCTCGAAGAGAGGATGGGCTTGTGTATCGCGATAACGCCGCCCCGGAACCGACAGTGCCCGCAGCATCTGCCGAGTTCGTCTACCTCGCCGTAGACAGCGGTCGCCGCGGCAAGTCCATGGGGGCCATGTTTCAGTTCTTCTCGCTGCCGGTCTTGCTGACGATGGTGATGGGCTATGTGGCCGGGACCACCGCGGCCACGGTCGCCTTGCTTGCCGGTGTCGCGCACTCCATTTGGCTCTGGAAGCGCGCGCCGGTCGCAGGTTCGGTCGTGCTCCGCACGAAGGGCAATATCCTCACCGTGCTCGCATCGAACAAGCGGCGCGTTCTGGGCGAGTTCAGTTTCGAGGAGCTCGACGTGGTGATGGATACGGAGACAACCCGAGACATACAAGAAGGGGGCGACGCGATTCCGGTCATGCGCATGGTGAATGCCACCGTGGGTCCCGAGCGTGACATCTCCCGTATTGTGCTCGAAGGCAAAGGCAAGCGCTTGCCACTCACCAAAGAGTTTGTGCGGCGCATGGATGCAACGGAGTCGTTCGGGAAGATTCGCGTGTTCTTGCGCAAGCAGGGGTGGGTGCCGGCCGACGAGCGTGGCGAAGCGGAGACCGCGGAGTCTGCCGACGAACGTGGCGAGGCGGAGAGCGAAGCAGAATTGGGGCGATCGCAGCCTTAACGCGGGGCACGGATACTCGCCACGATGCTCCCGCCGCGCTTGCCGTCGCGCACAAACACGCTCGCTCCAGTGCGCGTCGCCTGCGTCCGTGCCAAGTCCATGGCTT
>JBIKNA010000239.1:0-10665 GCA_044358965.1 Polyangiaceae bacterium
CGACTCGAAATCGAGCCCGAAAACGCTGGTGTCGAAGTCGATGGCGAGGCCACGACACGGGCCGATGCCAAGGCTGTGCTGCTGCGCGGGACGCTTGGTAGCGTCCACCGCGTGAAGGTGCGTCTAGGGACCGTCGAGAGCACAACGCAGGTCATCGTTGCAGAGAGTGGAGCGGTGCCACCCGCCATTCGACTCGACGTCAGGCCGACCGTGAAGTCTCCGAGTTCAGCATCGAAGGCAACCAGCACAACGCCTTCGGCAGCGCCCACGACAACCGCCCCGGGGGGGCTTTTGCCCACGACCAAGTTCGAATAGCGCACTGCCGCGCTCTTGGCCTCCGGGACAACCCGCGGGCCAGGCAACACTCCGCCCCGGGCTACTGGAAGCGCACGCAACGCCCGCCGCTGAACGCAGCCTTGGCCTCGGGGCGCTGAATGCGCAGTACACTCTCGCCCTTCAGTGGCTTCACGTTGAGATCCGAGCGCGAGCTGCCGTAGGCGATGCCCCGATACTTGAGCGCAAAGAGCCCGGTAAACACGCCGCCGGTCATGTCCAGCGCGGCCTCGCTCAGGTTTCCGTGCAGGTCCATCCAGGGCTCGTCGCCTGCGTTGATGCGCACCATGTCTACGGGTTGCCCCAGCGCGGCGGCGGCAGTGCTTGCGCGCCCCGGTGCCGAGATCTCCCAAGCCTTGTCGTGGTTGACGCTTCCAAGGTTCGGGTACCTGTAGTTGTGCACGTTGAGCGGGCTGTTCAACACGGGCAACACATCGCCGCCGTCGAAGGTCGCGTTCACAAGCGCGACCGGTGCGCAGCGTCCGCCGGTTTGCACCGTGTGCGTGAACTTGTTGCCCAGCAGCTCGCCGTGGTTGTCGTATTGCGTGCCGCACCCGGACACGTTGCCCAGCGTCGGCGGTGTTGCCGTCACGAAGTCCAGGACCTCGTCGGTGGCGAGTTGTCCGCCGTCCCAGTGGCAGAACGCCACCAGCATCGCGTTGGTGATGCAGTTGACGGCCTTGACGTCGAGGGCCTCGGCGGCGGGCACCAGCAGGCCTCCGGCACCGGTGCCATTGGCCCGCGGGAGCTGATTGTCTCGGGCGAGAATGGCTCCCGGGTAAAAGTAGGTGGGAAAGCCGTATGCGCCGGCGAAGGTGCCGCAGTTGTTGCCGTGCAGGTCCACATACACCTGCGAGCCAAACTGGAAGTTGATGCCCATGTTGCGCGCCTGATCTGTGGCCGGTGGCAGAATCACACCGGGCCCCGGCGGGCCTTGGTTGCCGCTGTCTTCCGGGCGCGGATCGCCCAGCAGGCGCCGGCCGATGATCTTGGTGTCGCCCTCGTAGCCTGAGGGCAAGAACACATCCCACGCGGCATCCCAGATCAACGGAGGGTGCGCGGCGATCCACGCTTTCACGTTGGGTACGCCACCGTTGGCCTTGGCGACAGCGTCGACGAAGGCGCGGATGCGCCCCGCCGTGATCTCGTACTTGTCGAGGTACACCGTGGTGCCCGGGTGAGCGCCATCGGCAAAGCCCACCACGGGCAATGACTTGCAGCAGCTCTCGTGCTGGGTACCCACCGTGCCGACCTCGCCTTTGCCGCAGGTGTCTCCGCCTAGGTGTGGCGCGCAGCTGGGGGCCATGATGCAGCGCTTTTGGTAGTTGCAGGCAACCACGCAGTCGCCGTCCACCAGGCAGGCTTTGCCCTCGGCGCACTTGGGCGCATTCGGGCCACCGCAGTCCACGTCGGTCTCGTCGCCGTCGCGAATGCCCACGCCGCTGGCATCGACGCCGGCGTCCGTTGACACACCCGCATCGGAAGCGGCGCCGTCGGTGCCCGCCTCGGCGCAGTTCGCTCCGCATCCGGCCTCCGTCGCCGCATCTGGGGGCGTGGCAGCATCCGGTGTGGCAGCACCAGCGTCGCTGGCCACTGCGTCGCCGATGCCGGCATCGCGCGCGATGGAGCTTGGGCCTTCGGTAGCTCCGCCGTCGACGCTGCTGCAGTCCAAGGTCACGTCGCAATCTGCGCTGCCTGGCGCTTGCGTGCCAGCCACCGGCGCTTGCTCCACGCTGCACGCGGAAATGGTGGCGATGCCGCCGAGCAAACCCAATGAACCAAACCGGATGAGGTCAGTACGCCGCATGTGCTCTCCACTTCTGGAAAGCAGCGAGCTGCAAGTTCGATGCTTGGTACCTCCGGCGGCGTACGCCGCGCTTTCGCAGCTCGACGATGCAAACGAGTGTGGCGTTGGGGGACCTTGGGGCACGCCTGTCGCGCTCCGCTCCCCAAAACGAAGTGCCCGGTCCTTCGATCTGGGGCCTTCAAGCAACGAGCGCGGTCCACGATGTTTCCGGCTACCATCGGCGGCAGAAGGGCGGGGTGGGCACAGCGACTAGCCGAAGTGGCCAGCGTACGCTGCCGCGTCCCGACCCTTCTGCCGGAGAACGCATGCGCACCAAGACTCTGCTCCACTCGGCCCTTGGCCTCTTCGCCCTCGCGGCGGTCACCGTTGCGCCCAGCGCCTCGGCGTTTTGCGGCTTCTACGTCAGCGGTGCCGGCGAGAAGTTGTTCAACAACGCAACCCAGGTCGTCATCATGCGCGACGGGATGCGCACCGTTCTGTCGATGCAGAACAACTACCAGGGGCCGCCAGCGAACTTTGCCATGGTGGTGCCCGTGCCCGTGGTGCTTCAAAAAGAGAACGTCAAGACGCTGCCCAGAGAGATCTTCTCTCGCGTGGACCAGCTGGCCGCGCCGAGGCTCGTCGAATACTGGGAACAAGACCCGTGCTACCAGCCCGGGTTCGAAGACCACATGGCGCGCATGCCGGCGGGACGGCCCAAGGCCGCCTCCCTGGCGCCCGCTGCGGAGGCCAAAGAGAATCGCGTGGTCATCGAGGCCCAGTTCACCGTCGGCGAGTACGAGGTGTTGGTGCTCAGCGCCAAAGATGCCGGCGGGCTCGACTCGTGGCTCAAAGACAATGGGTACAAGATCCCCGAAGGCTCCGAGCCCTACTTCCGCCCGTACATCGAGGCGGGCAGCAAGTTCTTCGTGGCGAAGGTAGACACCAGCAAGGTGAAGTTCGAAAACGGCATGGCCACGCTGTCGCCGTTGCGCTTTCACTACGACAGCGACAAGTTCAACTTGCCTATCCGTCTTGGGCTCGTCAACGCCAGCGCCGCGCAAGACTTGATCGTGCACATTCTGGCCAAACAGAAGCGCTACGAGGTCTCGAACTATCCCAACGTCACGATCCCCACGAACCTCGACGTCACCGAGAAAACCCGCGACAACTTTGGTCCGTTCTACGCAGCGCTGTTCGACCGCACGCTCGAGAAGAATCCCAAGGCCGTGGTCACCGAGTACTCCTGGGATGCCGGTTCCTGTGATCCGTGCCCCACGCCGGCGCTCACGGCGTCAGAGCTGGCCACGCTCGGTGCCGACGTGCTCGCCGATGCGGCGGGCGATGCGGTGCCCGCAGCGCCGGTTCCCCCGCCGGGGCTAACGGGTCGCGGACCAGGCCCCGGCGGACCCAATGCGCCAGCCATGCCCATGCGTCGGCCGTCGCGACCTTGGTTCCAAAACAACTTCGTTCTCACGCGCATGCACGCGCGGTACACCAAAGAGTCGCTGGGCGAGGACCTGGTGTTCAAAGAGGCGCCGGCCATCGCCGGTGGCCGCGAGTTCATCGGCCGGGGCGGCAAGCTCGAAGAGGGCGCGGTGCCCTACTCCATGAACAACTTCCAAGGCCGCTACGCCATGCGTCACCCGTGGACGGGGCCCATGGCCTGCACGAACCCCGTCCGTGGCCGCTGGGGCGGCCCTCCGTCCCACGTGTCGCGCGAGCTCCAGGGCAACACGGGGCCCAAGGCCGCAACCAACCTGGCCTTCGTCAAGCGCGGCGGTGTCGAACTCGCGTCGTTCCTTCAGCGCGACGTCGCGGAAATCGATCTCTTGGGCAAAGGTGCCATCAACAGCGGCGTCGGGCCCGACCCCTTGGCCGTTGTCACCAACGTCCCGCGCAGCACTGGCAATCCGCCCTCCGCCGCGGTCACGCCCGCCCCCACCGAGCCCCCCAACCTGGGCTTCCTCGGCTTCTTCCTGGCCCCGTTTGCCTTCGGCATGCTCTCTGCGCTCCTCGGCAAAAAGAAGCCCTAGCCCACCCCGCGGGCGCGTCCCGGGGGGTAGAGAGATAGGGTGTGTCCCTATATTTCTTGGCCCGTAAGCGTGCCCGTGCCCGTCCCCGTGCCCGTCCCCGTCCCCGGTCCGTGGCTACGGGTCGATTCTTTGGCGTCCGGAATATAATGTGCACACTGCACGCTATATCCCATGACGCCATGCTGTGTTTGATGTGGACACACGATGGTTCGCACTCAACAGGATCCGCGTCAGTAGACGTCGAGCCGTTCATGGTCGAGAAACATGCCGACCCATCGGCTCGGCTACCCTCGACGGCGTGCGAATTCGGGCACGGGCACGGGCACGCTTACGCGGAAGACAGATATGGGCACAGGCTCTAGTCCACTTTGTACTCTTGCGGCGCGGGGATCCCATGGTCCACGCGCAGCATGAGGGTGCGCACGGCGGGGCCGTCGGGGGTCTGCGTGCCCGGGGGCGTGTAGCGCTCACGCTCGAATGCCGCGGCGGCGCACGCGCCCACGTCGGTGCGGGCCATGCCATCCCATGGTCTGGCGCTGCCGAGACCATCGTCGGCTATCACCAGGTAGATGCGTACCCAGCCCGACTCCTTGGCTGCCGCGAAACACTGGCGAGCGCGTAGCTCGGCAGCTTGCAGGCGTCGGCGGTCTAGCGCAGTGATCACGCCACGATCGCGTGGCGGGTCCTTGGGGGCCATCTGAACGAATTGCGCGCGAAAGTCTTCGACGCCACCGTCCGGTGCATCGGTCCCGACGAGCTCACTTGGGGCTTGGGGCTCTACCGCGGGGGATGGCCTGGTTGTCGCCGACGCGACGGGGGCGCGCGCGGTGCTGCTCGGCGGGGCAGGGGTGCACGCCATGGTGAGGCCGGCCACTGCCGCGACGCCTACAGATCTCCGCCGCGCCCGCATGTTTCCCAACGTATCACCGGCGTCTGCCTTGGCACCGATGTTGCTCAGTCGCGGTTGCCGTGTCGATGGAGGGCTCAAATCCTCGGGTGATCGACACCGGCATCGTGGAGGAGTCATGACATTGCGATCACATGGGTTCGGCGCTGCCGGGCTCGCCAGCTTCCTTTTTCTTCTCGCTGCCTGTGGCTCCGACTCGGGCAGCACGGGCGCCCTCGGACAGTCCGAAACATCGCCGGAGTGCGATCCCGGCGACGTGAGTTGTGGCCTCGACGGCCCCATCGCCGTTGGCGCGCGCTTGCCGCTTCAGATCTCCATCACGGCGCCGGGCGTGGCCGCCTCGTCCATTGCGCTCGAGTCCACCAAGACCAATGTGCTCGCTGTCGACGGTGCCAGCGTCAAAGGGGTCAAGCCGGGCTTCGCCACACTCACCATGCTCGACAAGAACGCCTGGGTCATTGATTTTCTGACGGTCTCCGTCGAAGAGCCAGATCGCATTGCGCTCTTTCGCCGCAAAGACGCCGGCCTCGAACCGAGTCCTCTGCCCTCTCGCATGCAGATCGCCGTGGGCGACGACTTCGAGGTGTCACTGCAGGCGTTCTTGGGGGCCACGCGCCTGTTGGGTGATCTCGAGGCCACATGGACCGTCGATGGCAGCAGCGTTCGCATGCTCGACGGTGGGCGACCGGCCACCCGCAGGTTCCGGGCCGCTGCTGCGGGCACTTCGACGATCAACGTGCAGTCGGCAAATCGCGCCGCGACCCTCGTGCTGGAGGTGCAGCCATGAACCGCCCAACCCAAGCACTCCTGCTGGTGATCGCACTCTTTGGCATTGGGGCGTGTGGCAAGCCGTCGTTTACGCCCAAGAGCAACCCGCCGCCGGGCGCCGTGGCCGAGTACTTCGAGTCCAGCGATGGCTTTCGTACGGTACGCATCACCGAGGGCACCGCCATGGCCATCGAGTGCACCGACGCCAAGTCTCGCCCGTGCAGCTTCGACGGCAGCGCGTCTGCAGCACCAGACATCGCCTCGCTCCGGCGCGCATACACCACCCAAGACCACAAGCTCAGCTACCAAGGCAACACCACGGCCTACCGCAACCGCACGCTCTTTGTGGTGGCGGGGCATTCCGTGGGCAAGACCCGTGTCACCGTGGTCACGGGCTACGGCGATGTAGACATGGACATCGACGTGGTCCCGCGCTGAGCGTCGTGGTGCTATCCTCTTTCGGACCGTCCCACCACTGGAGCCCCTCGCATGTTCGACAAAGTTGCCAAGCTAGCCTCGTCCGCCGTGAATCGCGCCGTCTATGGCAAGGCCCCCGAGGGTGGTCCCGGTAGCCTCGACGCCATTGGGTTCAAGAAGCTCGACGGCTCGCCGCTTTCGCACGAGGAGCTCGCCGGCAAAGTGGTGCTCTTCGTCAACGTGGCAAGCCGGTGTGGTCTCACGCCCCAGTACGAAGGCCTGGTCAAGCTCCACGAGAAGTATCGCGAGCGTGGATTTTTGGTGGTGGGTGCACCTTGCAACCAGTTCTTGGGGCAAGAGCCTGGCTCCGAGTCCGAGATCGCCGCGTTCTGCAGCGCGACCTACGGCGTCGATTTCCCCCTGCTCGAAAAGCAAGACGTCAACGGCGCAAACCGCAGCGCGCTCTACCAGTTCTTGGTGGGCAGCCAGGCCGGCGGAGGAAGCGACATCGGCTGGAACTTCGAGAAGTTCTTGGTCGGCCGCGATGGCGCCGTGCTCGCGCGGTTCTCGCCCAAGACTGTCCCCGAGGCCAAAGAGGTCATCGCCGCCATCGAAGCCGCGTTGTAGAGCGCGCCGCCCATGCGCTCGAAACGATTCGAGCGCCCAACGGAAATAGCCCGGGCATGCCGCGTGTTGTGCCAAGAGGACCTTAGGTGAACGGCACCGGCACCGCCCCATCGTCGTCGCGTCTGTCGCGGTACTTGCAGCGGGCTCCGGCGCCGGTCTTCACCGCATATTGCGTGTTGGCGGCGTTCTTCTCGTACTTCTGCATGTACGGGTTTCGCAAACCCTTCGCCGTGGCCACGCTGCCCGGCAGCATCGCGCTGCCGCTCGTCGGCGCCCTCGACCTCAAGACGCTCTTCATCTTGGCGCAAGTGCTTGGCTACTGCGCCTCCAAGTTCTTGGGCATCAAGATCGTGTCCGAGGTGCGCGCTGCCCGCCGCGCCTTTGCCATTGTCGTGTGCATCGCCGTGGCCGAGGCGGGGCTCGTGCTCTTTGCCGTGTTGCCCGGCCCCTACAAGGCGTTTGGCATGGTCTTGAACGGCCTGCCCCTCGGCATGATTTGGGGCCTGGTGTTCGGGTTCCTCGAGGGGCGCAAGGTGAGCGACTTCTTGGGCGCCGGCCTTTCGGCGAGCTTCATCCTCGCCAGCGGCTTCGTCAAATCCGTAGGCAAGTCCACCCTCGATGCCGGCGTATCCGACACAACCATGCCTGCCCTCGTGGGCCTCATGTTTGCGCCGCCGTTGTTGCTCTCCGTGTGGCTCTTGTCGCAAGTGCCTCCGCCATCGGCCGAAGACGAAGCTGCGCGCACCAAACGTGCCCCCATGGACGCCCCAGCCCGCCGCGCATTCTTGCGCGCGTACGCACCAGGTCTCGTCGCCCTGGTGGCCGCGTACGTGGCGCTCACCGCGCTTCGCGACTTTCGCGACAACTTTGCCCGAGAACTCTGGGACGCCCTGGGCTACGGCGCCAAACCACAGGTGCTCGCCACCGCCGAAATCCCCGTGGCCATTGGCGCCCTCTTGGGCGTCGCGCTCATGATGCTGGTCCGCGACAACAAAGAAGCCCTGCTTGCCACGCACGCGCTCATGGCCTCGGGCGCCGTGCTCATCTTTGGGAGCACACTCCTGTTCCAGCTGCACGCCATCGGCCCCATGCCATGGATGATCGCCGTGGGCCTCGGCCTCTACCTCGGCTACGTGCCCTTCAACTGCGTGCTCTTCGACCGCCTCATCGCGGCCACCGGCTCCGTGGCCACCGCCGGATTCCTTGTCACCTTCGCCGACGCCTTCGGCTACCTGGGCAGCACGGCCCTGCTCCTGGGCAAGAGCCTCGGCCAACCCAAACTCGCCTGGCTCCCCTTCTTCCAGGCCAGCGCATACGCCGGCGCATCCCTCTGCCTCCTTCTCTTCGCCGCCTCCGCGCTCTACTTCGCGCGTCGGCGGCCAGCTGGCGCATAACCCCACCTGCCTCGGCACTCACTCTCTTCCGGCTCGTACTCAGCGGGGGGGGGCCGGCTGGGGCTTAACGGTGTCTGGTTTCGGAACGAGGTTTTGTTCAAAAGGGCTTTTTCGGCGTTGGGGTCAGGTGGAGATCATCTTGGTGTGGGTCCTGCGGGGCCACGCGCTTTCGGGTAGGGCTGCGCGCGCTTCGTTGGCCCGCCGGAAGGCGCCGCTGTTGTAGACCGGTGTTAGGAGACGCCTCGAATCGATGGCCTTGCCCCTAGGTAAGGAATTAGGACGCCCCCGCAGGGGCCGGACACCGTTAAGCCCCGCCGGCCCCACCCATGAGCCTATTGCGCCAGAAAGTCTTCGAGCGCGCGCCGTGGAGTCGGTCGCACCGGCGGGGCTTTGCCCATGCGCAGGAGGATTTGTGGGAAGCCCGGCTGGCCCATGGCTTTGCCTAGCGAGGGGCGCAGTTCGGGGATCTCGATGGGCTGGTTCATGAACGAGGCGCTGAGACCCGCGGCGGTGGCGCGAAGGAGGAGGCGGGCCAGGGTGCGTCCTACGGAGAGCCATGAGAGGACGGACTCGCTGGTGGTGCCGAGCAGGGCCAGAAGGGGGGCTTGCAGAACGAGTTTGCGATCTTTGGCGGCTTGCGATGCGCCGGTGTCGAAGCTGCGCAATACCAGCGGGCCCAGCGTCGAGGCGGTGTCGCCGAAGCCGAAGGCGTGACCTGGCATGCCGTCGCGAAGGGAGCTGCCATTGGCGTGCACCCATTTCGACAGCTCTCGGCGGAATCGACTGTCGGCCATTTGGATGCGGTCGCCCTCTTCGACCAGATCCGCGACGTCGACGCGCTCTTCGAGACCTGGGACCTCGTTGAACCAAACGTTCTCGTCGGAGACTTCGCCCTTGAGGGCCGAGACGGTCTCTACGGAGGGGCGCTCTTGGCCGTAGGGCATGCGGCTCGTGTGGCGCCGGGGGATGGCGTCGAACAAAGGGTTGCGCGTCGGGGAGCCATTGCCTTGGACGCGCACGTGGGCGAGATGGTCGGGGGTTGATGCGCTGCAGACAAATTCGACGTCGTGCGCGAGGCCGAAGCGTTGCATGGCGATGAGCAGTGTCTCGAGGGCCGCGCCGCAGCTGATGGTGAGCTCGCGGTCCTCGGGGTCTACCACTGGAAGGGCGCGGAGTCGGTCGGCGTACAAATCGATGGCCCGCTCGCGCACCGCGAAGAACCATGGTTGCGCGTTGTGCCCGGATGGCGCCAGGAGGGCGTAGCGAACACAGAACACGAGTTGTTCGGAGACCGGCGCCGTTCGGGGGAAATCGGCTTCGCGGGGGCTCCAGGGGTCTCGGGTGATGTTCGCCATGCCTCGTCACGAAGCAGGTCCCGTGCCGCGGTCCACCGGGGGGTGGCTCGTGAAGCCGGGCCGGAAATGAAGCGAACGTGCCTGTTTTGCCCCTCCAGATTGACCCGTCGTGGGTTCACATTGAGAAGGTTCTGCCCGCTGCGACGAACACGAGGCCACCGCGGGTTCAGGTAAGGCGAAGGCACACACGAGCTTGGCACCGAACGCGCCTCCGCAAGCTTGGGGCGATGCGATAAGATCAAGGCTCCGATGGCCTCGAAGTTTGCTGCTCGTTCGGTCCTTTGTGCGCTGCTTCTGTGGGGCGTGGGTTGCTCGACGGGCGTGCCTGGCGAAGAGGCGTCTTCGGACGGCGTCACCAACGATGGCGCATCGTCGGGAGTGGGCGCGTCGTCGGGCACGTCGTCGGGTGCGGGCAATGCATGTCGCTCCGGCGCCGATTGCCCATCTGGCATCTGCGCTGCGGGGGCGTGCACGGCGCCGTCGCCCACCGATGGCAAAAAGAACGGCACCGAGACCGACGTCGATTGTGGCGGTACCGCGCCCCGAAAGTGCGACGTGGGTGGCGGTTGCGCGGCCGGTGCCGACTGCACCAGCGGCGTGTGCGCCGCCCTCAAGTGCGCTGCGCCCAGCAGCACCGACAAGGTCAAAAATGGCGCCGAGACCGACGTGGACTGCGGCGGTGCGGGCAACCCCGCCTGCGACGATGGTCTGCGCTGCGCCGCAGGGTCCGATTGCGCCAGCTTGATTTGCGGCCCGGACAACAAGTGTGCGGCGCCGCGCACCGATGACGGCATCAAGAACGGCACCGAGACCGACGTGGACTGCGGCGGCGTCCCGGAGAACCCGCGCTGTGCCGCCGGCAAGAGCTGTGTCGATCACGACGACTGCGCCTCCGATGGCTGTGGTTTCGACAAGAAATGTGCGGTGGCCCGCAGCTGCGGTGCCGTCAAGCCCGGCGATGTCGCGGGCTTCTGGGGTCGGGTCACCTGCGGCCCCAAGAACTACGGCTTCGATGCGGCCAAAAAAGAGCCCATCAACGACA
>JBIKNA010000215.1:0-11629 GCA_044358965.1 Polyangiaceae bacterium
GGAGTCAGGGTCAAGAATCGTCGGTCCGCAGACAGCCGCAGGTCCACCTCGCTGCGGGGAGACGTCTCGACCACCAGCGAGCCTTCGTCGAGCAGCGCCAGGGCCGTGTCGCCTTGCTCGCGACGGAAGAGCGAGAAGGCGAGCGCCTGGTTTTCGTCGATGGACTTGGGCGCCGTCGGCAAGATGCTGCCGAGGGGCGTGGTGAAGTACAGGAATGTGCCGTCTTGCGGCAGGGTCTCCTTGCCGCCGCGATCGCATCGCGCATCGGCGTCGGCCTCCGGGCGTAGGCAGTAGTCGTAGGGGACGCTGAAGATCTCGCCGCTCTCGCTGGCCACGACGATGGCGTCGCGGCCAAGGGCTGGCGACGCATTCAGATCATTGCGGTCTTCGGTGACGAGCTGCATGCTCCAGCGCAGCGTGCCGTTCTTGTTGAGCACGTACAGGCGCCCATCGCCGCCGCCGAAGTACACGTTGTCGTCGCCGTCGATGGCCGCGGACGACCGAATGGGCTCCCGGGTGTCGAAAGCCCAACGCTGGGCGCCAGTGTTCGGATCGAGCGCGTACACGGTGCCATCGGACGAGGGTTGCACCAGCGTGCCCGAGCTCATGACCGACGCGCTGGCGTACAGGTGGTCTTTGGTGGCGAACTGCCACTTCACGCTGCCCGAAGCTTTGTCGTGCGCGCGCACGTAGCCGTCGAAGGCCCCCATGACGACCTTGTCGCCGGCAATGGCAGGGCTCGCCGAAATGGTCGACTGTACCGATTGCCCCCAAACCTCTTGGCCGTCTTTGTCGATGGCGAACACGTTGCGCCAGAAGTTGCCGAGGATCTGGTACGGCGCGATGTAATTGTTGCCGATGTACAAGGTGCCCGACTGCGGGTCCACCGCAGGCAACGACCAAGTCTGGTCGTTCATGAGCCACTTCCACTTTTGGGTGCCGTCGTCGCGGCGCAACGCGTACACGCCCTTGTTGTCGTTGGGTGCGTACAGCGTGCCATCGGGCCCAATGGCCACGTTGGCCTCGAACCACTTGATGTACGCGTCGTGGGCCTCGGGCTCGTCGGCGTGGAACTGCCAGAGCACTTGCCCGGTCTTGGCGTCCAGGGCGCGCACGATGCCATCGCCGGCACCGAAGTAGACGCGCCCCTTGTCGTCGAGCAGCGCAGACGAGTCGATGATCTCGCCGCAGAGCACCTTCCACTTCACCTGCCCCGTCTTGTCGATGGCGTAGAAGTATCGATCCGCAGATCCGACATACACGGTGCCGTCGCCGCCGATGACGGCGGAGCTGAAGATCCCCTTGCCGGTCTTCACGGTCCAGAGAGCACCACCAGAAGCGCTGGGCTTGATGGGCGAGCGGCCGGTCTGGCGCATGTCGCGTCGGAACTTGGGCCATGGGCTATCGGGGGCAAGCGGCGCGAAAGAACACTTGCCGCCAGCCTGACACGAGGTCTCGAGGGCGCTCTCGCTCGAGGCTTCGTCCTCTGCGCTGCTTGGCGCGCACGCGATGCCCAGCGCCACGATGCCCGATAGACCGATGAGAGTCCCCACACGCTTGTTCATGCTCGATGCCTCCGCGATCCGGTGACGGTTCGGATCGCTCTGGGGTCTCACGTATGCACAGCTCATGCCTTGGAATACATAGTAACCAAGACATAGCTAACCATTCGAAACCTTGAGTCTTTGGGCGCGCAGCTCGCGGCGCCGACCTGCGTGCAACCCCCCTCAGTGCGCTCGCCGCCAGCCCACCAAAATCAAGGTCGTTCGGGTCTCGATCGGGCGGCGATCCGGTCGTCTTCGATCCTTACGAACCAAAATCCCCAATCAATTCAGGCCATGCGTTCCGGAAAAGGTCTCAACTCCTACCTGTAGTGGCGTGTACGACCAGGTGCGGTACGGAGACCGCATGGCTCGCAACGCTCTGCTCACCCTCGCTCTTGTCACCTCGACCGCCCTCTTCGCCGGGGGCTGCGCCGCCGATGCCGAACAACAGGAAGAGGCAGGCACAGCCGAAGCCGAGCTCGGCGCGCGGATCCCGCTGGGCACGTACGTGCATCGCTTTGGACCGAACGGCTCCATGGGCGAGCCCCTTGCGAGCCAGCGCCATGTCACGCGCCTGACCGTGAAGGCCAACAACGCCTTCGAGGCAGACGTGTTGGTCGAGACCGCCGAGACGCGCCCCAACCCCTTCAATCCGTGGTTCACCTACCGCAGCGTCAGCAAAGACACGGTTGTACGCCGGGGCACCATGAAGTTCGAGACCGACGCCCAGGGCGCCACGGTGAGCTTCGGGGACGTGGGCACGTTCCGCTACAAGATCGATGGCAAGGACCTCACGCTGACGTCCACGGCCTACCGCAACGAACGCCGGACGGAGCTGCGTCTGGATGCGAGCTACCAGCCCGCGCAGACCACGCCGCGATCGTTTCATTGCGTTCATCGCTACGTCGACGAAGGCGACAGCGTGGATGTGACCCTCGACGAGGACAATGGCCAGGGCGGCAAGGCCGTCATCAAGAACGTGTCCGGCCCCAACGAGTGGCCGGCTTCGGGAACGTACAAGCTCACCGGCCAAGAGGCATACAACGGCTGGCGTGGCTACGAGGGCAAGACTGGCCAAAAGCGCGTGGAGCTCCGGTTCCCGCTCGCGGGCTTGTCCGCCCGCAGCGGCTCCTTCGACGGCGGCGGCTCGTACTACGTGGGCGACGCGCTGCTCGGCGGCGACTTCAACTTGTCGCTCAAGTGCACGCACAACTGACGCGCGAAGGCGCTCAGGTTGCCGGCACGTGTACCAGTGGGTCCGGCACAAAGCGTGCGGCCATCAGGCGCGCCTGCGCCTGTGCGAGGTCTGCCCGGAACCGGTTGGCTTGCGGAGCCATGTGCAGGTGCGTGAGGAAGGTGTAGAGGTGTTCCGGAGCCCCACCGGCGGTCCGGCTCCAAGGAGCACCACCCCAGGCACGCGCCAGGTCATCGCAAAGCCAGCGCGAGCAAGCCAACACGTCCTGCGCCTCGCCGACCCGCGTCAGCATCGCGATGTCACTTTGGATCTGCGCCAAGATCTGCTCGGTGCCGATGGACCACGAGGCCACGGTGTTCTCGTGGCAGAGGTGAAACTCGCGATACTGGAGCCCGGGGCCGAGACTCCCGCCGGGGCACGCTGTCGCGTTCGCAGCATCGCCGCCCCGTGACACGAAGTAGATCCCTGCGATGCGCTCGGGGGTCTCTTGAACTCTCGCCCAGTCTGCGATCTTTCCAGACATGTCCAAGACGCGAGGCGGCTGCCACGGTTCGGAGCCCCACCGCTCGTCGACGAACACCAAGAGTGCATTGGCCCGTAGCTCGATACGCAGCAGCTCGCGCCCATAGTCTTCCGTTGCGCTGGTGATCTGTGTGGCCCACGGAAACGGCCAGGCGTAGCGCCCCAAGCGAAACGAGTTGCCGCCGAGCAGCTCAGCCGCGGAGGCCATGCGCGGCTCCTTGCGCTGGGCCAAACGCTCGAGCACCCGAAACAAGTAACCTGGCTCCCCCTGATCGTTGGCCGTCTTGGTGTAGAGCACCTTGTCCCTGCGAAGCGCTTGCGCCTGCTCTTTGGTCGTCCAGGAGTAGAGCACCCGCTGCGCGAAACTGATGTCGGTAACCCCTGGAGAGGTGAACGCAGGAAAGGAACACGCCGCACTGGGGGTGTCGGGAAACGGCGTCGCTGACGGCGCGCTAGGTCCCGGTACCGGTCCCGCCTCCGGGACAATAGCACCGCGTTCTTCGGGCTCTACGGCCGTACGGCCACCACACGCTGCCAAAGTGGCCAGCCCTGCCGAAAACGCACGCCGACCAACTTTACGCATCCCCGGAGTCTATCGACTTAGTCGCAGGAGTACACGATGCCCTCGGGGCAGGGCTCGGGTGCCGGGGGCACAGACGTGACGGTGCCCAGTAGCGCGGGCTTGGCGTGGAACATGAAGTCGATGGATAGCCCCGTGCAGACCTCGGGCTTGCCGTCTTTGTTGCGGTCCGCCGGTATGTCTCGGGCGTCGAACACCAGCTTGCGGACGGTGGCATAGTCCCCGGGCACCTCGCAGTAGCGCTTGCCCGAGCTGAAGATGTCGTTGAACACCGCAAACAGCCGCACGATGGACTCGATGGGTGCACGGCCTACAATTTGGCCATCTTCGAGGCGCCAAGCGCCGCCATCGGCGCGCTGCACCCGGGCCGTCAGGTAGCCGTTGCGCAGGTCGAGCTGCACTTTGGGGCCGTACTCCGGAAACGAGAGCGGAATGTCGAACACACTGACGAGCTGTCCGTTGGCCACGTAGGCCGTGGTGTCTTTGACGGACGTGGTGCACGGATCGCTGGCCTGCGTGCAAGGCGTGCCCACCGGCGGCGTGTTCTGAAGCTGCTTCTGATCGATGCGCCAGTAATCACTGCCATCGAGCTTCGGCCTGACCTGACCGCCGTCGGGGTCCACCCCACCGGCGTCGAGCGCGGCCTGCGTGCCCGGAGAGGTGAAGAGGCGCACGGTGACCTGGCGATCGTTGAGCCCCCCGTTGTACCCCTCGATGCTCACAAGGAAGCTTGGTCCTCCGGAGTTGGCATTGAATAGGTCCGTCGCGGCCCCCAGACGCTTGAGCATGCGAAACATGCCGTTGTCGCGTCCGCCTTTGCCATCGCATGCAAGCTCTGCAGCAGAGGCAACAGGGGCCGTACACGAGGGCTGCCCCGGACAGGTGGCCACGCCATCGAGATCGAAGGCCATGTCGTCTTCGGTCAGCGTGGTGTCTTGGGGCCGGGGCCCAAGGGAAACCCAGTCCATGGCAAAGAGAAGTTTGATGTCGTCTTGCCCCGTTTCATCTTCGGCGCTGGGGCGCGGAGGGACGCGGTACAAGGGCTCCCCTGCGTCGACGTCGGGGGTGCCCGCATCGACGATGACCACGTCCTGCGTTGCTGGCGCAGCATCACCGGCGTCTGGAAGCGCACCCCCAGCCTCGGTGCCGTAGGTGACCGTGCAAGCCACGTAGGTGGCACCGACAAGGGCCACGGCGAGCGCCCCGACGCGCAGATAGAGCGCTCTTTGGTCCATGGCAGGGTTAGGGTTCCGGGCTACTCGGCTTGCCGCTCGACGGTGAGCTCACTGCCCACCTGCCGCAGCCTGCGGTAGCCAAACATGTGGAACACATCGAGTGGGTAGAGCTTGGCGACCTTGGTGTTGATGATGAAGCGCGAGGGATGCGCCGTGTCGCGCTCGACGCCTGGCAGCAAGCGCAAGAATCGGTCGACGCCGAGGGTGCGCAAGAACTCGCTGGTGCGCAGACGCGCGCCACTGACCGCGCGGCCCCAGAAGAAGCCATCGTTGCCCAGGCCCTGGTACAGCGGCAGGATGACCATGCCGTTGGCGGGTGCACGGATCTCGCCGTTCTTGTCGCGCGCCAGCAGCTGACCGCGCGGTGCGTGATCTAGGTTACGGAAGCCCGGCTCCATCTTGAACGCGTCTTCGGGGGTGATGGACTTGCGCGAGACGACCTCGAGAACCCGTGGCAAGTTGCTGCGGCGCTCTTCGAGCACGGCGTGCGCGCGGCGCAGCTCGGGCAGCGAATCGCGTGCGATGAGTTCGGCTTCCTCCATGGCGATCCACAAGGCCGCTTCGAGGCTGTCGGCGGAGCTCGGATCTGTGTGCTGGCCGCCCTCGACGGTGAAGGTCACGCAGCCGCGCCTGGTCCAGTAGGCCGACAACACGCCATCGACCTGCTCTTCGAGGCCGATGACCACCGGAATGGGGAATGCGCGGACGAAGTGCCGCTGCGGCAAGGTGTCGCCGAAGATGATGAACGGGATGCCGTTGGCGCTGGACGTGTGAAAATCGGCCAGGTGCACGCGGCCCCGGGCGCGGTCGATGGCGGCCTGGAGCACCTTCAGCAACTCGAGTTGCTCGAGGTCTTCGGCGTCGAGCTGCTCGCGGGGCTTTTGCTGCACGGCGGCGACCGTGGCTTCGTTCCACTGACGGTTGAGATCTTTGACTTGGTAGCGCACGCCCTTCTTGAGGGCCTCGAGGTTGCCCGCGTACACCACGAGCTCACCGCGCACCGGGATGTCGCCGCGTTCCAGACGGGCGAAGACGCGACGCGCGGCCTCGACACCAGCGGGCTCGTTGCCGTGAATGCCGGCCACCACCATGAGCGTCGGGCCGCGGCCCGGGCTCGTGATGCGGCCGATTTCTCTGCGATCCACCATCACACGGGGAGCTGTCATGAGCGATTTCCTAGGTTAGCCAAAAGATGCCGTGTCTCTCGGGCTTGGCCCTCGAGCAACATAGAGCACAACAAACGCTTTCGTATTAATCGTCCTCGCCGAGGATCTGGTCAAGCTCGTGGGCGCTCTCGGGGCCTTCGGCCCGCACCCGCGAGGCGATGCCTCGGAAGTCCTCTTCGGTGAGCATGGCCACGAAGTGACCATCCTGCACCACCGGCACACAAGAGATCTTGTGCTTGCTGGCAAGAGCGATGGCGCTGAGCGTGGTGACGTCTGGGGTAACCGTGATGACGTTGGCCCGCATGAGCTTCTCGACGGGCACCACGGCGTCGCCCAGGGGGCCGTTGGCGGCGATGTGCCGTTCCACGGCGCGACGCGAGATGAGCCCCAAGAGCACCCCACGGTCGTCTTCGACGGCCACGTGCTTGAGGTCATGCCAGGTCATGAGCGAATACGCGAGCTCGACCGGGTCTGCGGGCTGCACCGTGACCAGGTTGGTTCGCATGTATTGCGCAACCGTTTGGTGGGCCGCGCGCTCGCTGTCGTTCTCCGCCAGCTTGGCCAGGTCCCACTCGGCGATGACACGGTCGGTCTTTTGGCGATCGATGGTTGCCGCCACCAGCGCGGTTTGCCGCGCCCCGGGGGTGCCCTCGTCGCCCATGCCCTTGAGCGAGAGCAACATCCACCGCGAGCCCGTTCGCTCCATGCGCGTGCGCTGCTCGATGATCTTGGTGTATCGGTCGGCGTCTTTGTCGTCGACGCCGGCCCGGGCCAAGCCCGCGCGGGCCAAGGGCAGCAACGTGTCGAGCACCAGGTCTTTGGCGTAGACCTCTTTTTTGCCCAGCCACTGCAAACGCGCGCCCAGACCCTCGCGGGCCGCGGCGTAGAAGTTGGCCTGCGCGTAGGCAAAGTCGAGCTGCGGCGGGATGTCGTCGAGGGTGGCGACGAGCTCGCTCATGAGGCCTAGCCAGAAGGCGCCATTGGCAACCTCGTCGGCAATGCTGGGGCCCGAGGGCAGAATGCGCAGCTCGATGCGCAGGTGCGGCTTGCCGTTCTCGGAGATGCCGTAGCAGGCGCGGTTCCAGCGGTAGATGGTGCCGTTGTGAATGCGCAGGGCCTTGAGGTCGGGGATGCGCCCGGCCTTGAGATCGCCCAGGGCATCGGCCTCGCCGCCGTCGCCGCCCACAAGCACGCGGAAGCGCGCCACGTTGTCTTTGTAGATGTCGGCCACGCTGCCCTTGAGCCACTCGCGTCCGAACGACACGCGGCCGGTGGAGTCGCGCAGGTGCAACCCGGGCACGCGAATGTCGCAGGCTTGCTCGAACAGCGCGATACGGGTTTCGGCCCACAGCCTTCGGCCAAAGAGCACGGGCGAGTTGGTGCCCACGGCCAGCACCGGCGCCAAGAGCAGCTGCGCCACGTTGTAGTAGTGCGCAAAGCGCTCGGGCTCCGAGAGTTGCAGGTGCACCTGGAAGCTCGCGTTGCACGACTCGACCATGACGGAGTCGTGGCGAACCACAAGCTCGTCGAGCCCCTTGATGGAGAAGTCGAAGGACTCGCCGCGGGCCTCGTTCATGGCGCGGTTGAGCGTTTGGTAGCGCGGGCTGGGCACCATGTTGTGCAGGCCCAGATCCGTCTTGCCGATGGTGGGCAAGATGCCGCACATGATGGCGCTCATCTCGACCTCGCTGGCAGCCTTCTGCGCCTTGCGCATGAGCTCTGCGAGCTGGGTCTCCATCTGGGCCAAGCCCTTGCCCGCGAAGGGCTGCGGGTCGGCGTTCATCTCGAGATTGAAGAGACCGAGCTCCGTGGTGTAGTGCGGATCGTTGACCCGCTCGAGCACGCGCAAGGCGCCGCCCGCGGGCTGGTAGGCCCGGTCGACCAAGAAGATCTCTTGCTCGGCGCCGATGCGGGCAACGCCGCGCTCGAACATGCCTTCGGCGAGCATTTGCTCGACGGCTTGGACCTCGTTCAGCAGCGTTGCGGTGAACCTGCGTCGCGCCGCTTGGTCCAGCCCATCAACTTTCTTGTGCGCGCGCGTATCGTCCATGTGGCGGTTCGCCCCCTCAGGATTTGGTCCACTCGTCTAGGTACTTGGGCATCATCGCACGCCAGGTGACCCAATCGTGATCCCAATCGGGCCCCCAAGAGTCGACATAGTTGGGGATGCCCTTGTCGCCCAGGACATTGGCCAGGCGCCAGCTTTCGCCGATGTTCTCCCACTTGCCTTCGCCGGTAACGAACTGGATGTGCCGGGTGCGCAAGAGGTCCAGGTGCCGGCCGTCCAGACGAGGCACAAAATGCAGGGGCGACGACACCCGGAAGGCGTCCGTGGGCTCTTTGGCCTCGGTGAAGCGCATGAGGTCGTAGGTGCCGCTCATGGACAGGGCCTTGGTGAACAGGTCTGGGAACCTACAAACCACCGCGGCCGCGTGGAACGCGCCAATGGAGGCGCCGGCGGTCCAGATGCCAATGTCTTCGCTGCGGCAGTCCATGCGAATCGCCGGCACAACCTCGTGTTTGACCCACTGGTGGAATTGGTGCTGCATCCACATGCGGTGCTCGGGGCTGCAGTCCCTGCGGAACCACTGTTGCCCGCCGACGCTGTCCACGGAATAGATCTTGATGCGCCCGGCCATGAGCAGGGGCTCGAGGGCGCGAATCATCAAGAACCGCTCGATCTCCTCGGCATCGCCGCCGGCGGTGGGGAACACGAGCACGGGTTGCCCCACGGCCCCCCAGCGCGCGAGGGTGGCTTCGGTTCCGATGCGAGAGGAGTACCAGCGAGACTTGAGGAACATGGGCGCCAGGTGTCTTACTGAACCCACGGCCCCGCGGGAAGGGGGCAAACTGGCGAGTTTTGCTCGGCCGGCCAGGCAAAAGCCCCCCGCAGGGCTGACTTTAGGTCCGCCTTCCCCTGTTCAGCCCGGTGTTCAGCGGTCCGGCGCCCCGATCAGGGGCAGCCGTCGCTGCGCCAGGTCTGGATGCGCTCCCAGAACAGCTCCGTGAACTTTTCGATTTCGTGTGGCGGGTACAGCGCGATGACCTTCTGGCGAACGGCTTCTTTGGCCTCTTGGGTGCCGAAGAACTCGTTGGCCACGTCGTCCAGGTGCCCCAGGTGCTTGTGACAGAACTCGTCGAAGCGCTCGGTCTCGAAGCGGAAGTCTGCGAGCTTGGCGTAGCCCGCGAGCTTCTCCTCGTAGGGCAAGTCGCTGGCCGCAATCAGATAGAACGGGTCCCAGTCCAAGGTCTTGCGCATCTTGCGCTTGGTGGCCGCGCAGAAGATGCTCCAGCGCAGGTACGCTTTGACCATCCACGGGAAGTGGTAGTGCAGCGACGTGACCTGGGAATCGGGGCACGGGTTGGCGAAGTCGATGGGGTACCAAACGCCGTCTTTGCGCAGGGCTTCGCAGGAGTTGAACTCCCAGCCAAAAAACGAGTTGATGGTGAGGGTGACCTTGCGCAGGTGCTCGGCGTCGGACGCCGGCATGAAGTCGCGCTTCATGGTGTACCGGTCGTGCAACGGGGCATCAGGGTCGTACAACACGCAGCGCGTCTGCGGGCCAAAGCCGATGCAGCGCACGAACTTGTCGTAGCCCTCGACAGAGGCCTGGATGTGCATCACGGCCTTGCCGCTGTCTTCGTAGGCTTTTTTGGCCGTCTCGTGGTCTTTGAGCCGCGTGACCGCGCGCCAACCGCCGCCGTCGTAGGGCTTCATGAACACCGGCCAGCCCAGCTTGTCGCCGATCTTGGTGATGTCGAAGAGCTTGGCGTAGCGCGCCAGCGTGGGGCGCAAATCTGGGGTGGGCTCGTAGCCCTTGGGCGGCACCATCCAGGTTTCCGGGATGGGCATCCCGAGCTTCATCATGGCCGCGTAGCTGGTGTGCTTCTCGTTGGACTGAACGCTCCACGGGTTGTTGAACACGTAGAGATCGTTCATCACGATGCCCTTTTTGATCCACTCGCGACTGGTGTGGTACCAGTGCGTCAAGCGATCGACGACCACGTCGTACTTGACCTCTTGTTTGAGGTCGAACGGCTCGATGGTGACGCGCTCCACCTGGAACTCGAGGGTGTCGCCCTCGTGGGGGATGTGCAGATCCAGCCGCTTCATCATGTGCTCGAAGCACAGCGGCCAGCAGATGTCAGCGCCTAGCGAAAGCCCAATGTGACGAACAACAGCGGCCACGGTTTCCTCACTCGTACACGAACATGAGTGGACCCGGGAAAAGCCAAGAGAGCCCTTCCCGAAGCCGATCTCGCCAGTTTTCCCAGTTATGACCGTCCCGAGACTCGACGAACCGGACTTGCATGCCGGTGGAGTCGAGCAACGGAACCAAAGACCTATTTTCGTAGATAAGCGACTCGTACACGCCGCAGCTCACGAACACGCGTTCGCTGATGGCCTTGGGCTCGGCGCGGTAGTTGTTGACGCACTCCACCACGCGGTCGAAGAGCGGCCCGCGGCGGTTGCGTTTGCCGATGTCGGTGAAGGCAAAGGACCCGGACTGGAGCAGCAAACGGCCCCAGAAGCCCGGGTACCGGTACGCCGTGGAGAAGGCTGCGACGGCACCAAAGCTTGCGCCCATGAGGCAGCGGGCCTGGGGCCGGTCGATGAGCGGATACTTGGTGGCGAGGTACGGCGCCAGCTCTTCGGTGATGTACTTGGCGTGCGCCTCGTCGTTGGCGTACTCGCGCAGGCGGTCCGGGGAATCGGTGAACGCCACGATCACGTCGGGGATCTCGAGCCTGTGGATCAGGTTGTCGAGCACCGTCTTCATGCCGGTGTAGTTCAGGTAGTCACCGCCGTCGTGCACCACCAGGAGCGGATACTGCCGGGTCTCGCGGAAGCGCGCCGGCAGGTAGATGTGCCCCGTGCGTCGCGCAGCAAAGCTGTTGCTCACGAACACGAAGGGGTCGAGGGTGCCCGGGCGCGCGAGCGGATCGGCTTGGGTCCAGTTGGGGGCCTCGTAGCCGTCGCTCTGCAGCACCGAGTTGGCGCCAAACGGGTCCCGCGCTCGGTTGACGTTGAGCGGGTCTTCGATCCAAGCGCTGGCACCGCCGCGGTGCACCTCGTACTTGTACTCTACACGAGACTGCCGCGGAATCTCCAACGTGAGATGCCACAAGTCCGTGCCCTGCACCTGCGTCAGCGAGTTGGAAGTCTCGAGACCGTAGATCCAGTGGCGCAAGGTGACGGCGTCGGCGTGGCCATGCCACACGAAGGTGACGCTGGTGCCCTCGACGATGGGGAACTTGTACGCCCCAAGGAACGCCTTGACCTTCTGGGGCGTGGGCGCGTGCGCCAGCAACTCTTCGATGGCGAGCCGGGGGGGCGTCATGCGGCCCTCTTGCGCGGATCGAAGGGCCCGTGCTCGCCCGTCGAA
>JBIKNA010000628.1:0-3452 GCA_044358965.1 Polyangiaceae bacterium
CTGCGAGCACCATGCGGATCAACCGTGATGCGGCCCCCGCGAGCACCGGCGAGAGGGCGCGACCCAGCATTGGGGCACGTCGCGCCGATGTATCCAGGAACAACCAAATGCGGCTGTACGAGCTGGTGGCCGTTCGCGGTAGCACCACTTGCACAAAGCTCACGATGGACGTGTGACCAAAGACCATGTGCGGGCACCCATGGTGATGCACGTAGTCGGCTGTGGCCTCGGGCGAGAGCGCACGTATCAATGCCGTGTACGCGCGCGAATCCGCCCCGAGCGAGTCGTGGTAGCTCGAGTACCCCTCGCCGAGTTCGTGCACCACGCTCGCGTCGCCGCGACGCTTGCCACCGAACACCTTGAAGAGCTCGGGGTTTCGCGCGAGCCAATTGTTGTGCAGCGAGGGCACGTGATAGCTCTCGAGCACGTTTTCGATCGGGATCTTCCAGTTGCACGGGTGCTCGAAGGTGTCGTGCACCGCCTGCAGCGACCGGGTGGAGAAGATGCGCTCTCCGAGCGCCCACGTTGCCTCTCCCAAACTTGCGCGAAGGTCCGGCCCTTCGGACGCCAAGCTCACGAAGTGGACCCCGCCCAACGCTTGGGTACGGAGCAGCGAAAGACGCTCGGAGCCGCGCCGCACCGGAACGAAACACGCCGCATCGGGGATCTTGGAGACCGCCCCGGCGCCGTCGTACTCCCACCCGTGGTACCGGCAACGAAGTTTGTGGGCCTTGCCGCAGCCTGCGTCGAGCAACTGGGCATGGCGGTGGGCGCAGGCATTGACGAATGCCCGCACCACGCCGCGATCATTGCGCAGGAGCACCTGCGTGCCCAAAAGCTCTCGGGCCACATAGTCGCCATGCTGGCGGAGCTCCGCGTGCGAGGCGATGGGGTGCCAGCCAGGCAGGAACAGGGCCTCCTGCTCTCGGCGATGCTGCTCGGCCGAGTGGTAGGCAGCAGGTGCCAGCACATGCGGAAGACGTCCTTTGCTGACCCACATGGCGCTCGCCTTTCATACAACAAAAGGCGCAGCGCAACGAAGGCTCGTTCCGGCACGGACGCAACAATGGTCGTCGACGCCGAGGCTTACCGAGAGCGCACGGTGCCCAACCCGCCGTCGACGCCGAAGACTTGACCTGTGACCCACGCCACCTGGGGGTCCACAAGCCACGACAGAAGCTGCGCCACGTCGTCTGGCTCGCCAATGCGAGCGAGCGGGTGCATGCCTTCCGAAGCCTTTCGCGAGGCCTCATTGTCGACGATGCGTGCGCTCAGTTTCGTGCGCACGAGACCCGGCGCGACAACGTTGACGCGCACATTTCGCGGGGCATAAGAAGCTGCGCTGGCGAGCGCCAGACCGATGACACCGGCCTTGGCCGCGGCGATGGCGTCGTGGTTCATGAGGCCAATGCGCGCTGCCGACGACGACATGAGCACGATGGATCCACCGCCGGACTTACCCATGAGCGGTGCCGCGCCGCGCACGAGGGACATGGCCGTGGTCAGGTTGGTTCCCAGCACGTCGGCCCACTCGGCCGACGAAGTCAGGTGCGCGGGCTTGAGCAGGATCGAACCGGCCAGGTTCAGTGCTGCGGTCAGGTTGCCGTACTGCTCCACAGCGGCCTTGAGCGCAAGTTCTGTCGCGTCGAAGTCGCGCGCATCGAGGGTCACGGCGTGCGCGCGGTCGCTACGAAGGTCACCCACTGCGGCTTGCACGGCCGCTTCGTCGCGACCGGCGAGGATGACCGTGGCGCCTCGGGCAACGAGACGCGCGGCGAGGGCGCTGCCGATGCCGCCGTGCCCGCCCACGATGAAGACCACCTCGGGGGCTTTGTCTGCAACGCTCATGACGCCACCAGGGCTTCCGTGCTCGGAACCAGCGGGTTCGGAACGCCGAGCATTTGTTCCCAGTAGGGCGACAGATCCATCGCAATGTCGAGCCGCCGCAGAAGCTGAAAGAGGCCCCCCAGCTTTCGGTGCAAGAAGATGAGATGCCGCGGCGGCGGCGAGAACCGCAGACTGGCCACGAAACGTTTGACGACGTTCTGAGACCGGACGGCGTAGTCGGTGCTGCCGAAGTCGAAAGGCTGAAGATGCCGGCCAAAGGGCTCCGCCGCGCTCATGAGCATGTCGACGAAGAGCTGTTGCGTGTCTCGAGACTCGCGCGCGTCGATGAGCTCGAAGGCAATGCCTGCATCGATGACCTTTTGCGCAGAGCCCGTGGCGACGGAACGCAAAAGGTCGACGTAGCGGGCGCGGAACTCGGCGTCGTACTCGAGCGTCGCGCCAAAATCCAAGAGCACGATGGTGGGCTCGTTGGGTCGAATCAAGAAATTGCCAAAGTTCGGATCGGTCTGGACGACGCCCCACTGGAAGAACTCCAAGCAGTAGAGGTCGAGCATGGCCTTCGCGAAGTGAACGCGGTCGGCGCGAGGTGGGTCGCAGGCCAGCCACTCACCCAAGGGCATGCCCTGGGCCCACGACATGGTGAGCACCCTGGACGTGCAAAGCGAAGGAATCGCGCGTGGCACCTCGAAGCGCGCGTCGCTCGCCACCAGCGCGCCATAGCGTTCGAGGTACTCCCGCTCGCGCAGGTAGTCCGCCTCGAGATGCAGCACACTCCGCAGTTCGTCGAAGGTGGCCGCGAGATCGATCTCGCGAGGGGAGAATGCGAGCCAGCTTCGGGCGAGTTTCTCGAGCAGGGCGACGTCGTCGTCGATGCTGGCGGCAACCCCTGGGTACTGAACCTTGACGGCGACGGGCACGCCAAAGGCCCGGGCACGGTGCACCTGCCCGATGCTCGCGGACGCGGCCGGCATCGGGTCCAAGTCGTCGAGTTGGCCCAGACGTTCGGGACCGAGCTCACGCTCGAGAACGTCTTTGATGATGGCGAAATCGATGGGCTCGGCTTTGCCCTGGAGTGCGGAGAGAATGGCCGTGGCCTCGGGGGGCAACAGATCGCTGGCGTCGATGGACAGGAGCTGGCCGGCCTTCATGAAAGCCCCTTTGAGCCGTCCCAGGCTCTCGGCGATGAGCTTGGCTTGCTCTACACGGGCACGGACCTCGGACAGCTTGAATGCGTCTGAAGAGGCGATGCGGGCCTGCAATTGATGTCGGAGTTCGTGGCCGGCAACGCCCGCGGTGAGCGCCAAGACGCTGCGGGAGCGGCGGAAGAAGCCGGTGGGCACGCCTTTGCTCATGAGGGGGCCTGGGCGCGAAGGTGGGCGCGAAGGCGGGCGCGACAGAGGGCTCGGGCGTGGGCCGAGGGGTTAGGGGTCGCGCTGGGGCAACGCATCGGGGGTGAGATGCGTTGGGTTGGGGAGGCGTTGCTTGCGGGGGGGGCTTGGTCAAGACCGCAGCATAGGTGACACTTTAGACCCGCAGCATGGGTGACACTTTTGTTCTCAGACCCGCAGCATAGGTGACACTTCTTGGCTTAGCGCGCTCGTTTG
>JBIKNA010000216.1:0-11583 GCA_044358965.1 Polyangiaceae bacterium
AGAGTATGCCGACCTTGCGGCCGCCCGCGCCCTTTCGCTCATCGAGCTCACCGGTGGCGGCGCCTTCGTGCTCAGTACCTCGTTGCGGGGTATGCACGCCATGGCCCGGGCCCTCGAAAAGCGCTGTGCGCAGCCGGTGCTCGTGCAAGGCGAGGCCCCCAAACAGGCATTGCTCGATGCGTTTAGAGAGCACGGGAGTGCCGTCCTCGTCGCGACCATGAGCTTTTGGGAAGGGGTGGATGTTCCCGGACGGGCGCTGCGACTGGTCATCATCGATCGCATACCCTTTGCGGTGCCCACGGATCCGGTGGTGGTGGCGCGCTCGCGCCGGGTCGAGGACGAGGGCGGTAGCGCGTTTTCGGACTACAGCCTGCCGGAGGCTGCCATCACCCTCAAGCAGGGCTTCGGACGATTGATCCGAGGCACCGACGACCGCGGGGTCGTCGCCATTTTGGACCGTCGAATCACCAAGAAGGGGTACGGCAAGAAGCTCGTGCGTTCGCTTCCGCCGGCGCGTACGGCAACGACGCTCGACGAGGTCCGAGCTTTCGTGTCGAGCTGGGACGCTCAACGCTAGGGTAAGGCCCGGGACGCGCGTTCCGGGGGACGGCAGCTGCGGTTCTGTGCTAACTCGCCCCTTTCAAGAGGTGCACCCATGACCGAGATCAACGCCGTTCTTGCCCGAGAAATCCTTGATTCCCGCGGAAACCCGACGGTGGAAGTCGAGGTCATGACCGACACCGGGCGCGGCCGGGCGGCGGTGCCCAGCGGCGCGTCCACCGGAGAGCACGAGGCCCTCGAGTTGCGTGATGGCGACAAGGGTCGCTTTTTTGGCAAGGGCGTTCAGAAGGCCGTCGACAACGTCAACCAAACGCTCGGCCCGGCCATCATGGGGCTCGACGCCCTCGACCAGGTCGAGATCGACAAGGTCATGATCGATGCCGATGGCACCGAGAACAAGGGCAAGCTCGGGGCCAACGCCATCCTCGGTGTGTCCATGGCCGTGGCCCGCGCGGCAGCGGACGCCGTGGGGCTCCCCTTGTGGAGGTATCTGGGCGGTGGTCTCGCGCGGGTGCTCCCGACGCCGCTCATGAATGTGGTCAACGGAGGCGCGCATGCGGACAACGGCCTCGAGGTCCAAGAATTCATGATCGTGCCGTCCGGCGCGGCCTCGTTTCGCGAGGCGCTTCGGGCCGGTGCCGAGGTGTTCGCCAGCCTAAAAGGCCTGCTCAAGGAAAAGGGCCTCACCACTGCGGTGGGCGACGAGGGCGGCTTTGCGCCGCGTCTTGGCAGCAACGAAGAGGCGCTCCAGTACTTGGTCCGCGCCATCGAGGCCGCAGGCTATAAGCCCGGCAAAGACATCTCCTTGGCGCTCGACTGTGCCGCGAGCGAGTTCTTCGACAAAAAATCTGGCGCCTACACCTTCGACAAGAAGAGCATCTCCGGCGCCGAACTCGTGTCGACCTACGAGGCCCTCGCGGCCAAGTACCCCATCGTCTCCATCGAAGACGGCTGCGCCGAGGACGACTGGGACACCTGGAAGCTCCTGACGGACAAGCTGGGCAAGAAGGTCCAGCTGGTCGGCGACGACTTGTTCGTGACCAACGTCAAGCGTTTGCAGCGAGGCATCGAAGGTGGCTTCGCCAACGCGATCCTCATCAAGCTCAACCAGATCGGCACGCTGACCGAGACCCTCGACACCATTCGTCTCGGCGCAGACCACGGCTACCGGTCCATCATCAGCCACCGCTCGGGCGAGACGGAAGACACGTTCATCGCCGACCTCGCAGTGGCTACCAATGCCGGTCAGATCAAGACCGGGAGCTTGTCCCGCTCGGACCGCGTGGCCAAGTACAACCAGCTGCTGCGCATCGAGCACGAGCTCGGCGCCGCGGCGCAGTACGCACAAAAGCGGCCGTTTCTTCGCTGAGCAGGCGTCCCGGCGCCCCTCGTTGCGTTGAGACGAACGCTGTCGCGGACGGGCGACGAATCGCATGTCCGTCGCACGCAGGTGGCCCCTGTGCGCGACGAACTGCGGATATTTGCCCACACCAGCGCCGGCCGGGCATGCTCCATTCTGATGGGCAGTAGCCGTCTCGTGGCCAGATCAGATAGCCTCGCTCGTGTGGGGGAGGGCAGGGACGCCAATGTTTGTGCGTCCCCGCGCGATGTGTCGCTCGGTTTCCTGCTTGGGGCGTAGCCAATGAAGACCATCGAGGAGATGCTCAAGAGCTTGGCACGTCCGGACGTGCTCGAGTTTGGCCTTGTGTCGAACCGGTTGCCTAGCGTGAACGTGGGCGGCAAGTTCGAGCCCGTCGACAACAAGGCGCCCAACACCGATGCCATCTTGCAGATGCTGGTGGCCATGGGAGGTAGCCGCTACGTCGAGTCGCTGAGCGCCAAGCCAACCCAATGGACGGCGCGCCTCGACGGAGTTGGTGTGGTTGCCATCGCCGCGATCATGCGCGACGACGTCGTGCAGGCGCGGTTTACGCTCGCCAAGCGCGAAGACGCGGGCTCCGCGCGGGCCGTCCCCGCAGCGAAGCCTGTGCAGCCCGCACCCGCCGCGGCAGCCCCGGCCGCGGCGGCACCAGCGCGCAATGCGCCGCAAGCCAGCGCACCCGGCCCCGCACCGGCGCGCACGGCACCGATGGCGGCCGCGCAAGCGCAAGTAGCCGCGCAGCCTGCGCCGGCGAAGCCCGTAGCTCAACCGGTCGCAGCCCAGGCCCCGCCGCCCCCGGCACCAGCGCGTCCGGCACAGGCACCTGCCCCCGCGGCGCCGGCGCCGTCCGTCAGCTCCGAATGGGACGACGACGACGACGACGAGCCGACGGTGCAAACCGCAGCGCCCAATCCTACCCCGGCGCGACCCGCGGGCGCCCCGGAGCCCGCCCCCGAAGAGATCCCCAGGCCGAAGCCCGCGCGTGCACGCGACGAGCCCATGACCTCGGGGCCACCGAGCAACACGCAGGTGTTGGCCGCGCCGGTGGCCGCGCCGCCGACGCCTGCCGCCGAGCCCTCTGCTCCGGCCGAGGCGCATGGCCCCGCGACGGACAAGGGGCCTGTGCGCAAACCAACGCCGACATCGCCGCACTCGGCGCAGGCCGTCAAGCGCATCGAGGCCGAGCGGACGGGTGTTGCTCCGGCCCCCTCGGACGACGAGTTCTCCGAGGCCGACATGGTGGATCGCACCGTGGAGCTGCCGCTGTCCGACGCGCAGCTTCACGCAGCCCCACCGGCCGGCGGGAAGATCGCGCCCGCGGCGCCAGCGCCCGCGGCGCAAGCACCCGCGACATCCGCTTGGGACGAAGAAGACTCCCCCGACGACTTCACCATCGAGTCGCCACCAGAGGCAGCCGCAAAGCCGCCCGCGCCCGCGCCTGCGGCCCCAGCGGCCGCGCCCGTAGCGCCCGCGGCTCCGGGGTCGGCCCCGGCGGTGGCGCCTGCCGAGGCACCGAAACCCGTCGTCTTCTCTGCGCCCCCGCCCCCGCCAACCGGCGAGTACCTCAAGTTGGGGCCGTACCTGGCGCTTGCGTTGGCCCAAGGTGCAAGCGACGTGCACCTCGTCGCCGATCGGCCCCTGCTCCTGCGCATCGCGTCGGACTTGGCGCCTCAGGGCGAGACACTCTCGCCGGCTGCGGTGACCGAGGTTGTCCGCGAGCTGGTGCCGCCAAGGTTGCAGGGCCCCCTCGATAGCGACGGCTCCTGCGACTTTGCCATCGCCCATCCCCAGCACGGCCGCTTCCGCGTCAACGTCTCCCGGCAGCGCACGGGCTACAAGGTTTCGCTGCGGGTGATTGCCGCAAAGGTGCCGACGCTCAAAGACCTTGGGCTACCGGACGCCATGTCCCAGGCTGTGCACCACCACCAGGGGCTCATCGTCATCACCGGACCGACGGGGCACGGCAAGACCAGCACGCTCGCTGCCGTGGTCGACCTCATCAACAGCTCCAAGAGTGGCCACATCCTGACGGTCGAAGACCCCATCGAATACATGCACACCCCCAAGCGCTCCATGGTGAGCCAGCGCGAGGTGGGCGCCCACACGAAGACGTTTGCAGCGGCGCTCAAGGGCTCGCTGCGTCAGGACCCGGACGTCATTGTTGTCGGCGAGCTGCGCGACACGGAGACGGTGCGTATGGCCGTCTCCGCCAGTGAGACGGGCCACCTGGTGGTGGGCACCATGAACACGCCAAGCGCGGCCAAGACCATCGATCGCATCATCGACATGTTTCCGCCGGCAGACCAGCAGCAGATGCGCATCACGCTCTCGAGTTCGCTGCGTCTCATTGTGAGCCAGCGCCTTGTTCCGAGTACCGATCGACGTCGTCTCCACGTGGCCGCGGAGCTGTTGCCTGGCTCGGTGCCGCTCTCCAACCTGATCCGCGACAACCGTACGTTCCAGATTCCGAGCCTCCAGCAGCGCGGCAAAGCGTTCGGCATCATCCGCCTCGACGAGTCGCTCGCCGAGCTGGTGCAGGCCGGAAAGATCACCCTCGACACGGCCAAGCAGTTCGCCGAGGCCCCGCAGGACCTCGAAGCCTTGGCCGCGCGCAGCGCCACGGCCGCGGCGGCCCCCAAGGCCGCCGACAAGGGCGGTGCCGAGGGCGCCAAGAACTTCCTCGCCGAGGGCGCCAAGAACCTGTTCGGAAAGAAGTAAGGGGAACGAATGGCCAAAATCGACGCGCTCTTCGATCAGCTCCTCAGCCGTGGTGGCTCGGACTTGCACCTCGGCATTGGCGTGCCTCCGCTCGTCCGCGTGCGCGGAGAGCTTGTGCCCGTGCGCGAAGTCCCCATGGACGAAACGGAGATGGAAAAGCTGCTGCTGGAGATCACCTCCCCAGAGCAGACGCAGCGCATCAAGTCCGAACTCGACCTCGATTTCGCCTACGGGTACGGCACCAAGGCCCGCTTTCGTGCCAACTACTTCTACAAGGCGAGCGGTCTCGCAGCGGTCTTTCGGGTGATCCCTTCCAAGGTTCTGAGCCTCCAAGAGCTTGGGTGTCCCGAAGTCTTGTGGCGGCTGTCCGACCGCCGATCGGGGTTGATTCTGGTCACCGGCCCCACCGGCTCCGGCAAGAGCACCACCTTGGCCGGCATGATCGACCACATCAACAAGACGCGGCCGTGCCACATCCTCACCATCGAAGATCCGGTGGAGTTCGTCCACGAGCCGGCGCGGTCGCAGGTGACGCACCGGGAGGTTGGCCGCGATGCCTCCACGTTTGCTGCGGCCATGCGAAGCGCCGGTCGCGAGGACCCCAACGTGGTCCTCGTCGGCGAGCTGCGCACCAACGAGACCATGCGTCTCGCGCTGCAGTTGGCCAGCTTCGGGATCTTGATCTTCGCGACGGTGCACACAAACAGCGCCGCGGCCACCATCGAACGTATCGTCAATGCGTTCCCCGCCGAGGAGCAGCCCCAGGTTCGCGGCATGTTGGCCGAGAGCTTGGCCGGCATCGTGGCGCAGCAACTGCTCAAGACCCAAGACGGCAAGGGCCGCGTCGCGGCGCAGGAGATCCTCGTTGGCTCTTCGGCGGTCTCGTCACTCATTCGCGAAGGCAAGAGCGGGCAGCTCGTGAGCGTGATGCAAGGTGGCATCTCTCAGGGCATGCAGACCATGGAGATGGCCCTCGAACGTCTGCTTTCTGCGGGGAAGATCACCCCCGAGGTTGCCCTCGAGAAGGCCTACGACCGAGATTCGTTCCTCAAGGTCATCGCCAAGGTGAAGCCCGATCTCGCGGCGGCCTACACCGCTCACTGAAAGCGAGCTCGTCCCGCGAGCAGGTGCCTGCGGCCCCCGGCTGCGCCCCCCTGCGTTGGCGGGCAAGCTGCTCCAGAGCTCGGTGCAGCGACGCAAGGCAGCCTGAGGGGGTCGCGGGCCCGATGCTATCGGATCTCTTTGCTCGCGCCGCCGGCGGCTTTGCCCTGTCGTTCCAGGAACTCTTCGTAGGTGCCGCCGTAGTCGAACATGCTGGCGCCCTTGTTGTCTTTGCTGGGCTTGAGCTCGATGACCCGGGTGGCAAGCTCGGAGACAAGGTGTCGGTCGTGGCTAACGAGCACAATGGTGCCGTTGAACTGCTCCAGGCCTTCGAGCAGACCCTCGATGGACTCGATGTCCAAGTGGTTCGTGGGCTCGTCCAAGATCAGCACGTTGTGCTTGAGCACCAGTAGCTTGGCGATCATGAGTCGCGCGCATTCGCCGCCGGACAGTGCCTGTACGGGCTTGAGCGCAGCGTCGCCTTGGAACAGCATGCGCCCCAAGATGCCGCGGATGTGGTCTTGCGCGGCGAGTTTGTCGAAGGCGTAGAGCCACTGGAAGGCGTTGATGCCTGCGGCGGAGCGCCCCAAGGCCTCGTGGTGGTCTTGGGCAAAGTACCCGACGCTCGTGTCGTGGCCCCAGCGGATTTCGCCGGCTTCGGGCGTGTACGCGTAGGGACGGGTCTCTTCGTCGAGAGAGCTGTAGGCACCGACCAAGAGCTTGAGGAGTGTGGACTTGCCAACGCCGTTGGGGCCCGTTACCGCGATGCGGTCGCCGCGGTTGATGTTGAGCGAGAGGCCGTCGAAGACCACCTTGGTGCCGCCGCTGCCGTCGTCGTTCGGAAACGTGCGCCGCACGCCTTCCATGCGCAGCACATCGCGACCGCTGGGCTTTTCGAACTCGAAGCGGATGAAGGGGCGCACCAGGCTCGATCGCTTGGGACCCTTGGATGCGATCTCGTCGTTGAGCTTTTCGATCTGCTTGAGGCGCGACTGTGCCTGCTTGGACTTGGAGGCGTGGGAGCCGAAGCGCTGGACGAACTCTTGGAGCTCGCTTTTCTTCTTTTTGGCTGCGGCCGCCTGTTGGCCGGCGCGCTGGTTGTTCTCGTACTTCTGATCGACGAAGTCGTTGTAGTCGCCGGTGTAGACGGTGATGGTCTTGTAGTCCACGTCGGCGATGTGCGTGGCGGTCGAGTTCAGGAAGTGCCGGTCGTGGGAGATGATGACCAGTGTGCCCTTGAACTCCTGCGTCAAAAACTCTTCGAGCCAGCGGATGGAATCGAGGTCCAGGTGGTTGGTGGGCTCGTCGAGCAGCAACACATCGGGCTTACCAAAGAGCACCTGCGCCAAGAGCACGCGGAGCTTGTAGCCCGAGGCCAGCGTGTTCATGGTCTTGTCGTGCCGCTCGGCGGGGATGCCGAGGCCCACCAGCACCTCTGCGGCCTCGCTCTCGGCCACGTAGCCGTTCTCTTCGGCGATGACCCCTTCGAGCTCGCCCAGGCGAATGCCCACCTCGTCGGTGATCTCGCCGGCAAGCAGTCGCTCTTTCTCCTGCATGGCGTCCCAGAGGGCCTTGTTGCCCATCATGACGGCATCCAGGATGCGCTCTTGGTCGTACTCGAAGTGATTTTGCTTGAGGATGCCGAGGCGCAAGTTGCCGGGGATGGAGATGCTGCCCTGGTCGGTCTCTTCGTCGCCGCCGAGCATCTTGATGAGCGTGGACTTGCCGGCGCCATTGGCGCCCGTCAGGCCGTACCGCTTGCCTGGGTCGAACTGAATGCTGACGTTTTCGAAGAGGATCTTCGGACCAAAGCGCTTGGTGACATTGTCGAGGACGATCACAGCACGGCAACTACCACAACCGCCGTGGTTTTGGGGCCGCCGGACACGCCCAGCCGGGATCGTTCTGCGGGGGCAGGGGGGCTTTGAGCCTCGGGACGCGAACGGGTCCGAGGGGGGCAAAAGTGCCGCGATTTCGTGGCCCCGGGCCAGGTCATCGAAATGGCCGCTGTTGCGCCCATAACTTTGGAATCGCGGGACAATTCCGGTATCGTTTTGTGACCGGTGCGAGACGACACGTTCTACGTGAGCAATCTCCTTGAACTCGACAAGGTTCGAGGAGACGAGCGAAAGGCCCGCTTTCGCCAGGCCATCGCAACGCTCGCGCGCACCACCGCCGAGGGGGGCCCGGGGCCCCTCGAGGGCTTGCACCCGGGCGCCCTTTTGCGAGGCGTGCAAACGGCCATCCAGGCTGGGTTCATCGACGACCTCGATTGGCTGACCCCGGCCGCTGCGGGCCTCGCCTTGTTCTCCTTGGCGAGCGCGTTGCCACCGGGCACCGAGCAGCGGGACTTGGGGCGGAGGGTGCTCGGGCGGTTGCTTGCGGGCAATGCCGAGACCTTCGTGACCATGGCCTCGCAGATGGCGCTCACCGCGGGTCGTGGGCTGGGGGCGCCGGGCGTGCGGGCGCGCGTGGCCTTGGTTGCCGAGCTCCCCTTGGCGGCGGGCATCGCCGACGGACCCCTTGCGCTCGCGCTGGTGTCTCGTCGCGAGTACGCCCGGGAATGGATCTCGTCGCCGTCCACGAAGTCACTCCCTGCGCGCCGGCTCGCGGCGCGGCTGCTCGAGCGTGCGGCGCGCGAGGCTGCGCGGCGGGCGTCCTTGGGCGACCTTCATCCGCTCCGGGTGCTGTCCTCCGATGCTCTGAAGCCGGCCTGGGATCGTCTCTTGTACGATCGCGAGTCTTTGGTGTGGCGCCACGTGGCCATCGCGCGAGGGCTGCTGCTGCCGTGGCGAGACAAGGACAACGCGGCGGTGGAAGCTGCCTTCGGTCCCGATCACACCATCACCGAGTGGCGTCGCGCGGCCACCAGCGCCGTCGCCAATCTCGCCGTGCGCCCGGAAGACGCGTTGCGCCTTTTGCGCTCGGCCCTGCGCAGGCAGGTTCTTCAGCGCGATCCAGGCGCCGCAAGCGCCTTCGTTTGGGGGCTCGCCCGGGCTGCGGAGTCCGAGCCCGACGCCGCGCGCGAGTTCTACCGAGAAATGTTTCCTCTCTGCCAGGCCGATGTGGGCGAGGCCTTGGTGGAGCTCAAGCGCGAGCTCGGGACGACCAAGCTGGTGAAAGAAGCCGCCGCGGCCTACGCCGAGCGTTTCCCGGTGGCCTCCACCGGCATGTATCGCACGGACGACGGTCAGCTCGCGCTCAGTGCCGAGGTGCTGAAAGATCTCGAAGGGTCCATCGATGGCGACGAGCCGCTGCGCGAGCAGACCCTACGGGCACTGCTGCTGTTCCACACCGAGGGGCCAGCGGCTGCGCACCTCGCGGCCCGGGAGATCCTCGGCGCGGCGCAGGGGGTTCTCGGAACCATCGAGTCCATCCAAAAAGACGAAGAGGACGCCGATACGCCCGCCGCGGCCATCGAGCGTCGGACACAACTTGGTGCACTGCGCGATCTCGACATCAGCTTGCTCGAACGAAACGTTCTCTTCGACCTGCTCAAGCTTGGGCAAAGTGTGGAGCAGGTTCGCAGCTACGAAGAGCAACTCGACGTGGTGCGCCAGCGGCTCGCCGAGTGGCTTCTGGGGCGCGAGGGCGAGATCCCGGTGCCCGAACTACCCGGCGAGGAGCGGCCGTCCCGGCCGCGAGCGCGCCCGATGCTTACCGTGGTGCACCCGACGCTCCGCATGCGCCGGCTGCGGACGCTGCTCCACCTGGTCGACGGAGACCTTGGCGAAGGTGCCGACGACGCGGCGCGCACGCAGCGTCTCCGAGGCCGCTGGCAGCGCATCGCCAAAGGGTTGATCCTTCGCTTCGAGCTGGCACCTCCGGCGCCGCTGCTCCGCCGTAGCTTCTTGGCGACGCTCGCCCGGGCCTTCGAGGCCGTGGTGCGCACCGGGGCTTGCGATTCTGCGGACGTGCTCTTGGTGCTCGCAGGCAGCGTGACGTCTGCGGACGACTTCGCGGTGCTGGCCGAGGCCAGCATGGACCCGGACTTGTCACACATCCTTGGCACCTTCGGGCGCTTCATCCGCGCCACGCAACCCAAGATTGTCCTGGCGCCCGAGGGGTCGTTGGCGCCGCCGGAGCCCGCCGCCAAGTCTGGCGATCGCGTACTCGCGCTCGAAAAGCTCGCATCGGAGTTCTTGCCCGAGATGAGTCTGCGCAGCGAGGCGCTTCGGACGTCGCTGCTGCGTCTGGCCTCGGCGCTCTCGGTGGTCGACCGTGCGCCCTCTCTGCGCAGCCTGGCCACCAACGGTGGGGATGAGCCCGACTGCATCGCCGCCGTCGAAAACGCTCTGTTTGCGCTGCATCAACTGGCCGCCGGGGCGCATAGCCGGCTGGACCCAGACCGCATGCAGGCCAGTGTGGCGCCGTCGCGCGCGGTGACGCTTGCGGTGTCCCGCGTGCTCGCGGGTACCGACGCCAAGTTCGACGACGGGGAGTTCGGCCGCGCGCAGGAAGAGCTGCTCGTGGGACTGCCAAGCAGCATCACCGAGCTCGCCGGTGGTGTGTTCTGGCGGCTGGCGTCGTTGCCCGTGGCGACGCCAGCCGAGGCTTCGCCCGAGTCGGCCACGTTTGTGGCGGCCCTGCCGGCGTGGATGCCGCCGCGACGCATTCTCGGCGGCTTCTATGTGCAGCGGGCTCTGGGCGTGGGAGGCGCCGGCACCGTGTTCGTGGTGACCCGCGCCGAGGAGCGCAACGAGGCTGGCGCCGAGCAGTTTGCGCTCAAGGTGCCGGACTACTCGGCCTCCGCCGCGGCCAGCCTGTCCGAGGCCGAGTTCTTGGCCATGTTCCGCACCGAGGCGTCGGCCTTGATGTTGTTGCCGTCGCACGAGAACCTCGCGCGCTTCGCCACCTTCGATACGGCGGCCAAGCCCAAGCCCATCTTGGTGATGGAGTTGGTGGAGGGCCGAACGTTGGAGCACGCCGTGGAGACCCGCGCCATGGACATGCCCACGGCGTTTCGCGCCTTCGATGGGATTGCCGCGGGCCTTTTCGTCATGCACGACGCTGGGCTTGGGCACCTCGATGTGAAACCCGGCAATGTGGTGTTGCGCAAGGGCAGGGGAGAAGCCGTGCTCGTGGACTTTGGTCTGGCCGGGCGCCAGCTGCGACCGGGGTGCGGCACCGGACCCTACGGCGCGCCGGAGGTCTGGGGCGTTGCGCCCGACGATCTCAAGCCAACGCCGGGGCCCGCGGATGTGTACGCGCTCGCGTGCGTCATCTTCGAGACCCTCACCACCAAGGTGCTCTTCGAAGGACCGAACGCGACGGCCCAAGTGGCGGCGCACCTCGTGCACGACGGGTGGCCTCCGCATATCTTGGCCATGAAAGAAGACGCCGAGACGGCGCCGCTTGCCGAACTCCTATCGTCCATGTTGCGTCGAGACCCGCGGCATCGCCCGCCGGTGAGCGATGTGCGTGACGCCCTGCGATCCATGGCAACCAGCCTGTCTGCAGCGACGTGGCCCCTGCGGGTGCCCGGGTGCCCCTGAGCCCCATTGCCGGCCCGCCGGACCCCGAGGGCGGAGATTGTGTGGCCTGCGGTCGATGCTGCCACCACGGGCCCCATACCGTGCACCTGCTCGAAGCCGACGAGGCTCGCATGGGCAAGCGATTGCTTGAGCTATACACCGAACTCATGGATCGGCCCCCGTTCTTCCGCTTCATCAAGAACGACGGACAGCGGTGTGCGGGGCTCGCCGGCAGCCGCGAGGGGCACTACCCCTGCGAGATCTACGAGCATCGCCCGGAAGACTGCCGCATCGTCGAACCCGGCTCGCCCACGTGCCTCGAGGCGCGTCGCCTTGGGCACCTGGGCA
>JBIKNA010000217.1:0-11567 GCA_044358965.1 Polyangiaceae bacterium
TTGGCAAGAAGACCAGCGCCTTTGCCGACCGCGACGCCCAGGTGCTGGGGGCCAGCACAGACTCGCACTTCGTGCACCACGCTTGGCGCACGCACCACGAGGACCTGCGACACCTGCCCTTCCCCAGGCTCGCGGACACCAAGCGCGAGTTGTCCTCTGCGCTGGGCATCTTGCACAAGACCGACGGCGTGGCTCTTCGGGCGACGTTCATCGTCGACCCGCAAGGGATCATCCGCCACGTGAGCGTCAACGATCTCTCCGTAGGCCGCAACGTCGACGAGTCCTTGCGGGTACTCGACGCGCTGCAGACCGACGAGCTGTGCCCTTGCAACTGGAACAAGGGCGACTCCACCCTTGGGAAGGGCTAAGCGCCATGATCAGCGTCGAAGAAGTGTTGGGCGAGCTCCCGGACTACGCCAAAGACATTCGCTTGAACCTGGAGACTCTACTGGCCGCCGGACACTCACTGACACAGGCCCAGACCCTCGGCATCGCGGTGGTCAGCGCGGCATCAAGCCAATGTGCGCCGTTGCTGGCAGCATTGGCCCACAAGGCGCGCACCGAAGTGGGCGACGCCTTGGTCGACGATGCCCTGGCAGCGGCCACGCTGATGGCCATGAACAACGTGTACTACCGGTTTCGCCACATCGTCGAGGAGCCCGTCTACAAGGACAAGCCACCTCGGCTACGCATGAATCGCCTCGCCAAGGTCGCGACCAACAAAGCCGACTTCGAGCTGTTCTGCTTGGCCGTCAGTGCCATCAACAACTGCCAAACCTGCGTGCAGTCGCACGAGAAGGCAGTGCGCACGGCAGGCCTCAGCGACGAGCAAGTGCACGATGCCATCCGCGTGGCGGCCACGGTCCGAGCCGTGGCGACGGGGCACACGGCCAGGGCCGGGTTGCCAACGGAAGATGCGCGCGGCGCGTAGCATGAGTGCCTCCTTTGGCGCCGACCGGGCGGGCACGGGCGCGTGCTCCGGCCGGCGTTTTGGGCCACACGCGGCCTTCGGTGGCGAGGGCCGAGATTTTGCGGCGCCGCCCCCGGGCACGCCGTAAACTGCAACGCCACCGTGGCCATTCAGATCTTCGGCACAGCCAAGTGCAAGGCAACGCGCGCGGCGCAGCGGTTCTTCCAAGAGCGTGGCGTAAAGGTGCAGTTCGTCGACTTGCGCACCAAAGGGCTCTCCAAAGGGGAGCTTGCGAGCGTGGCCCGGGCCGTGGGCGGCATGAAGCCGCTCTATGCCGCAGGCTCTGCGCGAGCACTCGAGCGCGGTCTCGGGCACGCCGACCCCAACGAGGCGCGCCTGGCCGAGCTGCTCGAAGCCGATCCGCTGCTTCTCAAGACCCCCATCGTGAGAGACGGCGCCCGCGCTGCGGTGGGCGACGCCGAGAGCAGCTGGAAATCTTTTTTGCCACCGAAAGCGTGACAAGTTGCCCCAACACCGCTCCCCCGGCGCGCTGAACGCTCTCGACGACAAAGCTTTCGACGCGCTGTTTCCGGCGTGGGCCTCGGCCCCCGTGGGAACCTACTGGACGCCGGTTGCCGTGGCGCGTCGGGTCGCGCGCATGCTCGCGCATCTTGGCGTGCGCCGGGTGCTCGACGTTGGCTCCGGCGCCGGCAAGTTCTGTCTCGCGGGCGCGGCCAAGGCCCCGGACATCGAGTTCGTGGGTGTCGAGCACCGGGAGCGACTGGTGCAGGCAGCGCAAAGCCTAGGCGAGCAGTGGGGCATCACCAACGCGCGGTTTGCGCACGGCGACGCGACAGACATGTCTTGGACCGACTTCGATGCCTTCTACGTGTTCAATTCCTTCGCCGAGAACGACTTCGCGGCCCAAGACCGCTTCGACGATGCCGTCACGCTCTCCCACGACCGGCGTGTGACCGAGGTCAAACGCGTGGCACAGCTGCTGGCTGCACGCCCCGTTGGTTGCATCATCGTGACGTACCACGGGCTCAGCGGCCCCATTCCCGGCTCCTACGATCTGCGTCATGCCGAGGCCATCGGCACCGGCTGGCTCCGCGTGTGGACCAAGGGGAGCGCAGGCGCCTCGGGCAGCGTGTGGCTCGAAGAAGGCGCCGACGTGAGCCGATGGACGGCGCCGGCCTCGGGCGGCGAAGACGACGCGGCCGGTTGAACGCGCGGCCCGGACGTCGGACCCGGGCCAACGGGCGCGGCACTTGCAGCACGCGCGGCATGGACACACTCAAGATGGCAATCCTGCGCGAAACCACGTGGCGCCCCCGCTGGTGGACAACGGCCAAACACGAAGGCGGCTGGAGCCGACTGAAAGACGCCATGCGCCGTGATTGGGAACAAACACGCACGGACTTCGACGGCTACGGCGTGGAGCTCAACCAGAACATCGACGATACCGTTGCGCAAACGCTTGGTACGGAGCGCATCCCCGCCGATGGCGTACCAAACCAGCCTGCGCCCCGAGCGAGCGCCGTGGGTCTGGGCAGCAGCATCGGCAAAGACAGCCCCGGCCGTGCGGGGCGCCCATTCCGAGACGTCGAGATGCCCATGATGTACGGCTTTGGCGCGTGGCAAGAGTACGGCGCCGAGTACGGAGCGTGGAACGAAGCGTTGGTGCGGCAGCTACGCCGCGATTGGGACGAAGCCCCGGGTGATGTGCCTTGGGCCAGCGTCGAGCGTGATGTTCGCCTTGGGTACGAGCGAGCGGCGCGCCCATAGTCGCCCGTGAACCTGGAAAGGGGCGGGCTGCGGACTCCATATCGACGGACCGCGCCACCATTGTGATGAGCCATGGGCGGCGCGCGCGGGTCCCGAGGCTTGGCGATGTGCGTGAGGCACCGAGGGTTGGAACGGCACGCGCTTCGCAACTCCCCGGCGCATGACTGGAAGCGAGTTCGAGCTGCCACAATCGCCGGTAGAGGTCCCTGCACCTTCGCCGCGCACTGAACCCGGCCCCGGCAACGAGCCGCAGCGTCCGGCGCCGGGGCCTGGGCGAGAGCCCATCCCCGAAGAGATCCCGCCAGGCAACGAGCCGGCGGCCCCGCAGCCAGTCGAAGTGGGCGACCCCCCAAGACCGGAGTTCATCGGGGGCATGCGCCGCGACGCGGAAATCTCCCGAACTCGGTCCGGGCCGAGCGGGTTCGGGCTGCTGCGAGCGTGAGCGGGGCTTGGGGCTTGGGGCTTGGCGATGCGCCTCGCCTAGTTGGAGCTCATCTTGGCGAGCGTCGCGCGGGCCATCTTGAGTTCGCCCTCGAGGGCGATGCTCATGGCCACCCGGGCGTCAGTCGTGCGTCGCACGAACGCCTCGAGGTACTTGCGCGCGGCGGTCCATTCGCCGGCCGCGAAGGCCAGGTGTCCGAGCACGAAGCGACCGTAGCCCTGGCCGCATGGGGCCTCTTCGAGCGTGGCCATGAGTTCGCGCAGATCGCCGGGCTCGTCGCCAGTGGCCAACTTGGCGAGCGACAGGTGCCCCCGGTACAAGGGTTTGTCTTTGGTGCCCCAGCGCGCCGCGCGAGATAGCGCCGCCGAGGCCTCGACGTAACGCTGGGCCAGGTACAGGGTGGAGCCCAAGGTCCACCAGTGGAACGGTCGACGGGAGGCCGGCGCTCGCCGGGCGGCCGCACGAAGGTGCGACACGGCGCGATCGACATCGCCGGCCGCCAGCGCGGCGCGGGCGGCGTCTTGGTTCAATACGTCAGGCAAGACGTCGAGCTCGAGCGCCTGCACCGCGATGGTGTGCGCGGCCGAGAATTTCCGGCTCTCGAAGAGCGCCAGGTACAGCTGGCGCAACAACATGGCGTGCGTCGTTCGGTCTAGTGCGCCGCGATGGGCGAGCCCTTTTTTGGCGAGGAGGCCCCGCGACCGCGGCGTTTTGGCCGCCATCGCCTTGCGCAAATAGTCTTCGGGGGCTTGCTCCTTGGTGGACAACCTGGTCTCAAGCTTAGCAAGAGATGGTGAGCCGGTCGAAGGACTGCCCCGTTTTCCCGCGCACATTGGGCTCTTTGCACAACGGCGGCGCCGCTGGAACATCGAATCCGTTGTGATGCCCCGGCGCCCGTGGCAACGTTCTTGCCGCATGTCCTCCCAAAGCCCCGAACGTGCCTTTGCCCCGAGCCGGGCCCTTGCCGCATTCGCCCTTGGCACTTTGCTTTTGGCCTGCGGCCGACCGGCCACCGAGGCCGAGTGCAAGCGCGTCGTCGAGAAGAACGTCGAGGTTCAGATGCGCAAAATGAACATGGGCGACCCCGCGTCCATCGACAAAGAGAAGGCGCGCATCTTGGCCAGCATGGGGCCCGAGGTCCAAAAGTGCATCGGCCGCAAGGTCAGCGACGGCATGATGAAATGCGTCGACAGCGCGCAAACCCCCGAAGACATAGAGAAGTGCCTCCACTAAGGCCACGGCGCATGTGGGCAATCGTGCTACATTGAGCGCACCGATTCTTTTGCGGGCCTTGAAAGCTTTCCGGGCGTGCGTACGTCAATAAGGAGCATCCACATGACGAAGCCCAAGCCCACGTACAAGCGCCCGACCCTCACCGGCTGGGCCACGCCGCTCTTCATTGGGCCGTTTCTCTCCATGGTCGCGGCCGTCTCGCTGTTTGCGTGGCTTGGCCCCGAGTGGAAGTACGTAAGCCGGTGGGTTGTGTTTGGCGTGGGTCTCGCCGCGGGCAGCATCGTGTCCTTCGTGTACACGCTGCTCTTGGGGCTCATCGACGTGGCGCTGTTGGCCGTGCGCGTGCGCACCCTGCCCACGGGCAAGCAGGCCTGGCTCGCCTCGTTTGGCTCCACCTTCGCGGTGCTCGGCAGCTATCTCTTCATCAAGCCTTGGGCCATGTACAAGGCCGGCCCGTGGATGGTGGTGGGCGCCCTCGTGATCCCCATGCTCGTGTCGGCTGTCAGCGCGCGAGTGTTCTTCGGCGCGCGCGTGCTCAAGGCCGACGACAAGAAGTAACGAGTGTGGGCCCGGGGCCGGGTCTACTTGGCAGCGGGCGCTTTGGTGTGCGCGGCGCGACCGTAGAAGCGCTTCTTGCCGACCTCCATGCTGGGCTTGTCGGGCACGCCCCAGATCACATCGGCGCCGAGCTTGCACGCTTGGTCCTTGAGCGTACGCATGCAATCGGCGTCGGCGATGTCCGCGCCGCAGCTCGCCATCACCGGACCGATGTTCTCCGTGGGCATCGGAGGCGTGTCGGGGAACACCTGCACGGGGCACCCCTCGGGTTGCGGGGGATACCCCGTGGTCTTGGCCGGTGCGCCGCCCGCGCAGGCAGCCAGTAGCATCGCAAGCAGGAGCCCCGTGATTCGCGTTCCCATGGGCGCATCGTCGCACAAATGGGCCGTGATCGCCGCCACCTGCGCAACGGTCGCGTTCGGGCCGCTGCCCGGGTGCCAAGGCCTAGAAGCATGGTGTAAGGTGCCCGCCATGGACACCATCAGCGTTCGCCGGGCACTGTCCGGCGCGGTCTCCGAGGGCAGCAAGGTTCGCGTTCGCGGCTGGGTTCGCACCCGGCGCGACTCCAAGGCCGGCCTCTCGTTCGTGAACCTGAGCGACGGCTCCTGCTTCGACCCCATTCAGGTGGTCGCCCCCAACACGCTCAGCAACTACGCAACCGAGATCCAGCGCCTGACAGCCGGCTGCTCCATCGTGGTCGAAGGCACGCTCGTCCCCTCGCAGGGCAAGGGCCAGAGCTTCGAGGTTCAGGCCGACGCCATCCTGGTGACCGGCCTTGTCGACGACCCCGAGAAGTACCCCATCCAGCCCAAGGCCCACAGCATGGAGTACCTGCGCGAGGTGGCGCACTTGCGCCCGCGCACCAACACGTTTGGCGCCGTGGCTCGGGTGCGACACTGCATGGCCCAGGCCATCCATCGGTACTTCCACGAGCGCGAGTTCTTCTGGGTCAACACGCCCATCATCACCGCCAGCGACTGCGAGGGTGCAGGCCAGATGTTCCGCGTCAGCACGCTGGATATGCTGAACCTGCCGCGCAAAGACAAAGAGCAGGGCGCGGGGGTCGACTACGGCCAAGACTTCTTTGGCAAAGAAGCGTTCCTTACCGTGTCCGGGCAGCTCAACGTCGAGGCGTACTGCCTCGCGCTGTCCAAGGTGTACACCTTTGGCCCAACGTTCCGCGCCGAGAACTCCAACACCACCCGGCACCTTGCCGAGTTCTGGATGATCGAGCCCGAGATCGCCTTTGCCAACCTGCACGACGACGCAGACCTGGCCGAAGACTTCCTGAAGTACGTGTTCCGCGCGGTGCTCACCGAGCGCGCCGACGACATGAAGTTCTTCGTCGAGCGCGTCGAGAAGACGGCCATTTCACGACTCGAAACCCTCATCGAGCAGAAGTTCGAGCGCATCGACTACACCGAGGCCATCAAGCTGGTGGAGAGCTCGGGCAAGAAGTGGGAGTACCCCGTCAGCTGGGGCACGGATTTGCAAACCGAGCACGAGCGCTACCTGACCGAAGAGAAGATCGGCCGGCCGGTGGTGGTCATGAACTACCCCGAGCAAATCAAGGCGTTCTACATGCGCCTCAACGACGACGAAAAGACCGTCGCCGCCATGGACATCTTGGCGCCCGGCATCGGCGAGATCATCGGCGGCTCGCAGCGCGAAGAGCGCCTCGACGTGCTCGAGAGCCGCATGGCCAAGATGCACCTGCCCAAGGCCCCCTACGAGTGGTACCTGGACTTGCGCAGGTACGGCACCGTGCCGCACGCGGGCTTCGGCTTGGGCTTCGAGCGCTTGGTGGTTTACGTCTGCGGCTTGGCCAACATCCGCGACGCGATCCCCTACCCGCGCGCCCCCAAGACGGCCGAGTTCTAGGCAGCGCAACGCGCCTACTGATCCCCTTTTGCAGTGCTCGACGGATTTCCCGTCGTCACGCGCACCGAGTCGATGAGCACCTTCGCTTCGATCGGGGTCTCGTGGAACGCACCGACGAAGACGTTGGCCTGCTTCTGGAGCTCGGGCTGCGGCGGAAAGACGTAGTTGAACTGCTCTGCGTTGGACGTTGTGCCGGCAGCAACGAGAGAGGCCCGCGTATCATACCCGCCCGAAGCATTGCGCAGAAGGGTGATGGTGGCGCGGAACCACGTCCCGGGGCTCTTGCTCACGGTTCCTACCAAGTCGACGACGTCATCAGACGGAGCGGCATCGGCGCCAGACGCATCCGCAGCTCGCCGCGCCCCGAACGAAAACGTGACCCCCGTCGGGTCGGTGGTGTCGAGCAGAAGGCTTACGCCGCGCTCGCTTCCAAACATCGAGATGCCACCAACGATGAACCGTCCCCCGGCATCGGCGCGCACCGGAGCCATGAGGTCGAAGCGATAACTGATGCATTGAGGATCATCCCAATTGAGCTGCTTTACGAGGAGCACGGTTGCGCCGAGGCTTCGGCCGGCAGCCAGTGTTTCGATACGCAGGGCCGAAGCGCCGGTGGTGCCGCCGTCCACGAGCACGGCGGCGCCGCCCGTGAGCAGCCCACCATCGTCGCCCTTGGCCAGGTTGAACAGGTCCGCTGGACCGCGGTTATGGATGCGGAGACAAGGTTCGGCCCAGACGCCAAGGTAAATGCAGCCACCGACGCGTCGCCTTCCACGAGCTGCTGGAGCGTGCCGCCCGAGGTCTTGGTGCCAGCCTAGCGAACGGCTTCATCCTTGAAGAAGGTCCAGCCCGCCCTCAGATCGGCATCCGGTGAGTCGAAATCGCGAGCAAATGCCAACGGCGTTCCTTCGCACGGATCTTCGGGGCCGGCATCGGGCAACGGTCCGGCGTCCGCGAATCCCGAGTCCGCACGTGCCGCGTCTGCGGGCTGTTGCCCGTCGCCAACTTGTGCATCGGCGACCGGACCGCTGCCGTCCGGTGGGCCCCCATCGCCGACGGGTGCGCCCCCGGTGGACGAGAAACCGCCACACGCCACAACCACGGCCATGGGAGCGAGGGAGGCGAGAGCCACAAGCCAGCGTCGACGCATCGCTCGAAATCGTAGCAGAGGCGGCACACTTCAGCGGGCCTTGGGTGATGCATCAGCGATCCACCCTATGTTTCCCGCGATTCAACGCGGGGTGGGTCCATTGTGCCCCACTTTCCTACGGCGCGGCGGGTGTTATCCTGAACGTGCAGCATCCGCCCAAAGGAGAACTCGAGTGCAGCTTCGGATTCGTGCGTGGTGGCCGTTGATGGTGTTCGCGGCCGTGATGTTGATCCCGGCGTCTGCGTTTGCCGAAGGGTCCGACACCGGGCGGTTCAGCAAGATCATGTGCGACCACGGGCCACTCGTGGCCGTCGCCGCATCGTTTGCTGGCGGCATTGTGGCCAGCCTCACGCCATGCGTGTTCCCCATGGTGCCCATCACGGTCAGCGTGTTCGGCGCCACAGAAACGCAGTCCCGCATGCGCGGCGCGGCGCTCTCGGCAACCTTCGTGCTGGGCATCGCGGCTTTGTTCGTTCCGCTGGGCATGTTCTTCGCGCTCTCGGGCAAGCTCATGGGCAGCGCGCTCTCGAACCCCTACGTGGTTTCGGGCATTGCCGTCGTCTTTACGGCACTCGCGGCGTCAATGTTTGGCGCCTTCGAGCTCACGCTCCCCGCGGGCCTCAACAACCGCCTGTCTACCGTTGGCGGCATCGGCTTCAAGGGTGCGTTCGGCATCGGGTTCGTGATGGGTCTCGTGGCGGCGCCATGTACTGGCCCGTTCCTCACGGGCCTCGTGATCTGGATCTCCACCACCAAGAACGTGGCCATGGGCGCCGCGTGCATGTTGTCGTTTGCCCTGGGTCTCGGGCTCATCTTCTTCGTGGCGGGCACCTTCGCGGTCAACTTGCCCAAAGGCGGCGCCTGGATGATGGGCATCAAGTGGGGCAGCGGCGTGGTGTTGGCCTACATGGCCCTGTCGTACCTCCGCGACGGCTTCCCCAAAGCCTTCAAGGCCCTGGCCAGCAGCTCCAACGCGTACGTGGGCGTGGGCACCGCGCTCGCGGCCATCGGCCTGGTCCTCGGTATCCTGCACGTCATGGGCGAGCGCAAGAAGTCACCGCTCAAGAAGTACAGCAAGCCCAGCAAGCTCGCGTCCATCATCCCGGCCATCGCGGGCCTGTTCATGGTGCTCACCTGGTCCAACCAGCCCAAAGAGGTTGCGGGCCCGGCGGTGGCGGAGATTGCCGGCGGCGCTCCCAAGATCGCCTGGCTCACCAAAGAGGACGCCGCGTTTGCCAAGGCCAAGGCCGAGGGCAAACCCGTGCTCATCGATTTTGGTGCCGAGTGGTGCAAGGCCTGCAAAGAGCTCGAAGAGCTCACCTGGCCCGACCCGAAGGTCCGCGCCGAGGCCGCGCGCTACGTGGCGCTCAAGATCGACGCCACCGATGACGACGATCCGGAGGTCAAGCGCCTGTCCAAGAAGTACGGCGTCGTGGGCTTGCCGGTGGTCATCGTGATCGACCCCAACGGCAAAGAGATCACGCGCTACACGGAGTTCGTGAAGCCCGACACCATGGCCACGGCACTCAAGCCCTCGAGCGGCGAGATGGTCGCCCAGGGCCCGGCCACCGAGCGCTGCGCCTCGCGCTGAGCGCTTAGGTCAATCGTTCGCACCTGCGCCAACCCGCGACCTGGGCGTCATGGCCGTGGGCTGACGCCCCCGCGCCCACTGCGCTCGATCACCAGGCATTTCTTGCTAGGGCGGCCCTGGTCCAAGGCTTGCTACGTTGCTTCTGACATGGCTTCCTGTTGGCACACCCGCGTGACGCGAGCGGCAGCGCTGTTCACCTTCGCCGTCACGCTCCTCGCGTGCCCCGGCCCCTCGCCCATCGACGACGCCGAAGCTGGCAGCGTGGTGCTCGGCCTGACGGCCGATGATCTGCTTGGCTACGTGAACGTCGTGACCGTGGAGACAAGCGTCGACGGCAAAGCGGTCTCCACCGAGCGCATCGATCTCAAGAGCAGTGTCTCCCCTCCGCCCTTGCCCAAAGAGGTCCGCGTCCGAAGCGAGTCCGGTACGGGCGCAGTCAGCTTTCGCATCGAAGGCCGGCAGAGCGACAACGCGGCGGACCCGGTGTTGCTCTCGCGCCTGGTGGACACCAAGATCATCGCAGGCCAAGAACGCCTTCTGCGCGTTCGCCTGGAGCAGCGTTGCATGACCGCCGCGGGCCTGCGGGCAGCTCCTGGCGCATTTCTGCCCACGGGCCCCAGCTGCCCCGCCCCCAGCACCTGCATCGCGGGCGCATGCACTGCGAGCGAGGTACCGAGCAGCGCCACGGAAGTGTATCGCCCGGATTGGGCATCCTCGCCGCCCGACGTGTGCCGCCCCGCGGGCGCGGGCGATCCCGAGGTCACTTTGGGAAGCGGCCAAACCAACTACGCCCCGCTCAACGACGGCGACACGCTGCAGATCGAAAAGGGCCCGCAGGGCGGCCACCATATTTGGGTAGCTCTGCGCATGCGCAACCTGCGTCAATCGGGCTCCACCACCACCATCACCGGCGTGTTGCCCGACAACCCCACGAGCACCATTCAACCCACGGCCTTCGTGTTCAGCTTCGACCCCGACGAGGGCGGTTACTGCAAGCTCTACGGCCTGCGGTTCCAGCTCGACAGCGGCGCCGCCAACCTGGCCGAAGACTACAAGCGCTTCTTGGGCAAGCCCATCGACGTCACCGTCACCGTGCGTGACACCGCCGGCCGCGTGGGGCAGAGCAAGCGTCGCATCAAGATCGCCGACAAGGTCCTGTGCCCCACCGGCCTGTCCTGCGAATAGCGAAACCCCACGCCTGTCCGTTGTCCGCGGTGCCCGTGCCCGGCCTTCATCTCCATTCCGTGCCTCGGGAGCCGCGTGCGCACCACTCTCTCTTCGCTTCGACGCGTACAAGCGACCCGCCGGTTCAACACGCTGACGGTCGGCCCCGATGCCCGGCCCACCGGCTCATCCGTCAGCCACGAGCAGAAGACACGGCACGCCTACAAACAGAACCCAACCCCAAACGTGGCGCACATCCAACTACGGAGCGAACTCTTCTTGGGTGCCCGGCGGCTTGGGCGGCTCCGGCGGCTTGGGCGGCGGCAGCGGATCGGTCTTGGTGGGGGGCTTGGGTGGCGGCAAATCGGTGGTGCCCTTGGGCTTGCTGGTCGCTGTGCCCGCGGGCCCAGGAGGCAGTGGGTGCGAGGCCGCGTGCGACTGCGCCGACGGCAAGAGCGCCCGGCCCAGCGCAGCAAACAGGTCTTCGCCCGCGCGCTCTTCTTTTTTGGCGGCAACAGACAAGTCTTTGAGCGACTTGTGCGCCGCCCGCAGCTCGACCTTGACCTCGTCGACCTTGGCATTGCCATCAGGGCGAAAACGCGTGGGCACCACCGGCAGAAGGCCATCGGCCTCTTTGGCAAGCTCCGCGAGCTCCGTGGACTTCTGGGCCATGCGCTTGATGCGCTGCTGCTCGGCCTTCACACACTCTTCGATGGCGCGCACGAGCTCGGTGTCGGGCTTGGCCACGGCCACGGGGGTGACCTTGCCGGCCGCCGCGTCCAGCTTGTAGCCGGCGCTTGGGGTGGCCTTGGCGCGCTCGCGAACGGCACCAACGATGACGTCATCGCTT
>JBIKNA010000629.1:0-3442 GCA_044358965.1 Polyangiaceae bacterium
CTGCGGGCCCTGGATGGAGCTCCCCGAGGCCAAGCGCCGAAGGCCATGACCTCGGGACCGACCCTCGGGGCCTTCGCGCCGCCGGAAAAGGCCCAGGCGCACAAGGCGCTGTCCATCGGCGTCGAGATCGCCGGAAAGAGCGCCGGAGCCGTGCTTCACGTACGCCGCACCGGTCACCCGTCGTACGTGTCGCTGCCCATGCGCGAAGCCGGCGCTGGCTACTACGCCGTAACGGTACCTGCAGAGCACATTCAAGCGCCCAGCCTCGACTACTTCATCGAGGTGACGGGCCCTGCTGGGAAACCCCTGGCCGTCGTGGGCACCGCCGGCGGACCCAACACGACGCCGGTGGAAGACGCACAAGTCTCCATCGCGGCAAAACCGCGCATCGTCACGGTCTCGCTCCTGACGGACTATGCCTCGTTCAACACCAAAAAAGACAACGACAGCGTGTTTCAGACCGAGGGCGTGGCCGGCGTGCGTTTCGATGACGTGGGCTTGCGGGCCGTGCGCTCGGGCTTCGGTGTCTTTCGCGGCAAAGGCGGCACATTGGCCGAACTCGATGAGCAGGGCCTCGCGCCCCGTGCCGTAGGACTGACCTATGGCTACTTGGAGGCCGAGTACGCCTTCACGCCCATCGTGTCGGTGGTCGGCCGCGGCGTTCTTGGCTTGCGCGAGACGGGGGTGAGTGGTGGCGCGCAGGCCTTCGTGCGCATCGGCAACGATCGGCGCACCAACTTGCTGTTCGGCGGAGAGACCTTGGGGGGCGTCGGCCTCCGGGGCATCACGCAGCTCGAATGGAACACCTTTGCAAAGGTTCCCATCGTGCTCCGCACCGAAGTGACGAACCAACCCGCAGGCGGCGCACCGCCACCCGGACTCGCCACACCCGGCACGTCGTCCGGGGCCGGAGAGGTCGGACTACGGCTCATCGGACAGGTGGGCTACCGCATCCTGCCCAGCCTCGTGTTGGCCGGACGCGCTTCGTATCAAGGCAGAACGATTGTCCACGCCGGTCCCGGCGCTGGCGCGGCGGTGACGTACGAATGGTAACCCAACGTTGTATTCTGGCTTTCTCCATCGTGGCTCTTGGCACGGCCCTCGGGGCCCCGGCGTGGGCAGACACCGAGCCCCCCTCGCCCGAGACGGCCCCCGCGGCAACGCCTGTTGCCGTTGCGGTGCGAGTGCATCATGCACCCAAAAGTGTGACGCCCAAACACGCGAGGTTGGAGCTTGGCGCCACCGTCGACCACGCCGAGCTGGCGCGGCGCGTGCTGCTCGTCTACCGCCACCAGGGGGCACTCATCGAGATTCCTTTCGAGCGTTCGTCCCAGGGGCGCGAGCCTTACGTGGCCGTGGTGCCCGAAGAGCAACTCGGCGAAGACTTTGGCTATGCCATCGAGGTCGAAGACCTGCAAGGCCGGCGTACGCCGGTGTTTGCGTCGCGCACGGCGTTGCATAGCGTCCAGGTCACGCCGGACCTCACCGATGCCCAAGAGGCGGAGCTACTGAAGAAGAACGACGACCGTAGATCCACGGTCAGCACCTTCGGGGAGGTCGTCAGTTTTGGCAGCACCGACGCCATGGTACGACCGCAGGGCAGTGCTCCCGGAAGTCCGCTGACCTCGCAGCGCTTTGCCGATGGGTACTACCGCGTCGAAGGCGCGTACACGTATCGCATCCTTCGCACCGTTGCAGAGTTTGGCATTCGCGCCGGAGTGGTTCGCGGCAGGTCCGTTGTGGCGGGCGAGACAGATCCCAATCGCTTCGATGTTGGTCTCAACTACGGCGCGCCCCGGCTGCGCTTGCGCGCTGCTCCCGAATTGCACTTCGAGGGCGAGTTCCTGACGAGCGTGACGGAGGTTGGCTTCTCTGTTGGTGGCGGCGGCGCCGTCATCATCGGGGATCCTTATGCCACACGGCTCACGTTGGGCGTCGAAGGCATCGACGTCTTTGGTTTTCGCGCCTACAGCCGCTTCGACGTGGTGACCTCGCCGCGATGGTCCTTTGCGCCCATCGTCGAGGTGACGACCATGCCCCACGCCGACAAGGCAGGCGTTCGGCTCATTGGCGAGGTTGGCTGGAACGTGGGCAATGGCTTTGCGGTTCAGCTGCGTGGAGGCTACCAGGCGCGAACATTCTCGGATGGCGGACCAAGTGCAGGCCTCGCAGCGGGGTACTCGTTCTGATGGGCGGCGCGTTCGGTTCCCGCTACGAGACGCCGTATGCAGCCAGCTTGTTGAACAGCGTGCGGCGGCTGACACCAAGCACCTTGGCGGCCAAGTTTCGGTTGCCGCCGGCACGTGCCAACGCATCTTTGAGCGCTTCGACTTCGGCGTCCCGGACCCGGGCTTCCAAGGTGCCTGCATCTTCGGTGGTGTGTGCCTTGCCGGGGGACTGGGAGCTCGCACGGGCAAGCTCTTTTTGAACCTCGGCCATGCTGAGCGCGGGACCGGTGCCCAGCACCACCAGGCGCTCGATGAAGTTTTGCAGCTGCCGCACGTTGCCCGGCCAGGGCTGGGCGCGCAGCAACGCGACGGCGCCGTCTTCGATGCCGAGGGGGCCGCGGCCGTTTTTCTGGCCAAGCACCACGGCAAATTGTCGCGCCAGGCCTTCGATTTCTTGCGTGCGTTCTCGCAACGGCGGCAGCCACACGGGAACGACGTTGAGCCGATAGAACAGGTCTTCGCGGAAGGTGCGCGCCTGCACCATGGCCTCGAGGTCTTGATGCGTGGCGGCGATGAACCGCACGTCGGCCTTGAGCGTTTGCGTGCCGCCCAGGCGCTCGTATTCACGCTCTTGCAGAACCCGAAGCAACTTCACCTGCGTTGCGGCGCTGATGTCGCCGATCTCGTCCAAGAACAGCGTGCCGCCCTCGGCCAGCTCTACGCGCCCAGGTTTGCGGCATGCTGCGCCCGTAAACGCGCCCTTTTCGTAGCCAAAGAGTTCGCTCTCGAGCAGCGCATCGGGCAAGGCAGCGCAGTGCACCCGGACAAACGGCTTGTCTTTTCGCGGACCGCGCTCGTGCACGGCCCGCGCCGCCAGCTCTTTGCCCGTGCCGCTCTCGCCGCGGATGAGCACCGTGGCCGTGCCCTGGGCTGCGCGCTGCAACAGATCGTCGATCTCGCGCATGGCACTGCCCTTGGTGGCCGTTGCGCTTGGCTCATCGGGGGTTCGGCGCGCGGCTTTGCGCACGGTGTACACGAGCTCGTCTTTGTCCCACGGCTTGAGCATGAAGTCCGCAGCGCCGTTGCGCATTGCCGCCACGGCCAAGGGCACGCTTCCGTGCGCTGTGAGCATCACCACTGAGACGTCGGGGTATCGCGCAGTGATGGTCTGCAGGAGCACCATGCCGTCGGTCCCGGGCATGTTCAAGTCCGTGAGCACGACGTCGAAGGGGCAGGCGTCGAGCTCGGCCAGTGCCAAGGCTGCGCTCTCCACG